>JBGAJX010000038.1:0-32701 GCA_044224695.1 Marmoricola sp. | reverse complement strand
TGGACGCCCCTTCTCGTCGTCGGTCCCACGGCGGCTCGAGCCGCCGGCGCTACTCCTCGGCCAGCGCCTCGAGGGAGGCCGGGTGGAAGATGCCGGCCAGCGTGAGCCCGGCGACCGCGATCGCCGCGATCGCGACCGGCGTCGTCTCGCCTCCCCAGAAACTCACCCCGACCAGGCCCTGGATGAGCTGGGCCATCACCAGCGGCGCACGGACCCACGAGTTCAGCCGGACCAGCTGCCAGGCGCCCAGCGCCAGGGCTCCGGCGTAGATCGCGAAGAAGGCGGTCGTGCTGAGGCCCAGGGCCAGGCGCTCCCCGCTGCTGGAGGCGATCTCGAGCACCGCCAGCAGCGCGAAGACGAGGGCCTCCACCGCGATGAGGGAGGCAGCCACCTTCAACGGCGCCGGCGCGTCGGCCAACGGCCCCGCGGGCTCGAGAGAACCTGTCACGACCTCAGATCGTACGGGCCGCACCGAGGCGAGATGCCACGCCGAGCGGGCGCTGTGACCAAAGTGGCAGCGCAGGGGTCTTGATTGAGCGTTCCAATCTTGACAGCATCGACTCCGGTTGCCGGACAACGGGGCCATCTGTACCCCAAGGGCAATGATGCCTGACCGGGACCCTCCTACCGCGGGGTCCGCGGCCGACGACCCGGTCGGTCCCCGAGACGAAAGACTGAAGGAGTTCGCCGCCATGGATTGGCGCCACCGTTCCGCGTGCCTCGACGAGGACCCGGAACTGTTCTTCCCGATCGGCAACACCGGTCCGGCCATCCTCCAGATCGAGGAGGCCAAGCAGGTGTGCCGTCGGTGCGAGGTGCGCGAACAGTGCCTCGCCTGGGCGCTCGAGGCCGGTCAGGACCACGGTGTCTGGGGTGGGCTGAGCGAGGACGAGCGTCGCGCGCTCAAGCGTCGCAACGCCCGCGCCCGGGTGCGCACCGGAGCCTGAGCCGACCCGCCACCCTCACCCCAACGGCACGCTGACCTCGGCGACCGTCCCTCGGGACGGCCCGGGGCCCATCGTCAGCGACCCTCCGAGTTCTGACTCCACCAGCGTGCGCACGATGGAGAGTCCCAGGCTCGTCGAGCCCTCCGGGTCGAACCCGGGCGGAAGCCCGACGCCGTCATCCTCCACCCGGATCACCAGCCGGTCCGGGCGTCGCTCGCCACGCACGACGACGTGGCCGTCACGGCCCGCAACGCCGTGCTCGGCCGCGTTCTGGAGGAGCTCGGTCAGCACCATCGCCAGCGGGGTCGCCACCTCTGAGGGAACCGCACCGAAGGTGCCCTCGCGCGACGTCGTCAGCGTGCCCGAGGCCGAACCCAGGTCCGCGAGAGAGAGCCGGAGCCGGTCCACGATCTCCTCGAAGGAGACCTGCTCGTCGAGGGCGGTGGAGAGGGTCTCGTGCACCAAGGCGATCGAGCCGACCCGGCGTACGGCCTCGTCCAGCGCGGCGCGCGCCTCGGGCACCGTCATCCGGCGCGCCTGGATGCGGAGCAGCGCAGCCACGGTCTGCAGGTTGTTCTTCACCCGGTGGTGGATCTCGCGGATGGTGACGTCCTTGTGCACCAGTTCGCGGTCGCGGTTGCGCAGGTCGGTGACGTCGCGCAGCAGCACCAGCGCCCCGACCACCTCGGTCTCGGTCCGCAGGGGGATCGACCGGACGATCACCACGGTGCTGCCGTTGCCGAGCTCGGTGTCGCGCGGCACCTGACCACCCAGCACCGCACTCAGGGTCTCCTCGTCCTCGCGGCGGGAAGCGGGGATGAGCGCCCGGGTGGTCTCGGCCAGGTCCAGCCCGGTGAGGTCGCTGGCCAGGCCCAGGCGGCGGTAGACCGACAGCGCGTTGGGACTCGCGTAGGTCACCCGCCCGCTTGCATCGAGGCGGACGAAGCCGTCCCCCACCCGCGGTGAGTCGGTGTGGTCCGAGCGCGGGCCCTCGTAGGGGAACAGCCCACGGGAGATCATCTGGGTCAGGTCCGTCGCCGTCTGGAGGTAGGCCAACTCCAGGCGCGAGGGGGTGCGCACGCCGAGCAGGTTCGTGTTCCGCGCGATCACCGCGATGATGCGCCCGCCGCGGCGTACCGGGATGGCTTCGACCCGCACGGGCACGTGGTCGCGCCACTCCGGGTCGCCCTCGCGGACCACCCGCCCCTGGGCCAGTGCCTCGTCGAGCAGCGGCCGGTTCCCCGTCGGGATGAAGGCCCCGACGAGGTCGTCGACATACGCTGTGGGGCCGGTGGTGGGGCGCATCTGCGCCGCCGCCCAGAAGCCGTTGCCGTCCTCGTCGGGCAGCCACATCACCAGGTCCGCGAACGACAGGTCGGCCACGATCTGCCAGTCCGCGACCAGCAGCGAGAGCCAGCCGAGCTCGGCCGGGGTGAGGTCGGTGTGGGCGCGGGCGACCTCGGTCAGCGTGGGCACGCAGACCAGGGTAGAACCCGGGCGAGACGGCTGTCCGACCCGGTGACTCGCCGGTAGGTTGCGACCATGACGATCGCAGAGGACCAGCAGCCCGGCAGCACACCGGACGAGCGCGAGGACCAGGACGGGGCCGTCGAGGCCCACAGCGGGGCGCACGCTGTGGCGGTGGCCGCCGGCCATGGCGTCCACACGATGTTCACGCTTTCCGGTGCCCACGTCTTCCCGATGTACGACGGCGCGGTGAAGGCGGACCCGCAGATGCGGCTGCTGGACGTGCGCCACGAGCAGACCGCCGTCTTCGCCGCCGAGGCGATCGGCAAGCTGACCCGGACTCCGGGCCTGGCGGTGCTGACCGCCGGTCCGGGCATCACCAACGGGGTCTCGCCGATCACCCAGGCGTACTTCAGCGGGGCGCCCCTGGTGGTCATCGGTGGCCGCGCCCCCGACAACCGCTGGGGCACCGGCTCGCTCCAGGAGCTCGACCACGTCCCGCTGGTCGCTCCCGTCACCAAGCTGGCCCGCACCGTCCACGACGCCGCGGACGTCCCCACCGCGGTCGACGCCGCCTTCACCGCGGCCCGCTCCGCCCACCGGGGGCCGGCCTTCCTCGACATCCCGATGGACACCTTCTTCGAGACCCGCGCGGTGACGCGGCCGGAGTTCGCCGCGCCGACCCCGCAGGCACCGGACACCGACGCACTCGCCGACATCGGCGCGCTGCTCGCCGACTCCTCCCGTCCGGTGCTCGTGATCGGCTCCGACGTGTGGGCCGACGGCGCCGAGGACGCCGCGCTGCGCCTGGTGGAGACCCTGGGCCTGCCGGCGATCACCAACGGCATGGGCCGGGGCGTGGTGCCCGGACGACACCCGCTGCTGATGACCAAGGCCCGCGGGCAGGCGCTGGGTCAGGCCGACCTGGTGATCGTGGTGGGCACTCCCCTGGACTTCCGGCTGGGCTACGGGGTCTTCGGAGGGAAGGACGGCGCACCGGTGGCGAAGGTGGTCCACCTCGCCGACTCCGCCGGCCAGCTCTCCGGCCATGCCGACCTGGCCGCGTCGGCGTACGGCGACCTCACCCTGGTCCTGGACGGCGTCGTCGAGGCCACCCAGGGCCAACTCCGCAAGCCGGACTGGGCCCCCTGGGTCGACGCGCTCCAGCAGAGCGTGGCCGCAGCCACCGAGCGGGACAACGCCCTGCTCTCCGCGGAGGCCGACCCGATCCACCCCGCGCGGATCTACGGCGAACTGCTGCCGCGGCTGGCCGAGGACGCGGTGGTGATCGGCGACGGCGGCGACTTCGTCTCTTTCGCCGGCAAGTTCGTCGAGCCGGCTCGCCCCGGCGGGTGGCTCGACCCCGGGCCGTACGGCTGCCTCGGCGCGGGCCTCGGCGCCGCGATCGCCGCCCGGATCGCCCGGCCTTCGGCGCAGGTGGCGCTCCTGCTCGGCGACGGCGCCGCGGGCATGTCGCTGATGGACGTCGACACGCTCGTGCGGCACCAGTTGCCGGTGGTCATGGTCGTCGGCAACAACTCCGCCTGGGCGCTGGAGAAGGGCCCGATGCAGATGCTGTACGGCTACGACGTGATCGCCGACCTGGCACCTCGGACCCGCTACGACCAGGTCGTCGAGGCGCTCGGGGGCGCCGGGGAGATGGTGACCGACCCGAAGGAGATCGGCCCCGCGCTGGACCGGGCCTTCGCCTCGGGGGTGCCCTACCTGGTCAACGTGATCACCGACGTCAACGCCACCTACCCGCGCAACACCTTCGGCATCTGAGCAGCGGTGCTCGTCCGGGCGATCCGCGTCCGGGCGATCCGCGTCCGGGCGTCCTGGCCCGGCTCACCGAGCCAGTCGGGCCAGGAACCGCTCGGCGTCGACGACCACGCGCGTCACCTCGCCGTGGCCGACGACGGTGTCACGGGCGTCGGTCGCGGTCACCTCGAACCGGAGCAGTCGACCGTCGCGGTGCACCTCCCGGGCCTGCACGGTGATCGTCTCGCCGACCAGGCTGGCGGCGCGATGCTCCAGACTCACCCGGGTGCCGACCGACGTGCTCCCCGGAGCCAGTTCCGCTGCCACCGCGGCGCAGGTCGCGGCCTCGCACCAGGCGAGCAGGCGCGGCGTTCCGAGCACCTCCAGGTCGCCGGAGCCCACGGCGCGGGCGGTGTCCTGGTCGGTCACGGTGAAGGTCAGTACGGCGGTCATGGTCACCAGCATGCACGCCACGTCCCGGACCCGATTTCGAGGGACCGTGCGGACCTGCGATGATGGAGTGTTCCCACGCACGAAGGAGACCCCCATGGGTAAGACCGGCCGCAAGCGCCGCGCCCGCAAGAAGAAGGGCGCGAACCACGGCAAGCGCCCCAACGCCTGACCTGGCCTCTTCCTGCCGGCTCGCCGCAGACGCAGCAACGACCCCGCACCGTCCGGTCCGGGGTCGTTCTCGTTGCTCAGAAGGTCTCGCGGTAGGTGACCTGCACCTGGCGGATCTGGAAGAGCACCTTCTGGCGCAGTTGCTCGGGGGCGTGCTCGGCGCAGGAACGAGCCACGAGCGCCTTCATCAGCCGCTCCAGGTCGTAGCCCTCCAGGCAGGGGGCGCACGCGTCGATGTGCTCGGCGATCTGGGCGATGTCGGCCTGGTCGAGCTCGTCGTCGATGAAGAACGCCATCCGCTCGAGGACCTCGTCGCAGTCGAAGTCGGGGTGGTCGTGGCTCATGAAACGACCTCCGCCTTCTCCGGGGAGTCGATCCGCATCCCGCGCTCGCGGGCGTAGTCGGTGAGCAGGGCCCGCAGTTGGCGGCGGCCCCGGTGGAGCCGCGACATCACGGTCCCGATCGGGGTCTCCATGATCTCGGCGATCTCCTTGTAGGGGAAACCTTCGACATCGGCGAGGTAGACCGCGAGGCGGAAGTCCTCCGGCAGCTGCTGGAGCGCGTCCTTCACGTCGCTGTCGGGCAGGTGCTCCAGCGCCACCATCTCCGCGGACTTCAGCCCGCTCGAGGTGTGCGACTCGGCCCGCGCGAGCTGCCAGTCCTCGACCTCCTCGGTCATCGACGCCTGCGGCTCCCGCTGCTTCTTGCGGTAGGAGTTGATGAAGGTGTTGGTGAGGATCCGGTAGAGCCACGCCTTGAGGTTCGTGCCCTCCTTGAACTGGTGGAAGGAGCCGTACGCCTTGGCGAACGTCTCCTGCACCAGGTCCTCGGCGTCCTGCGGGTTCCGGGTCATCCGCAGGGCGGCGGAGTACAACTGGTCCAGGAAGGGGATCGCGTCACGCTCGAACCGAGCGGCGCGCTCCGCCTCGGTCTCGGCAGCGGGGGTGGTCTCGGTCATCGCCCTCCAGCCTACCGGCAGGGGTTGTGTGGGCAGGTCGACCGTGACGTGCCCGGTCTCGAGCTGCGCGCAGGACATCGGCTCCCCTTCCGCCCCGGACCGCTGCCGGTGGCCTCACTGAGATGCAACAGCCTCCTGGTGCCCGGGATTCCCCTGCCCGGGATTCCCGGCGACCTCCCGGACGACGAACTCCAGCACCGCCTCCACGATCAGCCCGAGCGCCTCCTCCTGGGTGAGCACCCCCCGACGCGGCACCGCGAACCCGTGGTCTCCCCCCGGGACGCCCACCACCTGGAGGTGTGCCGGGAACTCCTCGGGCGTGCCGAAGGAGTCGCGCTCCCCCTGCACCACCAGGGTCGGCAGCGTCACCGCCTCGAGCTCGGCGAGGCGGGACTTCTCCGGGCGCCCGGGAGGATGCAGCGGAAAAGCGAGTGCCAGGACCCCGGAGGCACCCAGCTCCGCGGCGGTCCGGCAGGCACTGCGGGCACCGGCACTGCGCCCCCCGAGCACCAAGGGCGTCCGGGTGCGCAGCTGGTTGACCGCCGAGACGAGGCCCTGGTCCAGCACCCCCGGAGCCGGCGCGACCTTGCGGCCGGCCACCCGCCAGGGCTGCTCCACCCGGACCACGGTGATGCCCTCACGCGGCAGGCACGCGGCCAGGGTGGCCAGGTCGCGCGCCTCGGGTCCCCCGCCCGCGCCGTGGCCGAGCACCAGGGTGGCGAACGGCCGACGGGCGCGGTCGGTGTGGAGCCGGGCCGGCCCCAGCGGCGTGGCGACCTCACGGACGACGGTCGGCATCAGGACTCCTGCTCCACGGGCAGCGGCTCGAGGAGCTCGGGCCCGTTGTTGCGGACGTTGTTGACCAGGGTGCTGACGGGGTAGGCCTCGAGACGCCCGGGCGCGGCGGGCACCAGGAGCGACCGCAGGTGCTCCTCGTCGCGGGGCGCCGGGTCCAGCCAGTCCGCGAACCGGTCCCGCTCCACCACCAGGGGCATCCGGTCGTGGATGTGCCCCACTGCGTCCTCGGCGGTGGTGGTCAGGATCGTGCAGGTCCAGCGGAAGCGCTGGGGATCGTCGTCGGACCGGGTCGGGTCACGCCAGATCTCGTAGAGCCCGGCCATCGCCAGGGACGACCCGTCGGTGGGGTGGATGAAGAACGGTTGCTTGACCGGCTTGCCGGCCTTGGTGCGCTGCTCGGTGGCATACCACTCGTAGTAGCCGTCCGCCGGCAGCAGGCAACGCCGCTTGGCGAAGGCCTGCCGGAATGCCGGCTTCTCGGTGACCGACTCCATCCGGGCGTTGATCATCCGGCTGCTGATGCTCGGGTCTTTGGCCCAGAAGGGCACCAGGCCCCAGTGCAGGACCCTCAACTGACGCGCCTCGACCCGGCCGTGCTCCGGCGCCGCGGGACGGGTGAGGACGGCGTACACCGGCTTGGTCGGGGCGACGTTGAAGTCCGCGGGCAGCGCTTCGGCCACCGTCTCGCTCAGCGTGGCGCGGTCGATCTCGAACTCCACGGCAAGGTCCTCGGGCTTGCGACTCGAGGCGTAGCGTCCGCACATGGCCTCACCCTAGAGGGGATGAGGGACACTCCCGGATCAGTCCAGGGCGCGCGCGTCCACGCCGTCGACTACGGCGCCGATGAACCAGGCGAGGCGGTCCGCGGTGGCCTCCGGGGAGCCCGAGGGCTGCATGATGTGGCTGAGCACCAGCCGGACCACCGTCTCGAGGGCGAAGCGCAGCCGGTCGCCGCTCAGCGCCAGGTCGGGGTAGTCGTCGGCCACCAACAGCACGAGGAAGTCGGTCGCGGTGTCGATGAGGCCCTGGGACTGGGTCAGGTAGGGCAGGAGCTCGGAGTCCCCGGTGTGCCCGCTCTCCAGGACCGCACGCAGCAGCGCGCTCTGTTCCGCCGCCTCGAACGCTCCCTGGAGCGCCGCGCGTACCGCGGAGACGAAGTCGGTCTGCGCCGTGAAGGCCTCCCGGACGACTCCCAAGAAGGTGTCCAGCTCGCGCATGACGAGGAGCTCGGCCAACTGCGGCTTGCTGCCGAACTCGTTGTAGACCGTCTGCCGGCTGACCCCGGCGCGCTTGGCGATGGTCGACATCGTCAGGCGCTGCCAGCCGACCTCGGCGAAGGCGTCCGCGGCGGCGTCGAACAGGCGGTCGCGCAGCATCGTGCGGACCGTGGCACGGAAGGGCTCGGCCGGGGTCATGACACCACCGTCTCACCCAGGGGCAGATCCTCGACGGCCAGGAGGCGTACGTCGACCCGTGTGGCGGAGGAGATGAGCTCGCGGGCGGCGCGGACGTCTCCGGGACGCCCGACGCCCACCGCGCCCCGGAGCCGGTCCCCGTCCAGGAAGAAGGCGACGTAGGAGTCGGACCCGGGCTCCCCGCGCAGCACCATGTCCAGCGAGGCGTCCGGCCACCCCGTCACCTGCAGGCACACCTCGTACTGGTCCGACCAGGCCCACGGGACCTCGTCGAAGGCCTCGGGTTCCTCCCCGGCGAGGTCGGCGGCGACCGCGCGGCCCACCGCGGTGCCGTGGTTCTGCGCCGACTGCCAGTGCTCCCCGCGGTAGGCGGCGTCCAGATGCGCGGTCGGGCGGGACACCACGTCCCCGGCGGCGTAGACGCCCGGAGCCGACGTGCGCCCGTGCCAGTCCACGACGATCCCGCCGTCGGTCTCCAGCCCGGCCGCGACCGCGAGGTCGAGGTCGGGGGCGAGGCCGATGGCCACGACGACCAGGTCGGCCTGCCAGGCCCGGCCGTCGTCGGCGAACACCGCGACCCGGTCGCCGTGCTGCTCCAGCCCCGCCACGCTCACGCCGGTCTCGAGCACGGCACCTCGGGTGGTGTGCAGCGAGGCGTACTCCCGGGCCAGGGGCTCGGGCAGGATCCGGGCCAGCGGGTACGCCGCACCCTCCAGCATGGTCACCTCCAGCCCGCGCAGCCGTAGGCTGGCCGCGATCTCGGAGCCGACCAGCCCGGCACCCACCACGAGCACCGATCCGATCCCGTCGAGCCGGTCGGCCAACGTGAGCGCGTCGGCGGCGGTTCGCAAGGTCACCACGCGATCACCGGCCGGTCCCAGCGACCGAGCCCGGCCGCCGGTGGCGAGCACCAGTCGGTCGTACGCCCAGGCGCTGCCGTCATCCAGCGTGAGCACCCGCGCCTCGGTGTCGAGGGCCTCGGCCCGTCGCCCGAGCACGAGGTCCACACGCTGCGCGTCGTACCACCGCTGCGGGCGGATCAGGATCTGGTCGGGGGACTTCTCACCGCGGACGAGTTCCTTGGAGACCGCCGGACGGCGGTACGGCAGGTGCTGCTCCTCCCCCACGAGGCGCAGCGGCCCGTCGTACCCCGATGCCCGGAGGGCGGCGGCCGTGGAGACCCCGGCGATGCCGGAGCCCACGATCACCACCCCGGCCCTGCTCCCGTGCCCGGTGGTCGGGTCCCCCGTGCTCAGGTCCCCCACGCTCATGGGCTCAGCGGTTCGAAGTCCTGCTGCTCGCGGACCCCGCAGTCGGGGCAGCACCAGTCGGGATCGATGTCGGCGAACGCCGTCCCGGCCGGCCAGCCCTCACGGGGAGCGCCCAGGTCCTCGTCGTAGACGTACTCGCAGTTGGGGCACTGGAACTTCGCCATCGCTCACGCCACCTCGGTGGTCGCGCCGTAGGTGGCCAGGTACTTCTCCGCCTTGCGCGGGTGCAGGTTGGCCTTGGTGATGTCGCCGTCGTAGTGGGCCACGACGCGCTTGTCCATCACCGCGCGCCACACCGGCGGGATCCACGTCAGCACGATCATGCCGGCGTAGCCGGTGGGCAGCACGGGGGCCTCCGGGAAGTCCCGCAGCGCCTGGTAGCGACGGGTCGGGTTCGCGTGGTGGTCGCTGTGCCGCTGCAGGTGGTAGAGCAGCACGTTGGTGCCGATGTTGTTGCTGTTCCAGGAGTGGCTCGGGTTCACCCGCTCGTAGCGCCCGTTTTCCAGCTTGGCGCGCTTCATGCCGTAGTGCTCGAGGAAGTTCACCGACTCCAGCAGCCAGATGCCGACCACGGCCTGGATGACCAGGAAGGGGAAGAGCTCGAAGCCGAAGCCGCTGCCCAGGTACTCGAAGCCGAGCATGAGCCCGCCCCACAGGACCACCGACATCGCCCAGGCGTTCAGCACGTCGTTCTTCAGCGTCCACGGCGAGGTGCCCAGGCGCTCGAACCGCTTGCGCTCCAGCTCCCAGGCGGAGCGCAGCGAGCCGATGACGGTGCGCGGCATGAAGAACCAGACGTTCTCACCCAACCGTGAGCTGGCCGGGTCCTCCGGCGTCGCGACGCGCACGTGGTGACCACGGTTGTGCTCGATGTAGAAGTGCCCGTAGAACGTCTGCGCCAGGCAGATCCGGGCGAACCAGCGCTCGTGGGACTCCTTCTTGTGACCCAGCTCGTGGGCGGTGTTGATCGCGATGCCGGCCACCATGCCGGCGCTGATCGCCATGCCGATGCGGTCGGCGGTGGAGTACTGCGGCTGGCTGATCATCCAGGCCGTCCACACCAGCGCGATGTACTGCAAGGGGATGAAGGCGTAGGTCACCCAGCGGTAGTACCTGTCGTTCTCCAGCGCCTCGATGACCTCGTCCGGGGGGTTGTTCGGGTCCAACCCGGCGACCAGGTCGATCGCGGGGATCACCATGAACACGAAGACCGGGCCGAAGAACCAGAACAGGTCGATCCCCGTCCACTCGACCAGGCCCCAGGCCATGAAGGGGACCGTCGGGATGAGGGCTCCGAGGATCCACGCATACCGCTTGGTGTCGCGATAGGTGTTCGGAGCCACGCCGATCGACTGCACCGCCATGAGCATCTCCTTGCCGGACACCCCGACCTCCATCGGTCGAGGAACTTTACAAGAAGGTACGTGTTGTAAAGAGTCGTGGCAAGAGTGCGGCCGCTGTCCATTTTTGTGGCAGGGGCCACAGCGGGGTTTCGAGACGGCCTCGTTCCTCGGCCTCCTCAACCACCGGAACGGTGTCAGGAACCACCGGAACGCGGTCAGGCGCGGGCGAGCTCGGAGAGCAGGCGGACACCCAGGTCGGGGTTGCTCGGCAGACCCTCGATCCAGATCCGGGCACCCTCGGCGACACGCAGGTCGTCGAAGAGTTCGCGCATGATGCCGACCAGTTCGGCCAGCTCGGGCGAACGTCGGGCGAGGACGACCACCTTGTCGGCGCCGACCCGCGCGATCGTCTCCTCACCGGAGAAGACCGTCCTCAGCGCGTCGGAGACGCCGGCAAGACGCAGCGCTCGCGCGAACGAGGCGTCGTACACGTCCTGGTCGGGACCGCCCGCGGTGTCCACCACGACGAGGGCGTGGGAGGTGCGGACCGGTTCTCCCGAGCGGTCCGCCTCCCGATACACCTCGGCGATGCGGGTCCGCAGATGGGCCAGCGTCGCCAGGCCGGTCAGCGGGTCCTCGCAGGACAGGTCGTGGAGGAAGTCCAGCGTGGACTCGCCCCAGGCCTCGCAGAGGGCCATGACGGCCTCGAAGTCCGGGTCGCACCCCGCGCCTCCCAGCGCGGCGTACGTGAACCGGAGCCCGGTCAGCGCCTCTCCCAACGAGGCGCCGTCGTGGGCCAGTGTCCGACCCGCGACCGCACAGGCGGCCAGCGGGCTGGCCCCCGCCACCAGGGCCTCCCCGACTGCCTCGAAGGCCTGCGGCAACCCACGCCGCTGCTCCTCGGACAGTTCCCGCCCTGGTGTGGCGGAGCCGGACCTCCGGCGGTGGAGAGACGTCAGCCCCAGCATCGCGCCCCTCCCTTCCTCCAGTGACGACCGGTCGCCCTCCCAGGCGGCGGCCGGTCGTGCGGTCCGTCACGGAGGAGACGGGTGCCCTCGGCGACCATGACGCGGTTCTGAGAAGTTTTTTTCGCCTGTTCGCCCCCGAACCGCACGTGATGTCCACGTTCTGGTGACCTGAGGGCCGTTGCCCGGTACTTTCGTGCCTAGGCGTCCGCACCCGCGCCGTGTTGAGGGAGGGGGTCCGTCACGATCGCGACTGTCGTGCGTTGACAAGACCACCATGACCGAGCTGCTGCACAACCTTGACGCTCCCAGCGACGCGGAGCTGATCTCGCGCGTGCGCGCGGGCGACCTCGAGGCGTACGGCGAGCTCTTCGAGCGCCACGTCGAGGCCGCCCGACGGCTGGCCCGCCAACTGGTGCGCGGCCCCGATGCCGACGACCTCGTCTCCGACGCCTTCGCGAAGGTGATGGCCGTGCTCCAGGGCGGTGGCGGTCCCGACGTCGCCTTCCGCGCGTACCTGCTCACCGCCGTTCGACGCCTGCACGTGGACCGGATCCGGGCGCAGTCCAAGCTCACGACCACCGACGACATGACGCCCTTCGACCCGGGCGTGCCGTTCACCGACACCACGGTCGCGCAGTTCGAGAGCGGAGCCGCCGCGAAGGCGTTCGCCTCGCTGCCCGAGCGCTGGCAGCTGGTGCTCTGGCACCTGGAGGTGGAGGGACAGAAGCCCGCCGACATCGCGCCCCTGCTCGGCATGAGCGCGAACTCGGTCTCCGCGCTCGCCTACCGTGCCCGCGAGGGGCTCCGGCAGGCCTATCTGACCGCGCACCTGGCCGAGATCAGCGACGCCGACTGCCGCTGGGTCACCGAGCGGCTCGGCGGCTACGTCCGCAAGGGTCTCTCCAAGCGGGACGCGGGCAAGGTCGAGGCGCACCTGGACGACTGCCGCTCGTGCACCGCGCTCTACCTCGAGCTGACCGAGGTCAACTCGAACCTCGCCGCGGTCATCGCCCCCCTGCTGCTCGGCGGCCTGGCCGCGTCGTACCTGGCCGGGACCGGCGGGGCGACCGCGACCGGCGGCGGTCTGCTGATGCTGGTCGACCGGGCGAAGGACTTCGTCGCGGCGAACGTCGTGCCGGTGGCCGCGGGGACCGCCGCCGCCGGTGTCGCGGCCGCGACCGCGATCACGCTGGCGGTCACCGGGGGCGGGGACGTCCCCCCGGCGGCCGAGCCTCCCCCCGCAGTCACCTCGACCCCGACTCCGGGGGCGACCCGTGCCCCCAAGCCGCGGGAGTCGACCAGCCCTACGCCGCGCACCGCACCCTTCCCCGCACCGCGGGTGGTCGTGCCGTCGGTGATCCCGGCGGCCGCGACCACGGCACCCACGCTCCCTCCCGAGGAGCCGACCGCCGGCCCGACGGACGAGCCGACCGACGAGCCCACCGACCCGCCGACGGATCCGCCGACCGACCCGCCGACCGCCGATGTGCGGGTCGCGGGCGCGACGGTCGAGGACGACGCCCTGGTCGTCGACGTCGACGGGCTCCCCGAGAGCCGCGTCACGGTCACCCTGCGGATCGGGTCCGACTCCGGCCGGGTCGCCTTCGCGCCCGGGGGCGGCCTGTGCACCGTGCCGGAGACCGACCCGACGCTGGCGCGGTGCGTCACCGGCGGCGGCGCAGGCCGGCTGGGGGTCTTCCGGCTCGCCCCGCGGTCCTTCCAGGCCGTCGTCCCGTTGTCGGTCCCCGACGACCTGGACACCGACACGCTGCGACTGACCGTCCGCGTCGACGGCTACGAGGACAGCAACACCGTCGACAACGACCTGGCGTTCACCTTCATCCGGACCCGGCCGACCGAGACGCCCACCGAAACGCCCACCGAAACGCCCACCGAAACGCCCACCGAGACCCCCACCGAGACCCCCACCGAGACCCCCACCGAGACCCCCACCGAAACGCCCACCGAAACGCCCACCGAGACGCCCGGGTTCGACCTGAGCCTGAGCCTCGACGACAACGCGGTCGGCAGCATCGGCCGGTTCCGAGCCCGCGTGAACGGTCTCCCCGCCGGCGGCACCACGCTGGTCTTCGACCTCGACATCCGGGACGCACGGGTCGATCTCGAGGGCATCCCCAACGGCTGCACCTACGCCACGGGGAGCCGTTCCCGGGTGGTCTGCACGCCCGGCGGGTCGACCTTCAACGGGATCTTCGACCTCAACCTGCGACGCGTCCCCCGGCACGCCGCGATCGCGACGGTGGTGACCGTGTCCTCCCCCGGCAACACCGACCCCGACCTGGCGGACAACACCCGGACCGTCGTCCTCGACTACGACGGCATCATCAGCGTGCAGCGGGCGATCCGCTCGTTGGTCCGCGACCTGCGTCGCTGAGACGGTCGCCCCGGCCGACCCCGGTAGTCTCGGCCGCGATGACCCCCGCACCTGTCCCGAGCGCGCTGCCCGACCCGTGGCCGGCGCCGACGCCGTCGGCGCCCGTGACCGCCACCGTGACCCTGCCCGGATCGAAGTCGCTCACCAACCGCGCCCTGATCCTGGCGGCGCTCTCCGACGGCCCCTCCGTCGTACGCCGTGCCCTCCGCTCGCGCGACAGCCTGCTGATGGCCGGGGCGCTGCGAGCCCTGGGCGCCGGGGTGGACACCGACGGCGAGGACTGGGCGGTCGCCCCGGTCCCGGCCGGCCACGGCGTCCCCGGCGACGCCCGTGTCGACTGCGGCCTCGCCGGGACGGTGATGCGGTTCGTGCCTCCGGTCGCCGGACTGGTCGACGGCCCGGTCACCTTCGACGGCGACGCGCACGCGCGGACGCGCCCGATGGGCGGCATCCTCACGGGTCTGCGCGCGCTCGGCCTGGACGTGGACGACCAGGGGCGCGGCACCCTCCCGTTCACCGTGCACGGCACCGGCCGGGTGCCCGGCGGCGCGGTCACGATCGACGCGTCGGCCTCCAGCCAGTTCGTCTCGGCGCTGCTGCTGGCCGGGTCCCGCTTCGACCACGGCGTCGACGTCCGCCACGACGGTGCACCGGTGCCGTCGCTGCCGCACATCGAGATGACGGTCGCGGCGCTGCGCGAGCACGGGGTCGAGGTGGACGACGGCGAGCCGGACCGCTGGCAGGTGCGCCCCGGTCCCGTCCGGGCGGTCGACGTGACCGTCGAACCGGACCTCTCCAACGCCGCTCCCTTCCTGGCCGCGGCGGCACTCACCGGTGGGTCGGTGACGGTCCGCGACTGGCCGCACCGCACCACCCAGGCCGGAGATCGGTTGCGCGAGATCCTCACCGCGATGGGCGCCTCGGTGCGTCTGGACGACGCAGGGCTGACGGTGACCGGCCAGGGCGGACTGGCCGGCGTCGACCTGGACCTGCACGACGTCGGCGAGCTGACCCCGGTGGTGGCCGCGCTCGCGGCGACCGCGAGCACACCGTCGTCACTGCACGGCATCGGGCACATCCGCGGCCACGAGACCGACCGCCTGGCGGCTCTGGCCACCGAGCTGAACCGCCTCGGCGGGGACGTGGTCGAGCAGCCGGACGGCCTGGAGATCCGCCCCGCGAGACTCCACGGCGGCGTCTTCCACACCTACGCCGACCACCGGATGGCCCACGCGGGCGTGGTGCTCGGCCTGGTCGTCCCGGGAGTACTGGTCGAGAACGTGGCGACCACGTCGAAGACCTTCACCGACTTCCCCGGCGCCTGGTCCGGGCTCGTCGGAGCGTGACCCGGTGGGGCGCTACGACCACCTCGAGCACGAGTCGTTCGACCGCCCCCGGCGCCGGACCCGTCCCCGCACCAAGGACCGGCCGACGTACGACGACGCGGTCGAGGCCATGGTCGTCACCGTCGACCGTGGCCGCTACACCTGCCGGCTGCGCGACGACGAGGCCCGGATCGTGCTGGCGATGAAGTCGCGGCCCCTGGGCCGCAAGGGCGTCGTCGTCGGCGACCGCGTCCGCCTGGTGGGCGACGTCAGCGGGGCCGAAGGGTCGCTGGCCCGGATCGTCGAGGTCGACGAGCGGACGACGGTGCTGCGGCGTACCGCCGACGACGACGACCCGGTCGAGCGGGTCATCGTCGCCAACGCCGACCAGCTCGTGGTGGTGATCGCCCTGGCCGAACCCGAGCCGCGCACCGGCCTGGTCGACCGGGCCCTCGCGGCGGCGTACGACGCAGGGATCCAGCCGCTGCTCTGCCTGACCAAGGCCGACCTGGCACCCCCGGACGCGCTCGTGGAGATCTACCGGCCGCTGGAGGTGCCCTACGTCGTGACCCGCCGCGGGGTGGAACCGGTGGAGCTGCGGGAACGCCTGCTGGGGCGCACTAGCGTGCTGCTGGGCCACAGCGGCGTCGGGAAGTCCACCCTGGTCAACACCCTCGTGCCCGGCACCGACCGCGCGACCGGGGTCGTCAACGACGTCACCGGGCGAGGCCGCCACACCTCCACCTCCGCCCTCCTGCTCCGCCTGCCGACGACCCCTGACGAACCGTCGTCGTGGATCGTCGACACTCCCGGGATCCGCTCCTTCGGGCTCGCGCACGTCGACCCCCAGCACCTGCTGCAGGCCTTCGGCGACCTGGCCGAGGAGGCCGTGGACTGCCCGCGCGGCTGCACCCATGCCGCTACCGAGCCGGAGTGCGCCCTGGACACCGCGGTCGCCGACGGCGCGGTCGACGCGGCACGCGTGGCGTCCTACCGCCGCCTGCTGTCCAGCCGCGAGTCCGGCGCCGTCTAGCCTGGGGTCCCATGCCCACCAACTACACCGACGACCTGCGCCTGGCGCACGTGTTGGCCGACGACGCCGACTCGCTGAGCACCAGCCGCTTCCAGGCGTTGGATCTCCGGGTCGACACCAAGCCCGACCTGACGCCGGTGACCGACGCGGACCGCGCGGTCGAGGAGGGCATCCGACGGACGCTGTCGCGGGCGCGGCCGCGCGACGCCGTCCTGGGCGAGGAGGAGGGCACCAGCGGGTTCAGCCAGCGGCGCTGGGTGGTCGACCCGATCGACGGCACCAAGAACTTCGTCCGCGGCGTGCCCGTCTGGGCGACGCTGATCGCCCTGATGGTGGAGGACGAGGTCGTGGCCGGCGTCGTCTCCGCCCCCCTGCTCAACCGACGGTGGTGGGCGATGAAGGGTGGCGGCGCGTTCACCGGACGATCGCTGTTCAAGTCCAGCCCCTGCCGCGTCTCCGACGTCTCCCGCCTCGACGACGCGTCGTTCTCGTACTCCTCCCTGGACGGCTGGGAGGAGCGCGGGCATCTGGAGGACTTCCTGGCGCTGTCCCGGGCCTGCTGGCGCACGCGCGCGTACGGCGACTTCTGGAGCTACATGATGGTCGCCGAGGGCAGCGTCGACTTCGCCGCGGAGCCCGAGCTGGAGCTCTACGACATGGCCGCGCTGGACATCATCGTGCGCGAGGCCGGAGGGCGGTTCACCTCGCTCGAGGGCCGCGACGGACCCACCGGCGGCAACGCCCTGGCCAGCAACGGGCTCCTGCACGACACCGTGCTGGGGTTCCTCGGCGCGATGGGACCGCGCGACGACGAGGTCGAGCCCGAGCCGGAGGCACCGACCCCCGCCCCGGCGCCCGAGGGCGGCACGGTGACCCAGATCAGCTCGCGTCGACGGACCGTGACGGCACCGCCGCCCCCTCCGGAGCCGGACCTTCCCCCGCTGGGGATCTGACCCCGCCATCTCCGACCCCGCGCCGGGCCTCCCACCAGGCGACCAGGCGCGGCGCCAGCACCAACGCCGCGAGGTCGAACCAGCCGTAGCCGCCGGCCGCTCCGGTGGGTGGGTTGCCGATCGGCACCCAGCCGGTGGGGTCCTCGGTCTGCCATGTCCAGGTGCCCAGGTGGGTGCCGGCGAGCTCGAGCCAGGTGACCACCGCGGCGGCCCCGACGTACACCTCCCGCGAGGGTCCCCAGCGCAGGAACGCCACCAGGCACACGAACCAGAAGGCACCGAGCACGTCGGTGCGTTCGGCAAGCACGAGCCCGTGGAAGGCCCAGGCACCCAGTGCCACCGCGGCGACCACCGACCACAGGGTGAGCCGGCGCCTGACCCAGGGCGCGTGTCCCAGGGCGTACGCCGAGAGGTAGACCAGGCCGTGCCCCGGCGGCACGTACGACGGCACGTTGTCGAAGCGGTAGACGTAGACCTCGAGCCCGGGACTGAAGACGTACTCGATCACGGTGGCGAACACGACCACCACGAGCGTCTGGGCACGGACCAGAGGGGTGCACCGGCGCAGCGCCAGCAGCAGGACCCCCCAGGTCAACACCCCGAGGACTCGCTGCAGGGCCAGGCTTCCGTCGGAGTCGAGGACCAGCACGACGGTCAGCCACCCCATCATCAGCAGACTGGCCCCGGTGTGCACCACGACATCCTCCCTGTGCGACCAAGCGTGGCGTCGCCGGGTCCCCTCGGCTCGGGTCGGCCCGAAGCCGGGACCTACCGCGTGCTGCCGCCACGCACTAGCCTCACCGGTATGCGCATCAACGACGTCGTCTCCGCCAAGGCCATCACCACCGTGGTCACCGTGGCCCCGGACGCCACCGTCCGTGAGCTGCTGGCCCTCCTCGCTCAGTACAACGTGGGCGCGCTCGTGGTCAGCCCCGACGGCACCTCGGTGGCGGGCATCGTCTCCGAGCGTGACGTGGTCCGTCGGCTCCACCATGACGCGGGAGCGCTGGACGCCGCGGTCTCCACGATCATGACCGCCGACGTGCACACCTGCCAGGGGAGCGACTCCCTGGACGACCTGATGAACCAGATGACCGAGCGGCGGATCCGCCACGTGCCGGTCGTCGACGAGTCCGGCTCCCTGACCGGCATCGTGTCCATCGGCGACGTGGTGAAGCACAAGATCTCCACGCTCCAGTTCGAGCGTGACCAGCTCGACTCCTACGTGCACCAGACCTGACGCGCACCGCGCCGTTCCAGAACGTCACCCCGCTCCTCCACCCTGCCCTGAACCCTGCCCGGAAGGACCCATGGACAAGCCCGAGATCGACTTCCCCGACGGCCCCCCGCCCACCGACCTGGAGATCACCGACCTCACCGTCGGCGAGGGTCCGGAGGCGGCCGCGGGGAACACCGTCAGCGTGCACTACGTCGGGGTCGCGCACTCCACCGGCGAGGAGTTCGACGCCTCCTACAACCGCGGCAACCCGCTCCAGTTCCGGCTGGGCGTGGGCCAGGTCATCTCCGGCTGGGACACCGGCGTCCAGGGGATGAAGGTCGGCGGGCGCCGCAAGCTGGTCATCCCGCCGCACCTGGGGTACGGCGACCGCGGTGCGGGCGGCGTGATCAAGCCCGGCGAGACGTTGATCTTCGTGGTGGACCTGCTCGAGGTGCGCTGACCCCGGCTCTCCCCGAGCCTCGGGCGGACTTGGCCGGGCTTGTCATCGTGGCGGCATGGCCTCCACGATCCCGTCCCCGATCGCCCCGCCGTTGCGCGGCCTCGTGGTGATGAACCAGGAGTGGCGCGACCTGACCTACCTGCACTGGGCGGTCGACCCTGACCTGGTCCAGCCCTTCATGCCGGAGGGCTGCGTCCCCGACACCTGGGAGGGCCGGACGTACGTCGGCCTGATCCCGTTCCGGATGGTCGACGCGGGCTTCGGGGCGCGTCGGCGGGTGCCGTACTTCGGCGACTTCCTGGAGACCAACGTCCGGCTCTACTCCCGTGATCGCTGGGGGCGTGCCGGCGTGGTCTTCCTCAGCCTGGACTGCGACCGGCTGGCCGTGGTGCTCGGCGCCCGCACCCTGGCCGCCGTGCCCTACCGCTGGGCCCGGATGGACTTCGAGCAGGACGGGCCGGTGGTCCGCTACCGCAGCGCGCTGCGCGGACGCACCCCCGGCACGACCGACCTGGAGATCGAGGTGGGCCCGGAGATGGCCGAGCCCAGCGACCTGGACGTGTTCCTCTCCGCACGCTTCGGGTTGCACACCCGGATCGCGGGCCGCACCCGCTTCATCCCCAACGAGCACCCGCCGTGGCCACTGCACCACGCGCGCGTCCTCCGCCTGGAGGAGAGCGTGACCAGCAGCGTCGGGCTCCCCCACCTCGGGGACCGGGCCCCGGACCACGTGGCCTTCTCCCCCGGGGTCCGCACCGTGTTCGGCCTCCCCGCGGCACCCGAGCGCCCTGCCTGACCGGCTCAGCCGACGCGAACCTCGACCCCGCCGACCTCGACCACGTCTCCGCTGCGCAACTGCCGCCCCCGACGGGTGTCGACCTCGCCGTTGACCGTGACGCGCCCCTCGGCGATCAACGGCTTGGCGTCGGCGCCGGTGTCGACCAGGTCGGCGAGCTTGAGGAACTGGCCCAGCCGGATCACCTCGTCGCGAATCTCGACGACGCGGACCTCGCGCGGCGTGACCCGGGTCTTCCGTGCGCGCCTCACGAGGCCAGCACTGAGGCGCCGTGGATGACCACCCCGACAAGACCACCCACGATCGTGCCGTTGATCCGGATGAACTGCAGGTCCTTGCCGACGTGGAGCTCGATCTTCTTGGAGGCCTCGCGCCCGTCCCACTGGTCGATGGTGGTCGTGATGACCGAGGTGAGCTCCTGGCCGTAGCGGGCGATCAGGAAGACCGCGAGGCGGGCCGCCCGGTCGTCGAGCCGGCTGCGCAGGGCGTCGTCGCGCTGGAGCCGCTCACCGTAGGCGCGCACCTCGCGCACGCCGCGACGTGCGACCTCCCCGTCAGGGTCCTGGAGCGCGGCGATGAAGGCCCGACGCAACGCGTTCCACAGTGAGATCGCCGACGTGGTGACCTGCGGATGTGCCAGGAAGCGCTGCTTGAACTCCTCCATCCGGGTGATCACCTCCTCGTCGTGGAGCAGTCCGTCGGCCAGCTCCCGCAGCAGCTTGTCCAGAGCGAGGCGGGTGCGGTGGTAAGGCTCGCGCCGCACCTCGGCCAGCCAGTCGAGGAGCTCGGTGTGCAGCCGGCCGATGACGCGCTCGTTGAGCGCCTCGGGCGCCCACCACGGGGCACGCTCGGCCACCACGTCGTAGAAGGTGTCCGCGTTGCCGGAGAGCCACCGGTGGATCTCCTCGATGATCATGTCGACGACCGAGTGGTGCGCCCCGTCGGCCACGATCTCGGCGAGCAGGCTGCCCGCGATCGGGCTGATCGGCTCCTCCATGAAGCGCGGCACGAGCCCCGAGCGCACGAACTCGGCGACGTCCTCGTCCTTGATCCGCTCCAGGCCGAGCCGCAACAGCTCGACCCCTTCGCTGACCACGCGCTGCGCGTTCTTCTCCTGGGCGAGCCAGTCCCCGGCCTTGCGGGCCGGCTCCGCGCCCAGCACACGCTCGCGGATGATCTCCTCGGAGAGGAAGTTCTCCCCGACGAACTGCTCGAGCCCCTGTCCCAGCTCGCCCTTCTTGCGCGGGATGAGCGCCGTGTGGGGGACGGGCAGCCCGAGCGGGTGCTTGAACAGTGCCACCACCGCGAACCAGTCCGCGATCGCGCCGACCATGGAGGCCTCCGCGCCGGCGTTGACGAACCCCCAGAAGCCGTCCTGGTCGAGGGTGAGCAGGTAGACCAGCGCGGCGAAGAGCAGCAGCCCGACCGCGACACCGCGCATCCGGCGCAGCGCGGCGCGGCGCTCATGATCCAGGTGGGGGTCGGCGCCCAAGGACGGCGTCGTGGGGTTGAGCGTTGATGTGGCCACGTCATCGTCCTTCCGGGGAGCGTGGCGGTTCGGTGACGGCCACGTCGTCGACGAGCAGGGTGGGGGTGACGCCCGCGACCGTCGACACGGCGACCCGCGTCCCCACGGGGTGGCGCACCGAGTGGGGCTGCCACGAGGAGATCACGCGTCCCGACGGGAGCGAGACCTGGTGCAGCACGAACGCCCCGTGATACTCCACGCCGACCACGGTGCCGATCCCGTCCGGGTCGATCTTCAGCGCGACCTCGTGGGGCCGCAGGACCACCTCGACGTCGGTGTCGGTGTGCCCCCAGCCGGGGACCGTGGAGACGACCCCGATCTCGCAGGTCAGCAGCGCGTCCTTGACGTGGGCGGGGAGGAAGACCGCGTCGCCCATGAACGAGGCGACGAAGCGGTTGGCGGGCCTCTCGAACACCTCGACCGGCGGGCCGACCTGGGCGATGCGACCCTCGGCCATCACCACCACCCGGTCGCCGCTGGACAGCGCCTCGGTCTGGTCGTGGGTCACGAGCACGGTGGTGGTGCCGGCAGCGCGGACGACGGCGATCGTGTCGGCACGTACCTGGGCGCGCAGGGTCTCGTCGAGGGAGGAGAACGGCTCGTCGAGCAGCACCACCGCCGGGCGCGGCGCCAGCGCCCGGGCCAGGGCCACGCGCTGCTGCTCGCCTCCGGAGAGTTCGTGGGGGTAGCGCTCCGCGAGGTGTTCGAGCCGTCCGATGGCCAGCACCTCCGCGACCCGGGCGCGCCGGTCCGCGGCCGCGAGCCGGTCCAGGCCGAAGGCGACGTTGCGCGCGACGGTCAGGTGCGGGAAGAGGGCGTGGTCCTGGAAGACCAGGCCGACCCGGCGTCGCTCGGGCTGGACGAAGGTCCGGGGTCCGGCGACCTCCTGGCCGTCGATGGTGATGACGCCCTCCGTCGGGCGCTCCAGGCCCGCGATCAGCCGCAGCAGCGTCGACTTTCCGCACCCGGAGGGACCGATCACCGTCAGCAGCTCCCCCGGGGCCGCCTCCAGGTCCAGGCCGATGGCGGCCAGCACGTCGCCGTACTGCTTGGAGACCTGGTCGAGGACCAGGACGGGAGGAGCGCTCGCGTCGCCGGCGGGCGGGATCACCGTCGTACGCCGGCCGGCTGCCGGTCCCTTCGCTGCCCCGCCGCGTCCGGTCCCGAGCCCGTGCCGTCCGGACCGTCGCCGTGCGGCAGCGGGTCCACCAGAGTGGCCTGACGGAAGAGGAAGAACACCGGGATCACCGCTGCCGTGACGATCACCAGAGCCGGCAGGGCCGCCTTCTCCCAGAAGTTCTCCTTCGCCAGCTCGTAGACCCACACCGACACGGTACTGAACCCGAAAGGACGCAGGAGCAGCACCAGGGGCAGCTCCTTGATGGCGTCGACCAGGACGAGCACGAAGGCGACGAAGACACCGTTGCGGGCCAGCGGCAGGTGGACGCGGGTGAGCAACCTCCGGGGTGAGGCCCCCAGGCTGAGCGCCGACATCGTCATGGTGGGCGAAACCTTGGCCAAGCTGGCGTCGACGGCCTGGTAGGCGGGCGCGAGGAAGCGGATCAGGTAGGCGTAGAGGATGCCCAGGACCGAGCCGGTCACCAGGAAGCCGGTGCCCCCCTCGACCCCGAGCGCAGCGACGAGGGCGTCGAGTCCGGCGAAGGCGAGCAGGACGCCGATGCCGACCACCGCGCCGGGGACGGCGTACCCGAACGTGGTCACCTGGGCCGCCGCCCGCCCGATCCGGCTGGAGGTGAGCCGCAGCGCGTGCCCGATCAGGACGGCGGCGAACACGCAGCCGGCCGCGGCCAGCGCGGCGATGGTCAGCGAGTTGCCGAGGTACTCCACGAAGCGCGCGTCGACGAAGTCCTCCGGGTGGTTGAGCGCCTCGGAGATCGCCCACAGGACCAGCCGCAGCACCGGCAGCAGGAACCCGACGAACACCGCGGCAGTGCACGCCGCCACGGCGGCGCCGGCCCGGAAGCCGGTCAGGCGCACCGGCTCCAGGCCGCGACCCGAGCCGCCCTTCTGGACGTAGCGGGCGCGCCCGCGCAGGAGGCGCTCGGTCGCCAGCACCGCCACGGCGAAGAGCAGCACCAGGACCGAGAGTTGGCTGGCGGAGGAGAAGTCGTAGGAGCCCTTCCAGACCTTGTAGACCCCCACCGAGACCGTCTCCACGCCGAAGTACTGCACGGTGGCGAAGTCGGTGAGCGTCTCCATCATCACCAGCACCAACCCCGCCGCCAGCGACGGCCGCGCCAACGGAAGGACCACGGAGCGCAGCGCGCGGGTGCGGGAGGCGCCCAGCGTCCGGGCCGCCTGGTACGTCGTCGGCGACTGCTCGAGGAACGCGGCCCGCGCCATCAGGTAGACGTAGGGGAAGAGCGTCATCGTCAGCACCAGCGCCGCGCCGGGCAGGGAGCGGATCTCCGGCACCCACAGGCCGTCCCCGAGGACGGCCCGCAGCCCGCGCTGCACCGGCCCCGCCTCGTCGAAGGTGGACAGGAAGACGAATCCCAGGATGTACGCCGGCATCGCCAGCGGCAGGACGAGCAGCCACACGAAGACGTCGCGCAACGGGAAGCGGGCGATGGTCACCAGCCAGGCGAGACCGCCGCCCACGACCAGGGTGCCGACGGCGACGCAGACGAGCAGGACGACGGTGGTGAACAGCATCGAGCCGACGTCGCCGGGCAGGTTCAGCTCGCGCGCCGAGCGCAGGCCGTCGATCACCACGGCCACGACCGGGGCGGCCACGAGCGCGGCCACCACGAGTACGACGGCCAGCCAGCCGCGTCGGCCGGCCGAGCCGGCCCTGTGTCCGGTCCTGCGTCCGAATCTGTGGCCGGGCCCGGTCAGGCTCACTTGTACCCGAGCTCGTCGAGCAGCTCCACCGCCTCGCCGTTGCGGGCCCCGTAGGCCTCCGCGCTGAGCGCCATCGGGGTGAAGGTCCCGAAGGAGGCCACGATGTCGTCCACGGGCACCGACGGGTTCGCGGGCAGCTCGTGGTTGCCCGCGATGAAGGCCTCCTGGCCGTCGGTGGCCAGCCACTCGAGCAGTTTCTGGGCGTCGGGCTGGTTGTCGGAGGTCGCGACCACACCGGCGCCGGAGAGGTTCATCTGGACCCCTTCGCCGTCCTGGCTGGCCCAGTAGAGCGCGACGTTGAGATCCGGGTTCTCCTCGAGCTCGCGCGCGAGGTAGTAGTGGTTGATGATGCCGACCTCGCAGGTCCCCGCGGCGATGGCCTCGATCTGGAGCACGTCGTTGCTCACCAGGTCGACGTCGTTGTCCAGCCAGCTCTGCACCATGTCCCGGGTGGCGTCCTCGCCGTAGGTCTCGAGCAGGGCCGCGACCAGGGACTGGGTGTAGGTGCTGGTGGCGTCACGCATGCAGATCCGGCCGTCCCACTTCGGGTCGCCCAGCCCGGCGTAGCTGTTCACGGCGTCGAACTCGCCCGGGTCGACCTTGTCCGGGTTGTAGGCCAGCGTGCGGCCGCGCAACGCCAGACCGAACCAGGTGCCGTCGGCGGCCCGGTACTCCGCCGGGATGGCCTCGTCCAGCGTCGTGCTGTCGAGCGGCTCCAGGAGCCCCTCCTCGTCGGCGGCCCAGAGGTTTCCGGCGTCGACGGTCATGAAGATGTCGGCGGGGCTGTCCGCGCCCTCCGCCTTGAGTCGCTGCCGCATCTCGGCATCGTCGCCGGAGATGAACTCGACGGTGATCCCGGTGTCCTCGGTGAACGCGTCGAAGGCGGTCTCGAGGTCGTAGTGCCGGGCGGTGTAGATCTGCACGTCGGCCTCGTCCTGACCGCCGAAGACACCGCACCCGGCGGTGAGCGTGGCCAGTGTCAGGACGGACAGGGCGGTGAGCGCGCGGCGCATGCGACCTCCGGCGGCGTCGGGACGCCTCGGGGCCGGCGTCGGTTAAGCCAGGCTAACCTACCCGGCTAGGCGGGGCGACGTGATCGCCACCACCCTGCGGGGAGCCGCCGGATCCCCATGTGAACATGGGGAACTGGTGCTCCCCACGTGCTGCAGCGCATGGGGAGCACCAGTTTCACGGGTGAACATGGGGTTCCGACGCCCCAGGCCCGCCGGATCAGCCCAGCAGCTTCGAGGCGAGCACCGCCGCCTGGGTACGCCGCTCCAGGCCGAGCTTGGTCAGGATGCTCGTCACGTAGTTCTTGACGGTCTTCTCGGCGAGGAAGAGCTGCTCGCCGATCTGGCGGTTCGTCAGCCCCTCGGCGACGAGCTCGAGGATCCGGCGCTCCTGCGGGGTGAGCGAGCGCAGCTCGGCCGGCTCCGAGGCGCCGCCGTCGCGCAGCCGGTCCAGCACACGCTGGGTGACGGCGGGGTCGAGCAGGGACTGGCCGTCGGCGACCTTGCGGACGACGTCCAGCAGGTCGTTGCCGACGATCTGCTTCAGCACGTAGCCCGCCGCCCCAGCCATGATCGCGGCGAAGAGGGCCTCGTCGTCGTCGTACGAGGTGAGGATGATCGCGCGAATGCTGGGGTCGACGGACCGGATCGCGCGGCAGACGTCGACGCCGCTGCCGTCCGGCAGGCGTCCGTCGAGGACGGCCACGTCCGGGCGCAGGGCCGGGATGCGCGCCTCGGCGTCCTTGGCCGAGCCGGACTCACCGACGACTTCGAAGCCCTCCTCGGACTCGAACAGGTCGCGCAGCCCACGCCGCACCACCTCGTGGTCGTCCAGCAGGAAGACTCGCACCACACTCATGAACCCATCCCCTTCACCGTCGCCGCAGTCAGTCGCGACGCTCCTCGTGCCTGCATGCTATCCGTCGCGCTCGCTCCAGGGGCGGCGCTGCGCCGAGCCGTTGCGACGTACTCGACCAACGCCCTGCATCGAGCAGGAGTCAGGGCGAAAGGCTGCGGACATGACTCGGGCCGGCCCAACCCCTGGACCGGCCCTTATCAAGTCTCTGTCGCGTGCTGGGAGGTCACGCGCTCTGGGCAGAGACGCTGCGCCCGTAGGGCGGGTCGTCTAGTTGTGGGAGTCAACATCCGACCTGTCTCCAAGGGTGACACCGGTCACGAGACGTGCTCAGCGGCGTAATGCCCATGTCTTTGGGACTTTAGTCCCGAGGCATAGTTCAGACGAACTACGCTTTGTTAACTGAACGGACATTGGCGCCATCCGTCACATCCCGCCGTGGGAGATCCAGGCCCGCGATCGCCCGCACGACGTCGCTGAGCACGTGGATCGGCAGGCTCGGGTTGAGCGCGCGCTGCAGTCCCAGACCGATGCCCATGCTCAGCAGCGCACTGGCCGCGTCGTCGAAGGACATCGGCAACGTCATGCCGTGCTCCTCGCAGGTCCCCCGCAGAGCCTGGGCGATCATGCCGCGGATGCGCGCGTTGCGCGCCTCCAGCGCCTCGCGCAACTGGGGGTCGCGGCGGCTGCGCGCGGCGAACTCCGCCTCCAGCGCCGACCAGTCCGGGTCACCCAGGCGCGCGTCGGCCCACCGGTCGAAGGCCTCCAGTGCGCCCTCGATGCTCGCCGCACCGACCAGCGAACCCAGGACTGCCTCGGCGACCTCGGCGTGGATCGCCTCCAGCACCTCCAGACACAGGTCGTCCTTGCCGTCGAAGTTGGAGTAGACCGCACCCTTGGAGAAGCCCGCCTCCTCCGCCACCTTCTCCAGCGAGGTCGCGGCATAGCCGTCGCGCAGGAACATGGCACGAGCCGTCTCGACCAGCAACTGACGCGTGCGCGCCTGGCTCTCGGAGCGGGTGAGTCGCGGCATGGCCGACAGCCTAGGCGATCACGTTCCTGCGGTATCCCGATACCGCGTAGAGGACTCCCCGCCGAGCGGCTGTCCCAGCCGGCGCGCGGCCTCGGTGACGTCCACGACCCCGTCCGTCAGCAGTCGCACCACCGCCGACCGGGAGCCGGCCAGACCGAGCAGGACCGCCAGCTGGGTCCGGGTGACCCGGCAGCGCAACCGCTCCGCGGTGTGCACGAGGGCCTCCACCGCCACCGGATGCGGCCGGTACTCAGGAGTGACCCCGGCCCGGTCGAGCACGAGCAGGTCGCCCGGCGCCAACCGGCACCCGACCCGTTCCCAGGCGGCCAGGAGCTCCGCGGCGTCCACGAGCGTGCGCCCCGTGGCCTCGGCGAGGTCCTCCGCGTCCTCGACCAGGACGCCGGCGGCCACCAGCGAGTCGCACACCGGCCGCGACACCCCGCAGGCGACCCAGGCGGCGCGCAGCAGCGGCCGGGTCCGATCCGTCGGGCCGTAACTCCACGCCGCCCAGGCCGCGACGTCGGCGACCTCCCGGTCACCGTGGACGGTCGTGGCCGCACGGACCACCCCGCTCAGCCATGCCAGATCCCCGCTGTGGAAGACAGCCCCGAGCACGGCCTCGACGGGCAGGGCACCGCGAGGCGGGCGTACGGACTCCACGACCGTGGCAACCAGGTCGGGCGGCACCCCGGCTGCCCAGAGGACGTCGAGACCGTCGGGCTCGGCGACCAACGGCAGCACGTCCCACGCCTCCGGCGGGGCGCCCTCGAACCCGTCGTACGCCGCGCCCAGCTCCCCGACAAGCCGCGCCAGCACCGTCGCATCGGCGCCGTACCGGGCCGCGAGGTGCTCCGTCGTCCGCTCGTGCGCAGCCGCCTCCACGGGGCCCGGGAAGGTGGCCGATGCACACTCGCAGGCCGCCGCCGGACGGGTGAGACGCCACCGTCCGGCTGCCGTACGGGTCAGGCCCGCGACCCGGCGCCGCGATCGCAACTGCACCAGGTCGTGCAGCGCGGGCACCACCCGGTCGACCAGATCCAGGCAGGACGCGCGCCCGCTCGGACCGATCGCCCGGCGCAGGTCCGCCAGGCGGTGCGGGGTCACCACCGACCAGTCCGCCCGCACGGTGACGGGATGGACGGTCGGGGCGAACGCCTCCCCCTCGCCGTGCGGAGACACGTGCCGGCAAGAGACCAGCACCTCCCACGAACCATCGCCGGTCGGAACCGGTGCGGCGTCCCCGCGGGGGTGCACCCACCCCGCCTGGAGCCCGTGCGCCACCTCGGCGTCGGCGCACGCACCGACCACCCCCACACCCCTCATCGACGCCTCCCGCATCCCGATCGACGAGGAGTATCAGGTCGCACCGACCTCGCTCAAGGGCTCCCCGCGTGTCGCCGGCAGGTCGCGGCGCGTCGATTCCGGACACGCCGCCGACCGGTACTGGTCCGGACACCCAGGCACGTTGGAGCCGTTCGGCTGCGCGGTCGGCCGCCGCGGGTCTACGTTCCGAAACGTGACGCTGCAGGGTCATCGGCCGCCTCACCTCGACGCGATCCGCGCCGAGGTCACCAACCTGCTCGCGGCCGCCGGGAACCAGGACGCAGCCTCGGCACGCCACGCCCTGCTGGCGCTGACCGTGCGCGATCTCGTCCCCGACGAGGCGCTGATCCTCGCCGAGCTCGCCCGTCGTCGTACCGCCCCCGCGTTGCACCTGCAGACCTGGACCCGCACCGGACTTCCCGGCCAACCACTGCTCGAGGACGCCTCTCCGTTGGGGCGCTGGGCGGGGGTCGCCCTCCCCCAACTCACCGCGCACTACCTGGGCCACCTGCGCGGCCTCGGACTGATCGAGCACGGGCCTGCCGACGACCGCTTCGAGGACGACTACCAGGCCCTCATGGCCGACCCCGCGGTCCTCGGCGTCCTGGCCCGCGTCTGTGCCTCTTCCGTCACGCCCCACACGGTGCGCAGTTCGGTGCACCTGACCGCGCTGGGCCGCGAGTTGTGGGACGAGGCCTTTCCCGCGTCGTGACCGCGTGCTGCCACAATCCGAGCAGCCCGGTCCTGCGCGTGTTCAGGCTCGGGGGTCGGAGGAGGTGACCATGTACGCCGAGGAGCGCCAGCAGGCGATCGCCCAGCAGGTGACGCGTCGGGGACGCGTCTCGGTGATCCAGCTCGCCGAGGAGTTCGCGGTCACCACCGAGACCATCCGCCGGGACCTGAGCACCCTGGAACGCGCCGGGCTGCTGCGCCGCGTCCACGGCGGCGCCATCGGCAACGACGGCTTGACCGTGGTCGAGCGTGGGCTGACCGACCGGGACCAGGCCAACACCGACCAGAAGGACCGCATCGCTGCCGCCGCCGCGGCGTACCTTCCCGCTACGGGCGGCTCGGTCCTGCTGGATGCGGGCTCGACCACCGGGCGCCTGGCCGGCCAGCTCCCGGGAGGGGTGCCGCTGACGGTCTACACCTCCTCGGTGCCGATCGCGGCCCAGGTCGCCCCCCTGCCCAACGTCGAGCTCCACCTCCTGCCCGGGCGGGTTCGCAGCACCACCTTGGCGGCCGTCGGGACCGAGACCGTCGAGGCGCTGGCCCGGGTGCGGGTGGACGTGGCGTTCCTGGGCACCAACGGCCTGACCCTCGAGCACGGGCTGAGCACGCCGGACGTCGCCGAGGCCGCGGCGAAGCGCCGGATGATCGCCAGCGCGCACACCGTGATCGTGCTCGCCGACAGCACGAAGTTCGGCCGGGAGTCGACGGTCTCATTCGCGGCGCTCGACGACGTCGACGTGGTCGTCACCGACGCGGCGACCTCCGCGGACGACGTCGCCGCCCTGGAGAGGCTGGGGCTCGACGTGGTCGTGGTCTGAGTCGGTCGCGGGCCCGCCCGTACGTGAGTGAGGACACGTACCTTTCGGGACTTCGGTCTCCTACCGTTCTCCCATGGCCTTCTCCCCCGTCTCCCTTCTGCGTGCGCCGGCGCACGCGGCCGCGACGGGGGCCCGGATCGGGCTCAAGGTCGCGTCCTGGTCCGAGGCGCAGGCCTGGGGTCTGCTGCGCTCCCGAATGGATCGGTCGGCGCCGCTGGCGTTGACCGCCGGCCCGGCACCGACCTCGCGGCCCTCGTCGCGACCGGCTGCGGAGCCGGACCTCACGACCCGGATGAGCGGCCTCCTCGAGAAGGCCCTCGAGAACACCCCGGATGCCGGGCGGCTGGACCTCTTCAACCTGCTGCTCGACCAGCTCACCCCCGACGAGGCCCGCATCCTCGGAGCACTCTCCGACGGGCACGCCTCCCCGGTGGTGCACGTGCACCCACGTGCCGGAGGAGGGGAGGCCACGATCACCAACGCCTGCCTCATCGGCAAGATGGCGAACGTGACGCTGCCCGCGCTCACGCCGCAGTACGTCACCCACCTGCTCGCCCTCGGGCTGGTCGAGCTCGGTCCCGAGCTCGCCTCGCTCAAGGACGAGTACCAGATCCTCACCGCCGACACCGGCGTGATCCGGGCGATCCGGCAGGCGACCCGCGGGCCGATGCCACCACGCATCGAACGCCAGACGCTGCGGCTCTCCCCGCTCGGGCATGACCTGTGGTCGGCCTGCTTCCCCACGGAACAGCCATGATCACGGCCGACCTGATCGCGCGGGCCCCGATGATCCAGACCTGGGCCGAGATCCAGGCGGACGTGAGCCAGTACTGGTACGTCTACCTGTCGATGCCGTTCATCGCCGCGATCATCGGCTACGTGACCAAGCTGGTCGCGCTGGAGATGCTCTACCGGCCGCTCGAGTTCCGCGGTGTGGGCCCCCTGGGCTGGCAGGGCATCGTGCCTCGCCGTGCCGGCAAGGTCGCCGCGATCACCATCGAGCTCCTCCAGGAGAACCTGCTCAAGCCCGAGGAACTGCTGGACCGGATCGATCCCTACGAGGCGGTCAACGAACTGCGCGAGCCGCTCACCCGCGCCGTCGACGAGATGGCGCGCGAGGTGGCCGAGCAGCTGCGCCCGGGGCTGTGGGACTCGTTGCCGCCGGCCGCGCGTGCCGCGATCATCAACCGGGTCCACGAGCAGGCCCCCCAGATCATCGACAACCTGCTGGTGCAGATGAAGGCCAACCTCAACCAGGTGGTCGACCTGCAGTTCCTCACCGTCACGACGCTGGTACGCAACAAGGCCCAGCTCAACGAGCTGATGAAGCGCACCGGCGGATCGGCGATGGCCTTCGTACGGCGCAGCGGCATCTACTTCGGCTTCATGATCGGCTTGGTGCAGATGGTCGCGTGGGCGGTCATCCACAACGTCTGGATCATGCCGGTCTTCGGGTTCATCACCGGCTTCGTGAGCGACTGGCTGGCGCTGAACATGCTCTTCCGCCCCAAGGAGAAGCGTCGCTTCCTCGGGTTCGAGTTCCAGGGCGTGCTCCAGACGAAGCGTGAGGAGATCACCCGCGACTACGCCGAGATCATGGCCGCCGACCTGTTCGCGCCCTCGGTGCTCTTCGAGGCCGTGCTGCACGGGCCCGGCGCCGACCGCCTCTTCGCCATGGTGCAGAGGGAGGTCGGTGCCGCGATCGACGCGCAGGCCGGCGTCGCCCAGCCGCTGGTGCAGCTCACCGTGGGCAGCCAGCGCTACCGCGCGATGAAGGAGACCATCGCCTCCCGGGTGATCACGATGATCCCCGAGACCGCGCGGGAGTTCGAGGAGTACGCCGTCAAGACGATGGGCATCGAAGAACTCCTGGTGGAGAAGATGAACCAGCTCTCCAACGACGAGTTCGAGGCGATCATGCGCCCGGTCTTCAAGGACGACGAGTGGCTGATGATCTCGGTCGGCGCCATGCTCGGCTTCCTGGTCGGCGAGCTCCAGGTGGAGATGATCCACCTCCTGACCAGCTCCTGATCCGCGACTGGTCACGTCTTTCACGCGACTGGTCGCGTTTGTCGAGGGCCAGCACACTCGACTACGTGGCGATCAAGCGTGACCCGGTGGGACCTGGACAGGAATCCGTGTGGGACTACCCGCGCCCACCTCGTGTGGAGGCGGAGTACGCCAGGCTTCGGATCGAGCTCGGCGGGATCATGGTGGCCGACACCGCCCGAGCCAGCGCCCCGGCGTACAGGGTGCTGGAGACCAGCCATCCGCCGACGTACTACCTGCCGCGTTCCTCCTTCCTGGAGGGATCGTTGAGGCCGGCGTCCGGCACCTCCTTCTGCGAGTGGAAGGGCCGCGCGGAGTACCTGGACCTCGTCGCGGTCGCAGTGACCGGCGAGGTCGTGGCCCCGAAGGCAGGCTGGTTCTACCCGGCACCGACGCCGTCCTTCTCGGTCATCACCGATCACGTCGCCGTGATGCCTGGGCAGGTGGACGCCTGCTGGTACGACGACGAGCGCGTGATCCCGCAGGAAGGCGGCTTCTACGGCGGTTGGATCACGAGTCGCGTGGTCGGTCCGTTCAAGGGGAGCCCGGGCACCTGGCACTGGTGAGGTCCTGACGCCGTCAAGATGCGACCAGTCGCGGAAAGACGCGACCAGCCGGCGGAAAGACGGCTCTCCTGCTGCTTCCGTGGGTGGTTGTGCGCGCCTGAATGAGCGCACGCCGTTCCCTGTCTAGGTTCCTGGCTTGTCGAGAGTCAGTTACCAGTGAGCGGAGAACGGCGTGCAGAACGCCACCTTAT
>JBGAJX010000037.1:0-32830 GCA_044224695.1 Marmoricola sp. | reverse complement strand
GCAGCCCGCGTACTACACGCCGTCCGGCCTCACCGCCGAGGAGCTCGCCGAGCAGGACCGTGTGTACGGCGCGCTGACCGAGGCCACCCGCGCGCTCACCCTCGCCCAGCTCCAGACGCGCGTCGACCTGGCCGAGGCGGAAGCGGTCACCAAGGAGCTCGAGCTGCTCACCGAGCGGCTCCGCGCGGCGTACAAGCCCGGGGCCTTCGGGGCGGAGCTCGACGAAGGACACCGCGTACGCAACCACGGCAACACCGTCGTCGGCCTGCGCAATCCGTGTGCCGCCCTCCTCGGGGAGCACGGCGTGGTCTGGGGGGAGAACGGCGCGCGCGCGTCCTTCCACCTCAACGCGCTCTACGAGGGCCCGCCCGGCCTGGTGCACGGCGGCGTCAGCGCGCTCATCCTCGACCAGCTCCTCGGCGAGGCCGGCGCCGCCGCCGGATCACCCGGCATGACCGGTCGGCTCACCCTGAGCTACCGCCGCCCCACCCCGCTCGGCGACCTGTCCGCCGAGGCCTGGGTGGAGTCCACCGACGGCACCAAGACCGTCATCAAGGGCCACCTCAAAGACGCCGACGGCAACGTCACCGTCGAGGCCGAGGGCCTCTTCATCCTCCCGCGGTGGGCGCGCGAGCACGCCCAGTGGCGGGGCGCTCGCCCGACGTTCGAGTAGTGCGGCTGGGCCGTCGGTTTCCCATGTTCACGTGAAAAACTGGTGCTCCCCACGTGTTGCAGCACATGGGGAGCACCAGTTTCACGAGTGAACATGGGGTTCCGGCAGACGGCACCCCGACCCGCCTCACACCGAAGCAGGCTCCTTGCGGCCACGGGCCTAGGCGTCGGTGAGGCGGACCTCCTCGGAGGCACGGGCCTCGAGTTCGGCACGGACCAGGTTCCACTCCTCGGGGGAGGAGGCCAGCGACGTGGTACCGCCGGCGATCCGCTCGAGGGCGCGGCGACCGAAGATCTGCTGCTCGGTGGTCGCCCGCTCGGAACGACCGGTGCCGAGGAAGCTCACGGCCCAGTGACCGAGGGCGGAGATCCGGTTCTTGAAGCCGGTCAGGTAGACCAGGTGGACGGCCAGCCACATCAGCCAGGCGATGAAGCCGGTGACGCGGATCCGACCCACCAGCGCGACCGCGCTGAACCGGGAGATCGTCGCCATGCTGCCCTTGTCGAAGTACTTGAAGGGGCCCTGCGGCGCCTTGCCCTCGAGCCGGCGGCGGATCTCCTTGGCCGAGTACTTCGCGCCCTGGATGGCGACCTGCGCCACGCCGGGGAGGTTGTCGAGCGCGATCATGTCGCCGACCACGAAGACCTCGGGGTGACCGGGCAGGGTCAGGTCGGGGTTGACGCCGATCCGGCCGGCGCGGTCCAGCGGGGCGCCCGACTGCTCCGCCAGGGTCTTGGTCAGCGGGTTGGCCTGCACGCCTGCGGCCCAGACCTTGGTCGCGGCCTCGAGGCGACGGGTGCTGCCGTCCTTGAACTGGACGGTCACGCCCCGGGCGTCGAGCTCGGTGACCATGCCGCCGAGCATGACCTCCACGCCGCGCTTCTCCAGCGACTTCTGGGTCGCCTGGCCGAGCTTGGCGCCGAAGGGCGGCAGCACCTGCGGGGCGGCGTCGAGCAGGATGATCCGCGCGTCGCGGGTGTTGATCCGGCGGAAGTCCTTGCGCAGCGTGCGGTGCGCGAGCTCGGCGATCTGACCGGCCATCTCCACGCCGGTCGGTCCGGCGCCGACGACCACGAAGGTCAGGAACCGCTCGATCTCCTCCTCGGTCTCGGCCAGCTCGGCGAGCTCGAAGGCGCCGAAGATACGACCGCGGAGCTCGAGCGCGTCGTCGATGGTCTTCATGCCGGGCGCGAACTCGGCGAAGTGGTCGTTGCCGAAGTAGGACTGGCCCGCGCCGGCCGCCACGATCAGGGAGTCGTACGGCGTGACGGTGATCTTGTTCTGGATGTGCGAGGTCACCAGACGACGCTCGAGGTCGATCTCGGTGACGTCACCGAGGACCACGCGCGCGTTCTTCTGGTCGGCGATGATCTCGCGGGTGGGCGGAGCGATCTCGCCCTGGGAGAGGATGCCCGTGGCCACCTGGTAGAGCAGCGGCTGGAACAGGTGGTGCGTGGTCTTGGAGATCATCGTGACGTCGACGTCCGCGCGACGCAGCGCCTTGGTCCCGAACAACCCACCGAACCCGGAACCGATCACGACCACCTGGTGCCGCTTGTTCCCGTTCTCGATGTCCACCATCTTGTTCACCTCGTGACAGATTTCGACGAATGACCTCGGTCCGGATCGAGCCTTCTGGATCGATCAAGTGACCGCGACAGGGACCATTGTCCTGGTCCCTGAGCAAGAACGCATCTTGCGTCCGCGGCCCATCCCGATCTCGACGTCACGCCGGTCACACCCGCACCGCCGTCACCGCCCGGTTCACGCCTGGGGAGGGGGACGGAGCGGTGACGACGGTGCGAGCGACCTCACACCGCGGAGCCGCCGACGAGCGCCGGTTCGGGCCCCTCGGCGACCTCGGGTGCGACCCAGTGACGTCCCGGAAGGAAGCGCACGGCCCCCAGCGCGCCCGCCCAGCAGAGCAGCCCGATGACCAGGCAGGCGACCTGGAGCCCGTCGATGAAGGAGGACTGCATCGCGGCCAGCAGTTCCGGGGTCTGCGCCAGCCAGAGCGCGGCGCCCACGGACTCCTCGGCCTGCGCGCGTGCCGGGTCCGGCAGGTCGGCGTAGGCCGAGCCGGCCAGCGACGCGGCGTACACCGAGGAGAAGATCGACCCGACCACGGCGACGCCGAGTGTTCCGCCGAGTTCGCGGGTGGCGTCGTTGACCGCGGAGCCCACGCCGGCCCGGGCCGGCGGCAGCACCTGCAGGATCGACTCCGTGGCCGGCGTGGAGATCAGCCCCATCCCGAGCCCCATCAGCACCATCTGCGGGACGATCACCTGCGCGTAGGACACGTCGACGGTGACCGTGGAGATCCACAGGAACGACCCGCCGAACAACGTCATCCCGGTGGCGACCACGGCCTTGGTCCCGATCCGTGTCGCCAGCAGCGCACCGACGATCGAGGCCACCGCGATGCTCGTGGCCACCGGCAGGATCCGCGCGCCGGTGGAGAGGGTGCCGTAGCCGCGCACGAACTGGAAGTACTGCGTGATCAGGAAGATGAAGCCGAAGAGGGCGAAGAAGGTGATCGTCACCGCTCCACTGGCCGCGCTGAACCGGGGGTCCCTGAAGAGCGTCACGTCGAGCATCGGGTGGGCGCTGCGCCGCTCCACGACGATGAAGAGCGCCAGGAGGGTCAGCGCCAGCCCGAAGCCCGCGAGGGTCTCCGCCGAGCGCCACCCGTGCACCGGCGCCTCGATGATCGTGTAGACCAGCGTGCTCAGCATGGCGATCGAGAGGCCGAGACCGGGAAGGTCCAGCCGCGGTACGCCGGGATCGCGCGACTCGGGGACCACCCACGTCGCCACGGCAGCGGTGGCGAGCGCAACCGGCACCAGCGCCCAGAACACGCTGTTCCAGGCGAAGTGCTCGAGCAGGAGCCCGCCCGTGACCGGGCCGGCGGCCACCCCGACGCCGACGACCGCACCCCAGGCGCCCAGCGCGGCGGCCCGCTCGCGGCGCTCAGTGAAGGTGTTGCTGATGATCGAGAGGGTCGTCGGGAAGATCAGCGCGGCGAAGGCGCCCATCGCGATCCGGGCGGCGACCAGCGCCTCGGAGGAGTCGACCAGCGCACCCACCATGCTCGCGGCGGAGAAGCCGAGGAGCCCGAGGATCAGCGCCGGACGGCGGCCGTACTTGTCGGACAGCGATCCGGCCGCGAGCACCAGGGCCGCGAAGGCCAGGTTGTAGCCGTCGACGATCCACTGCAGTTCGCGCGTGCCGGCGCCCAACTCGGTGGAGATGCTGGGCAGGGCGACGTTGACGATCGTGGTGTCGAGATGGAGAGGGTGTCAGCCAATGTTGTCGCTGTCAACACAAGGGTTAGGATCGCCACATGGCCCGCAGCTACCACCACGGCAACCTCCGACCCGCACTGGTCGAGGCCGCCGTCGAGCTCGCCCGCACCGGCGGCCCGGACACCGTGGTGCTCCGCGAGGTCGCGCGGCGTACCGGCGTCTCGCACAACGCGGCGTACCGACACTTCGCCGACCGCCACGAACTCCTGGCCGAGGTCGCCGCTTTCGGGATGGACCGCCTCGAGCAGGCGATGCGGGAGGGCATCGCCGCGGTCCGGACCCGCGACCCCGTACGCCGCTCCACGGCCCGGCTCCGGGCGACGGGACGGACCTACGTCGCCTTCGCCCTCGCCGAGCCGGGCCTCTTCCGCGTCGCGTTCGCCGAGCTCCCCACGCCCCCGACGCCACCGTCGATCGCGACGGAGGACCTGGAGGCGCTGGTCAATGCCGGCCCGTACGGCGTGCTCAACGCCGTGCTGGACGAGATGGTCGAGGTCGGCGCGATGCCGGCCCACCGGCGCCCGACCGCGGACGTGACCTGCTGGGCGATCGTCCACGGCTTCGCGACCCTCCACCTGGACGGCCCGCTGCAGGCGCTTCCAGCGGAACTGCGCGCCGAGGCCCTCGAACGAGCGCTGACCACGATCGAGGAGGGGCTCACCCGCGCCTGAGGGCACTCGAGAGCACCCTAGGAGAGAGCACCCCGCGAGGAGGCTCAGCCGTAGCCGAGCTCGTGCAACCGGTCGTCGTCGATCCCGAAGTGGTGGGCGATCTCGTGCACCACGGTGATACCGACCTCGCGCACGACCTCGGCCTCGTCGTGGCACATCTCCAGGGTCGGATTGCGGTAGATGAAGATCCGGTCGGGCGCCACCATCGTGTACCACTCGCCGCGCTCGGTCAGCGGCGTGCCGTCGTAGAGCCCGAGCAGGTCCGGGTCGTCCCCAGGGGCATCGTCCTCGACCAGCACCACCACGTTGTCGATCAACGCCGCCAACTCGACCGGCACGGTGTCGAGCGCCTCGGCCACCAGTTCCTCGAACCGCTCGCGACTCATCTCGACCACGACCAGAACCTACCGGTGGTCACCACGTGCCCCGGGTGGGCAGGCCAGGCAGGATGGCCCCCATGAGTCTCCGCTTCAGCGACGTGGTCCGCCTTCTTGTCACCTGGACCCTGTCCGCGGCGTCGATGGGCATCACCGCACTCCTGCTCCCCGGCTTCCAGATCAACTCGTGGCCGGCCCTCTTCGCCGCGGCCGCGGTGACCGGCATCTTCGGGCTGGTGATCCGGCCCATCCTCATCCGGGTCTCAGCCTGGATCGGCTGGCTCGCCCTCGCCGCGGCGACCGTCGTGGGGCAGGCGCTGATCATCCAACTCGCGCTGTCGATCGTCCCCGGCGTCGAACTGGACGGCTTCGGCAATGCGATCGCCGCGGCCTGGATCTCGGCGATCGTCGGGACGGTGCTCGTCTGGCTGTCCTCGGCGGGGACCACGGAGGCCTTCGACGCCAAGCTCCGCGCGATCGCCACCCCGGGCACGATCGACGACGACCACGTCGACGGCGTGGTCTTCCTGCAGTGCGACGGGGTGTCCTACCCGGTGATGACCTGGGCACTGCAGTCGGGCACGATGCCCACCCTGCGCCGCTGGCTCGACGACGGCTCGCACACCCTGCACGAGTGGCTGGTGCAGATGCCCTGCACGACGCCCGCCAGCCAGCAGGCCATCCTGCACGGGCACGCCGAGGGAGTGCCCGCGTTCCGGTGGTACGACCGCGAACTCGGCCGCATCCTGGTGGCCAACCGCCCCGGCGACGCCGCGATCATCGAGCAGCGCGCCAGCGACGGGAAGGGGCTCCTCGCCGACGGCGGGATGTCGATCTCCAACCTCTTCAGTGGCGACGCCCCGCGCGCGGCCATGACCATGAGCCGCCTGCGCGAGGTCACCCGCGGGTCGGTTCAGACCCGGGAGGCGTTCGGCCGGTTCCTGGTGCGCCCCGACGGGTTCGCGCGGTCCTTCGCCCGCACGGTCGCCGAGATCACGCGCGAGCGGTTCCAGGCGTCACGCCAGCGCCGCCTCGACATCCGTCCTCGGGTGCACCGGAGTTGGACCTTCGCCGGCCTGAGGGCGGCCAGCAACGGCGTCCTGCGCGACGTGAACTCGGCCCTGGTGGCCCAGGAGATGGCCCGCGGCACGCGCAGCATCTACGTGAACTACGTCGACTACGACGAGATCGCCCACCACGCCGGCTTCAACCGGATCGAGGCGCTCGCCTGCCTGACCGGCCTCGACCAGGCCATCGCCGGTCTGGCCAAGGTCGCGGCCAAGGCGCCCCGGCGCTACCACTTCGTGCTGCTCTCCGACCACGGCCAGTCTCAGGGCGCTCCGTTCGAGGACCGTTGGGGGATCGATCTCGCCGGGCTCTGCTCGCAACTCGCCAAGGCGAAGGTGACCGCCGTCGAGGAGTCGGTCGAGGGGTGGGGCCGGGTCGGGTCGATGGCCTACGACCTCGGCCCCGGCGGCAGCCGTCTGGCCCGCCAGATCACCGAGACGGTCGAGGAGCGGGTCGACCCCGAGGAGGAGGACGGCGACTTCATCGTCCTGGGCAGCGGCAACCTCGGGCTGGTCTACGTCCCCGGGCCCACCCGCCTCACCCGCGAGGATCTCGATGCCCGCTTCCCCGGGCTGGTCGACGGGCTGGCGCGCCACCCCGGTATCGGCTTCATCGCCCTCATGACCGCGGCCGGGCCGATGGCCTTCGGAGCCTCCGGCAGCCACAACCTGGACACCGGAGTCCTGCTGGGCGAGGACCCGCTGGCCGAGTTCGGCGAGCACGCCGCGGAGTTCCTCCGCCGGGCCGTGGTGATGAAGGAGGCCCCCGACATCTACGTCAACAGCGCGATGGACCCCGGCACCCACGAGGTCGCCGCCTTCGAGCACCTGGTCGGCTGCCACGGCGGTCTCGGCGGTTACCAGGACCGGGCGTTCCTGCTCGCCCCGACCGACATCCTGCGGCCCGAGGCCCCCATCCGCGGCGGCGAGGAACTTCACCAGGTGCTGGTGTCCGCGCTGGTGACTGCGGGGCAACGAAAAGACTTGTGAGCTGAGTCCGCCGCAATTGCGAGGTTGGGACGCCCATCTCGGGCGTGTCGCGCGTCCTAACAACGCAATTGCGAAGAGGCGCGGGTCAGCTGCCCTCGTCGAACACCCGATGCACCTTGTGCTGCGCGGCCTGGGCCCGTGGCCGGATCACGAGTTCGTCGATGTTCACGTGCGCCGGGCGGGTGACCATCCAGGTGATCGCGTCGGCGACATCGTCGGCGGTCAACGGCTCGGCCACCCCGGCGTACACGGCATCGGCGCGCTCCCGGTCGCCCGCGAAGCGCACCAGCGCGAACTCGTCGGTGCGCACCATGCCCGGGGCGATCTCGCAGACGCGGACGGGCTGGTCGTACAGCTCCAGGCGCAGCGTCTCGGTGACCACTTTGGTGCCGTGCTTGGCGGCGGTATACCCGCCACCACCCTCGTACGCCGCCCGCCCAGCGGTCGAGCCGACGTTGAGGATGACGCCATCCCCGCTGGCGATCAGCGCCGGCAGCAACGCTCGGGTCACCTGCATCAGGCCGATCACGTTGACCTCGTACATCGCCCGCCAGTCGGAACTGTCCGCCTGTGCCACCGGGGTGGCCCCGAACGCGCCGCCCGCGTTGTTGACCAGCACGTCCAGGCGCGGGCCGACGAGTGCGGCCAGGGCGGCGACGTCGGCCTCGTCGGTCACGTCGCAGCGCACCGGCGTACCTCCGATCTCGGCCGCGAGCGCCTCGATCCGTTCCGTACGCCGCGCCGCGCAGACCACGTGGAACCCGGCGGCGGCCAGGTGCCGGGCGGTCGCGGCACCGATGCCGCTGCTCGCGCCGGTGACGACCGCCGTACGCCGCGTCGCGGGCGGAGGGTTCGGGCCGGCGGTGGTCTCGGAGTCGCTCACGGCGTCCATGCTGCCACCCGACGCGGGCCGGCTCGCGCTTGGTAGGCTGCGGTGCGCGCGAGCGCGGGCCCCCATCGTCTAGCGGCCTAGGACCCCGCCCTTTCACGGCGGTAGCACGGGTTCGAATCCCGTTGGGGGTGCGGTTTCCGGGTTCGATTCGGACCTGCGGTCCAAGACTGTTAGAGTTCCACCGCTGACGCCGTGCGCGTCACACACCTGGCCCCGTAGCGCAGTTGGTTAGCGCGCCGCCCTGTCACGGCGGAGGCCGCGGGTTCGAGTCCCGTCGGGGTCGCCAGTCAGAAACGGCCGGGCTATCGCAGCCCGGCCGTTTCTGCGTTTCCGCCGGGCGCGACCGCCCACTCCGCAATTGCGAGGTTGCGCCGCTCGACACGCCCGAAACGGGCGTCCCAACGTGGCAAATGCGAGCCACGTCACACGCCAGCCGGAATATTGACTCTTCAAGTGTTGCTCTACTCCACATGAGCCACCTGAACCTGACCCCCGACGCCCAGGACCTGCTCTTCCGCCAGGCCCGCACGGCGAACCGTTTCACCGACGAGCCCGTGAGCGACGCCCAGGTCGAGGCCATCTACGACCTCATCAAGCACGCTCCCACCGCGATGAACTCCCAGCCGCTGCGCGTCCTGCTGGTGCGCGACGAGGCCAAGGAGCGCCTGCTCAAGCACATGGCCGACGGCAACCGTGACAAGACCGAGTCCGCGCCGCTGGTGGCTGTGCTGGCCGCCGACACCGACTTCCACGAGAACCTGCCCCGGACCTTCCCGCACGCACCGGGAGCGAAGGGCGCCTTCGCCGACGCGACGCGCCGCGAGGAGGCCGCCCGGTTCAACGCCACCCTCCAAGCCGGCTACTTCCTCCTCGGCGTCCGTGCCGCCGGGCTCGCCGCCGGCCCGATGGGCGGGTTCGACGCCGCAGGGCTGGACGAGGAGTTCTTCGCCGACTCCGGCTGGAAGTCCTTCCTGGTGGTCAACATCGGCCACCCCGCGGAGGGTGCCTGGTTCGACCGGCTCCCGCGCCTGGACTACGACGAGGTCATCCGCGTCGCCTGATCTCCTCCCTGGATTGGGCCCCGCCTGGCTCGTCCGGTAGAGTCCCTCCCGGCCCGGCCAGGTAGCTCAGTTGGTACGAGCGACCGACTGAAAATCGGTAGGTCGGCGGTTCGACCCCGCCCCTGGCCACCGGCACCGAAGCCCCAGGTTCCCTCGTGGACCTGGGGCTTCGTCGTACTCCGGTCACACGCAGCCGGCCCGGCAATGCCCCGCGTGGGGTGGTCTGCACCCCGCCCCACCGATCGGTGACTCACGGGAGGGCGCTGTCGTACGGTCGAATCGCGGTCGCAGTCGGCGGCCTGCCCTCACGGAAGGAGTTCCGCCATGCCTCCCGTCCCTCCCGTGGTCATCTTCGGCGGCGGCCTACTCGTCGCAGCAGGCGCCGCCTATCTGATCTACAGCGCCTATCAGTCCACCCAGCACGCGCACCACCAGGAAGCAGCCCAGCACGAGGGCCTCCAGGACGGCGGGGTGCCCTGACGGACCGCGTGAGCCCAAGGCCGTCATGATGGAGTCGCTGCCTACGGTCCGCATTGCCGCAGTGCAGGCGATGCCGGTCGTTCTGGATCTCGAGGCCAGTCTCGACAAGGCCCTCGCCCTGCTCGCCGAGGCGGCCGGACAAGGCGCCCACGTCGTGGTCTTCCCCGAGACGTTCCTGTCGCTCTACCCGTCGTACGCCTGGGCGCACCTTCCCGGAGGCAACGGCGACCTCCTGTGGGAGCGGCTCTGGGCCAGCTCGGTGGAGATTCCCGGCCCGGTGGTCGATCGGCTCTCGCGGGCGTGTGCCGAGCACGGCGTGATCTGCGCGATCGGGGTCAACGAACGTGAGGCCGAGCGCCCCGGGAGCCTCTACAACACCCTCCTGGTGGTCGGCCCCGAGGGCCTGCTGAGCAAGCACCGCAAACTGATGCCGACCTACCATGAGCGGCTCTTCCACGGCCAAGGCGCCGGCGACGACCTCCAGGTCATCCAGACTCAGTTCGGCAGGCTGGGGGGCCTGATCTGCTGGGAGAACCGCATGCCGTTGGCACGCTGGGCCGTCTACCAGGGAGGTCCGCAGATCTGGCTCGCGCCGACCGCCGACGACTCGGACGGGTGGCAGGCCACGATCCGCCACATCGCCATCGAGGCCGGCGCGTTCGTCGTCTCGGTGCCCCAGTACATCCGGCGCGACGCGTTCGGTGACGACTTCCCCTGGCCCCTGCCCGAGCAGGACGTGTTCGGCCGCGGCGGCGCGGCCATCGTCGCTCCCGGGTCTGGCGAGATCATCGCGGGACCGTTGTACGACGCGGAGGGGATCGTCGTCGCCGACTGCGACCTCAGGCACACGCTCCACGCGAAACGTTGGTTCGACGCGGCAGGGCACTACAGCCGGCGCGACGTGCTCTGGCCGGGTTCGTCGGAGGAGTCCCGCCTCAGCAGGTGACGACGAGGTGGAAGCCGGTCTCCACGACGTCGAACTGCGGCGTCGTCATCACGACCAGCACGGTGCGGCTCTGCTTCCACTCCGGCACCTGCGGGACGCCGACGGCTCCGGTCGCACTGATCATCACGCCCGCGTTGAGCACACCGTTCGCGCTGCCCGGCGTGGCCGTGAAGGCACAACGCGTGACCCGGCGATCGAACGTGACCGCGATCTCGGCGGGCCCGGGCCCTGGGCGGGTCGGAGCGACCGAGACGACGTGGCCGTCGGAGCGGACCACCTCACGACTCTCCACCACCGCCCACATCGAACGATCCGGATGCCGCGACGGCCCGCTCGACGACGTGTGCGCGGTCGCGACTGCTCCGGTGGCCGCCACGACGAGCACTCCCAGGACGAGAGCCGGACGAGTCGACCAGACAAGGCGTGTGAACTGCATGCTTCCCCCTGACGTTGACGTCCCTCCAGTCACACACTCCGCCTGGGTCAGGTCAACGCCGGTCCAGCCCTGTCGGCCTGCCCCAGTGTCGGGGCCCCGACAGAGCGACCGTCCCCTCACCGACGGCCCCGACGCGCCCCGGACAGCACGCTGAAGGCACCGCGCACCGCCGACAGCCCACTGACGGGAGCCTCCGATGAATCTCACCCCACGCCGCCTCCTCGCGACCGCCCTGGCCACGGCCACCGTGGCCACCGGCCTCGCCCTGACCCAGCCCGCGTACGCCGCCCCCGACCACGGGGCCGGTGCCGACGCGATCCCGACCGGGGCCGGCACGGTCTCCGGCAAGCAGATCGCCCAGAAGAAGTTCACCCCGAAGCACGCCACCGGTCAGCAGGGCATCGAGGCCCTGGGCCAGCGGCTGAAGAAGCTGGCGGCCGACTCGGACCTGTCGAAGGCCGAGCTCACCCGGATGCTGCGCGAGGATCGCACGCTCGGCGTCGGCGAGGACGGCCACCTCGCGGTGGCCGACACGTTCGGTCAGGGCGGCACCGGAGCGACCATCACCACCGGGCGACCCGACACGCTGCTCTGGCCGATCAACCAGACCCTGCAACTCCACTCGCGGCCGAACTCTCCGCTGAAGATCTACCTCGACTTCAACGGCCACACCACCAGCGGCACGGTGTGGAACAACCAGTACTCCTCGTTCACCACGCCGGTGTGGGGCCGCGACGGCAACAGCTCGACCTTCAACACCAGCGAGGCGGCAGCGATCCAGGCCGCGTACGCCTCGGTCGCGGAGGACTTCGCCCCCTTCAACGTCGACGTCACCACCCAGGACCCCGGGGTGGAGGGTCTGCGCCGAACCTCGACCAGCGACACGGCGTACGGCATCCGCGTCGTGGTCGGCCCCAACACCTGGCTCAACGTGAGCAACAGCGGCTACGCCCAGATCGGTTCCTTCACCTGGAACAGCGACACCCCGGCGTACTGCTTCGCGAACGCCAGCACCTCCACCAAGCAGATCGCCGAGTGCATCAGCCACGAGGCCGGCCACACCGTCGGGCTCTACCACGACGGCGCTCCGGGCACCGACTACTACGCCGGCCACGCGAACTGGGCCCCGATCATGGGCAACCCGTACGGCCGGGCGATGACGCAATGGAGCCGCGGCCAGTACCCGGGCGCCACCAACACCCAGGACGACCTGTCGGTCATCGGCGGCTACCTCGGCTGGGTCCCCGACGACTACGCCGGCACCACCGCGACCACCGCCACCCTCCCGGCCGGCACGACCCGCACCGGCGCGATCAGCTGGGGCTCCGGGGAGTACGACGCGTTCAAGTTCACCCTGAACGTCAAGCGGACGGTCAACATCCAGTCCTGGGAGTGGATCCAGCAGGTCGACTCGAACCTGAACATGCGGATCCAGCTCACCAACGCCGCCGGGACCGTCCTCACGACCGCCTCCCCGACGGGCACCACCCGGACCAACTTCACCGTGACGCTGAACCCGGGCACGTACTACGTGTTCCTCAGCGGGGTCGGTGAAGGCACCACGAGCACCGGCTACACCAACTACGGCTCGCTCGGCTTCTACAACCTGCTGTTGCGGTTCGTCTGAGGACCGTTCGCAGACCTGCTGGGCCGGCTCACCCGAGCCGGCCCAGCAGCACGAGCACGACCCCGCCGAGGGCCCAGAGCCAGCTGGCGAAGGAGCCGATCAGGAAGTACTCGGTGAGGTCGCTCGGGCCCGAGCGCACCCCGCGCTGCAGTTCGGGGAAGCGGAGCAGCCCCTTGGCCGCGACCACGATCCCCGCGGCGGTGAGCTCCCCGGCGAGCCCGAGGGTCACCAGGAAGACCCGCTCCATCGGCCCGAGCAGCCGGCCGCCCTTGAGCTGCTTCTCGTTGGTGCTGGCCGGCACCCCCACGGCGTCCAGGAGCATCCGGATGGCGACGTTGGCGGTCGCGAGCTGGGAGAGCAGCACGCCGGCGACGGTTACCGCCGTCGCGGTGTCGAGGGGTGCGAGCGCTCCGGGGAGGGTGCGGGTCGGGACGCTCTGCTCGACCAGCAGGCTGATCGCGACCCCGACGACCAGGCCCGCGGTCGCGACGGTCCGCGCCGGCGTACCGCCGCCCTCCAGCGCACGCGCCGAGCCCAGCAGCCACGCCACCAGCGCGGCCGCCCACCCGACGAACAGCCAGCCTCCCGAGGCCGGCTGGACCGCCAGCACCACCGCCAGCAGCAGGGCGAGACCGAGGGCCACGAGCAGCAGCCTCCGCCTTGGCGACACGTCGTCCCGCACAGCGCGGAGCAGGTCGCACAACCCCACCACGCCGAGCCAGCAGCCGACCAGGATCACGCGATCTCCCCCCTCTCCAGCAGCACCTGTGCGTCACGGACGGCGCCGACCCCGCGCGCGAACTGCTGGGACACCGCCGAGGCGGAGATGCCCTCGAGTTCGGCGATGCGTTGCTGGCTCTCCCCCCGCAGAGCCAGTCCTAGCATCCGCCACCCCCGTTCGCTGAGCCGGTCGATGAGCGCGTCCCGGCAGAGCAGGTGCGCGTTGACCAACACCGTGGTGCCAGGGTCGGCGTCGTCGACGTACCAGGTGTGGGCGGTGGCCCGGGGGCGTCCGAGCTCCTCGATGGCGGCGCGCGCGGCCCACCAGGCCGGGCCGTCCTGGAGCAGGGGGCGCCGGTCCGGGTCGAAGACCTCCGTCTCGCCGACCCCGATCCCAATCCGTACGCCGATCCGCGGGCGGAGCGCGAGGTCCACCAGCAGCGCCGCCCGCAGGGCTTCGTGCCGGTGGGCCCAGGCGCCCTGGAACTCGTCCCCGACGGTGGCCTCCAGCGGTTGCAGCCCGGGGACCAGCGCGCCGATCTCGGCCAGAGCCGCCGTCACCGCTTCCTGGAGGCCGCGGCGGTCGCGGTCCCGCCGGGAGCCGACGAGGTCGCCGATCAGGACGTACATGAGCTCAGGGTACCTTCATTCTCGCCAAATGAAGTGATGGACTTCATTTTTCCGCAGTGAAGGTCACACCGACGCCGCCTCCGGTTGCCGCAGGTCGGCGAGGTCCAGGTCCTCCTCCGGGCGCTGCGCGAGCGCGCTGGGCCACCACATCCGCGGGCCGATGTCCAAGGTCAGCGCCGTCACCAGGATCGCCCGGACCACGATCGTGTCGAGCAGCACCCCGAGCGCGACAGCGATGCCGATCTCGGCGAACGCCACCACCGGCAGGGTCGCCAGCGACAGGAAGGTGCCGGCCAGCACCAGGCCCGCCGAGGTGATCACCCCTCCGGTCGCCGCCAGACCCACCAGCGCACCCCGACGGGTGCCGATCTGCTTGGCCTCCTCGTGCACCCGGGTCATCAGGAAGATGTTGTAGTCGATGCCCAGCGCCACCAGGAAGACGAACACGAACAGCGGCAGGCTGGGGTCGGCCCCGGCGAACCCGAAGACGTGCTTGAAAAGCAATGCGCTCAGCCCCAGGGCCGCGAAGAACGAGAGCACCACCGTGCCGACCAGCAGGACCGGGGCGAGCACGGACCGGAGCAGGAGCATGAGGATCAGCAGCACCACCACGAGCACGACCGGGATCACCACGCGGTTGTCCCGGGCCGAGGCGGTCAGGATGTCGTGGACGATCGCAGTGCCTCCGCCGGCCTGGGCGTCGGCGCCCTCCACGTCATCGATCGCCGCCCTGACCTCGTCGACGACGTCGCGCGCCTGCTCGGTGTCCGGTGGCACCCCGAGGGTGGCCGCGATCCACGCGGTGTCGCCCTGGACGACCGGGTCGGCCACCGCCACGATCCCGTCGATACCGGCCACGACGTCGGCCACCTCGGCGGCGTACTCCGCGCGCGCGACGACGTCGATCGGCTGACCGGATCCGGCCGGGAAGTGCTCGGCGAGCACCCGTTCGCCGTCGACCGGCTCCGGTGTGCCGTAGAACTGCTCGGAGTTCTTCAGTCCGGTCGCATCGAGCTGCACCACGGCCAGGGCGCACGCGGAGAGCGCCAGCGCCGTACCGATCCAGACGCGGCGCGGACGAGGCGCGATCCACCGCCCCACCCGCGCCCACAGCCCGGTCTCGGTGTGGTCCTCCGAGCCGTACGTCGGCCGCACCGGCCAGAACATCCACCGGCCGAAGATCACCAGCAGCGCCGGCAGCAGCGTGAGCATCACCAGCAGGCTCACCACGATGCCGATCGCCCCGACCGGGCCCATCCCGCGGGTGGAGTTCATCGAGGCGAGCATCAGACACAGCAGGCCCGCGACGACGGTCGCCCCGGACGCCCAGATTGCCGGCCCCGCCCGGTGCAGGGCGAAGGCCATCGCCTCGTGGCGGTCCTGATGGCGGCGCAGCTCCTCGCGGTAGCGCGCCACCAGCAGCAGCGCGTAGTCGGTGCCGGCCCCCAGCACCAGCACCGCGAGGATGCTCTGGGACTGCCCGTTGACGGTGAGGTCGGCGTACTTGGCGAGGAGATAGACCACCGCCTGGGCACAGAAGAGCGCCACGACCGCGGAGAAGATCGGCAGCATCCACAGCACCGGGCTGCGATAACTGAACAGCAGGATCACGATGACCACCGACACCGCGATCCCGGTGAGGCGGCCGTCGATCCCGGCGAAGGCCTTCGCCTGCTCCGCGGCATACCCCCCGGGGCCGGTGACGTACGCCGACAGCCCGTCCGGCGAGGTCGCGGTGATGTCCTGCATGTCGGCCACCACATCGGCCAGGGTCTCCCAGCCGCCGGAACCGGCGTCGATGGGAACCACGGCCTGGAGCGCCTCGCCGTCCTCCGAGGGGAACGGGCCGAGGGTGTCGCGGACGACCTCGGCGAGACCGTTGAAGGCGGCCACCTGCTCGGTCGCCGCGACGACGTCGTCGGGAGTGACCCCGCCGTCACGCTGCCAGACCACCACGGCCGGGATCTCGTTCTGCGACTGGAAGGGCGCCATTCGCGCCAGCACCTGCGTCGACTCCGCCTCGGTCGGAAGCCAGGAGACCGAGTCGTTCTCCAGCACGCTGGTGAGCTTGCCCGCCGGGACGAACGCCGCGGCGAGGGCGATCAGCCAGAAGGCCAGCACGACCCACTTGAGGACCTTCCCGCTGGGGATCCAGGCAAGCCGCCCGACGTCGCTGAGATCGATCGGACCTGACCGCTCCGCTCCCACGCGCTGCTCCCTTCGTCCCTGGGCTGCGGGTCTGCCCGAGTGCCCGCTCGGTCCCACCCGGCTGCGCCTCCGTCAGCCTGTTGCCCGGCCGGTGTCGCGGTCAATGGCCCACCTGACCGGCCCGGCCCGGGACCTCTCGCCCTGAGTGCGCGTACTCACACCGCAGTTGAGCACTGTGGCCCTGCCGCGGGCCGCGGCGTCGGCGTTGACTAGACCTATGAGGACTTACGCCGACCCCACACGCTGCCCGGACTGCGCGGCACCGTTGCGCCCGGGTGCCTCGCAGTGCGCCCAGTGCGGCTTGGTGCTGGCCGGCCAACTGGGACAGCAGCTCTTCGCGACGCTCACCGAGGCCGACCGCCTCCTGGGGCTCATGCGGGCCGCCCGGACCCCCAGCGCTGTTCAGAGCTCCAGTGCTGTCCGAGAGTCCGTGCTGGTGGGCGGCGGATCGACCGTGCCCCCCGCCCCCATCGCGGGTGTCGCACCCCCCGCCCCGTCGGCCTCGATCCCGGCGCCCCGGGCGGAGCGCCACCGCGCTCTGCCGGTGCCGCGCGCCAGCTCCGTGCCCAAGATCCTGCTCGGGCTGGGTGCCCTGTGCCTGCTCGTCGCCGCGGCGGTCTTCCTGGCCGTGACCTGGTCCCGCCTGGGCGTCGGCGGCCGTACGGCGACGCTGCTGGTCTTCACCGCCACGACCGGCGCGATCACCTGGTGGGGCGCCCGCTCCGGACTGCGCGCGGTGGTCGAGTCCCTCGGCCTGGTCACCCTCGGCCTGGTCGCGCTCGATGTCCTGGGTGCACGCAACGCCGGCTGGCTGGGGCAACCCGACGACGACCTCTTCGTGACGGTGCTGGGGATCGGGCTCGCGGCCGTGGCCCTGCTGGCCGCCTACGCGTTGACCAGGACCCCGGCCGGTGGCTTCACCACCGCCGAATTGGTCGCCGTCGGCGGCACCTGGGCCGCCTGGCTCTCCGTGGGCCAGCTCGTCGAGGACGCCGCGACCGGCGCCCTGCTCTCCCTCGGCCTGGTCGTCGTCGTCGCGGTCCCCGTGCGGCTGCTGCTCGACCCGGGGACGCCGCGGGGGCCGGAGACGCCCCGCCGTGCGGGTCGCTTCCAGGTCGCCTGGGCCGGGCTCGGCGCCCTGGCCGCCTTCGGCTGGCTCCGCCTCTTCGGCACCGGGCTCGACGGCGTCTTCAGCGACACCCAGTCGGTGTCCCGGCTCTGGGGCGACCTGGCGATCTGGCCGCTGCCGGTCGCAGCCGCCCTGGCCGCCGCCCTGGTCGTGGGCGCGCTGCAGGTCTTCCCCCGGTGGGGCGAGACGCTACGGCCCCTGGTCCTGAACGCGGCGGTGCTCGCCGGTGCGCTGGCCCTCGTGGCGCCGGCGTTCGACGAGACGACCACCGTCCTGACGGCGACGCTGGTGGCCGTGACGCTGGCCGCGGCGGCGTACGTCGGCCTGGCCGCCCCGCTCTGGGCCGCAGGCGGGCTCCTCACGCTCGGACTCGCGGCGCTCTTCCCGCTCGGGCAGGCCTTCGTCCTCGCGACGACTGCTCTGGACCGCCTGCTCCAGACCGTCGAGGACCCGTGGGACGCACCCGTCGGGCTGCTCCTTCCGGCCGCGGCCGCCAACGGCGACCCCGCTGGCTGGATCCTGCCGCTGGCCCTGGTGGCCGTGATGGCGGCGGCCTGGGCGCTCGCCCGGCTGGCGATCCCGCAGGTACGCGCCGGGGCGACCACGCCCTGGCTGGTCACCACGGGCCTGGTCGTCGCCGCCGGTGCCACCGGGGCGCTGGCCCTGACGAGCGCCCCGGTCCTGCTGATCGTCGCCCTGGTGCTGCTCCTCGGGGCGGGCGCGGTGGCCGCGGTGCTCTACGACGACAGCCTCCCCGCCGCCATGCTGGCGGTACCGGCCCTGACCCTGGCCGGGATCGTGTCGGCCTACTCCGCCCCGGTCGCCACCGTGACCCTGCTGCTGGCCACCGGGCTCGCCCTCGCGGTGCACCTGAGGTCGCGTGACGTCGTGATCGCCACCGGGGCCGGTGTCCTGGGCGCGCCCCTGCTCGCCGCCGCCGGCTGGGCGGCCTGGGAATGGGTCGGCGACCCCGTCACCACCACCCCGACCACGACCCTCGCCGCGCTGCTCGCCGTGGTCACGCTCGCCCTGGCGACGCTCGCCCTGTCGTACGCACCGCAGCCGGTCCCCGGTTCGCGCAGCGGCTGGGAGATCGGTGCTGCGCTGGTGGCCACGGGCGTCGGCGTGGTCGGCGTGGACGCGGCGGCCTTCGACTCCGAGGCGTTCTGGGCCTCGATCTACCTGGCCGTGGCGGGCGCCACGGTGATCGCGCTGGCCCTGCTGCATCCCGCGCGGCGCCGCCTGGCCTGGGCGGGTGGTGCTCTGCTCGTGCTCGCCTCGTGGGGCCAGTTGATCGACCTCGGCGTCGAGGAGCCGGAGCCTTACAGCCTGCCGACAGCCCTGGTGCTGCTGGTCGTGGGCGCCTACCGCCTCCGCGCGGAGCCCTCGCTCGGCACCTGGCCCGCTCTGGGCCCCGGGCTGGCGCTGGCGCTGCTGCCGTCGCTGTGGTGGGTGGTGGCCATCGAGCCCGAGTCGTGGCGGGCCGTGCTGCTCGGCGCGGCCAGCCTGGGCGCGGTCGCGCTCGGAGCCTGGCGCCGGTGGGCGGCTCCCCTGCTCCTCGGCGCGGCCGTCGCCGCCACCGTGGTCATCCGCGAGGCGGCACCGTGGCTGGGCGACAACGTGCCCCGCTGGGCGCTCATCGGCGCCGCCGGAGCCGCGCTGATCGTCGTCGGCCTCACCTGGGAGAAGCGCCTGGCCGAGGCGCGTGGAGCGGTCGACAAGATCCGCGCCTTGCGCTGAGCCCGGACCGGAGCCCGGCACCCGACACGGGGGACCGGGGGACCGGGTCAGGACAGCAGATCAAGGGGTGGGCGCCCGTGGCGTCCACCCCTTGCTGTGCTCAGGCATGTGCAGCGGCTGCCGTCAGGCAGCCGTAGGTCGAACCGATCGGCCGTGGCTCAGTCCACGTCGCCGCGGCGCTGCTCGGGCATCATCCCCGAGAGCAGCTCACGAACCTCGGACTCGCGGTAGCGACGGTGGCCGCCGAGCGTCCGGATCGAGCTGAGCTTGCCGGCCTTGGCCCACCGCGTGACGGTTTTCGGGTCGACCCGAAACATCGAGGCCACCTCAGCCGGAGTGAGCAGAGCTTCAGAATCAGGCTGTCGTGTGGTCATGACGAGCCTCCCCACTTTGTTGTCTAGTTCCCCAAGGTGTGCGGCTGGCGTACCCCTACACCAGGTGTTCCGCTCCTCCATAGTAGGACAGATGGAAAATCTAAGACAATGGGTGAATAGGGACTTCATCAGAATTTCAGCCCTCTGACCTGCCGACCGGGACCTCAGTCCCACCTCCCCCGGGCTTCCGGAGCGCGTCGCGGCCGCTGAGCCCTAGTATGTGAGCAAGGTCGCACACCCGCGACCCCACACCATGCCCGCACCACCCCCGCGGGCCGGACCGTTCACCAGGAGTCACCACCGTGGCCGAGAACCTCTTCTCCAGCCTGTCCGGACATGAGCAGATCGTCTTCTGCAACGACGAGAGCACCGGACTTCGCGCGATCATCGCGATCCACTCCACTGCCCTGGGCCCCGCCCTGGGCGGCACCCGCTTCTATCCGTACGCGAGCGAGGCCGACGCCGTGGCCGACGTCCTCGCGCTGTCGCGGGGCATGACGTACAAGGCCGCGGCTGCCGGTCTGGACCTCGGCGGCGGCAAGGCAGTCATCATCGGCGACCCGAAGCGCGACAAGACCGAGGCGCTGCTGCGCGCGTACGGCCGGTTCGTGGAGAGTCTCGGCGGCCGCTACGTCACCGCCTGCGACGTGGGCACCTTCAGCGCGGACATGGACCTGGTGCACCGCGAGACACGCTTCGTGACCGGACGCACCGTCGAGCACGGCGGCGCCGGGGACTCCTCGGTGCTCACCGCGTACGGCGTGTTCCAGGGCATGCGCGCCTCCGCCGAGCGGGTCTGGGGTTCGCCCACGCTCGCCGGCCGGGTGGTCGGGGTCGCCGGCGTCGGCAAGGTCGGCCACCACCTGGTGAGCCACCTGGTCGAGGACGGCGCCGACGTGATCGTCACCGATGTCTCGGTCGAGGCTGTCGAGCGGGTCACCCGCAGGTACCCCTCGGTGCGCGCCGTCGCCGACGTGCCGGCGCTGCTGGCCGGGGGGATCGACGTGTACGCCCCGTGCGCGCTCGGCGGGGCAATCGACGACGAGGTCGCCGACACGCTGGAGGCCAGGATCGTCTGCGGCGCCGCCAACAACCAGCTGGCTCACCCCGGCCTGGACAAGGCGCTGGCCGACCGCGGCGTTCTCTACGCGCCCGACTACCTGGTCAACGCCGGCGGGCTCATCCAGGTCGCCGACGAACTCGAGGGCTTCTCGTTCGAGCGGGCTCAGCACCGCGCCTCGGGCATCTTCGAGGCCACCCGCGAGGTCTACCGGATCGCCGACGAGGACGGCGTCCCGCCCGCCGCGGCCGCCGACCGGATGGCCGAGCGGCGCATCGCGGACGTGAGCCGACTGCGGTCGTTCCACCTGCCGCGCTGACGCACAGCACGCTTCACACTCGGTCCCGTCGCCCCTCGGGCGGCGGGACCGTGTGCTGTCGAGGCCAGTACGGACTCGACGGGAGCACATCCGCGCTCAGTGACGAGCGCGACGGACTCAGCGGTCGTCGTCGTCCGACCAGTCGTCGTCGTCTCCATCGGAGTCACCGGCGTCCCGGGCACTGCCAGGACTCCCGTGCAGCTCCCGGGCCAAGGCCCCGAAGTCCGTCTCGTGAGTGCGGTACTTCAGGTCGCGAGCGACCTTCGTCTGCTTTGCCTTTGCACGGCCGCGCCCCATAGGGTCCGACCCCCTCGCACACTTGGCCGGAGCCACGGAAAACCTCGGGAGCGAACGTCTGAGAACGCCGCAGCCGAGGAAACGTGCAACCGGTCTGACCTGATGGATTGTCTCGTGCGTCCTAGGCTACCTGGCCCGTGGTCACCTGCGCACGTCGGCGCCCCAGCTGGTCGCCGGCAGATCCCGGCAGATCGTCCGCGGGCCGCCGGGCCGATCACCAGCCGGGGTGGGTTCCCTCGAGGACGACCGAGCCCGGAGACCGCCCGTCGCCCTGGGTGCGCAGCGCGACCTCGCCGCAGGCCCACGCCGCGACCTCGTGCTCGGCGAGCGTCGCCAGCACCCGGTCCACGTCGTCGGCGTCGACCAGGGCGACCATGCCGACCCCCTGGTTGAGGGTGCGCTCCAGGTCGGGCTGGGCCACCCGGCCCACCTCCTGGACCAGCCGGAAGATCGGCTGCGGGGTCCAGGTCGACCGGTCGATCGTGACCGTGACCTCCTCGGGCAGCACCCGCTCGAGATTGGCCGCCAGGCCGCCCCCGGTGATGTGCGACATCGCGTGGGTGCGCGTGTGCCGGGCGAGTTCCAGGCACGCCTTGGCGTAGATCCGGGTGGGCTCGAGCAGCTCCTCCCCCAGCGTGCGTCCCACCTCGGGCACGTCGCGGTCGAGGGCCCAGGAAGCGCCGTGCTCGGAGAGCAGCACGTGCCGCACCAGGGAGTAGCCGTTGCTGTGCAGGCCGGAGCTGGCCATCGCCACCACGATGTCGCCCGGGCGGACACGTCCCGGCCCGAGCAGCTTCTCGGCCTCCACGACGCCCGTGGTGGAGCCCGCGACGTCGTACTCGTCGGGGCTGAGCAGCCCGGGGTGCTCCGCGGTCTCACCGCCGATGAGGGCACAGCCCGCCGCCACGCACGCCTCCGCGATGCCCTGCACGATCGCGGCGATCCGCTCGGGCACCACCCGGCCGGTGGCGATGTAGTCGGTGAGGAAGAGCGGCTCGGCGCCGCAGACCACCAGGTCGTCGACGAGCATGCCGACCAGGTCGAAACCGATGGTGTGGTGCACGTCCATCGCCTGCGCGACGGCGACCTTGGTGCCGACGCCGTCGGCGCTGGAGGCCAGCAGCGGCCGGTCGTACTTCTTCAGGGCGCTGGCGTCGAAGAGGCCGGCGAAGCCGCCGATCCCGCCGAGCATCTCGGGGCGTCGCGCCTTCTCGACCCACACCTTCATGAGTTCCACGGCGCGGTCGCCGGCCTCGATGGAGACCCCGGCCTCCTCGTACGTCGCGCCTGCGGGCAGGTCGGTCACGATGCGCTCTCCTCGGGAGGGGTGGGATGCGGGACGTTCAGGGACGGGTGAGGGCGTCGGCGGCGCCGCCGGACAGGCCCACGCTCACGCCCTCGACGTCGCGGTGGTGGCGGTGCGGGACCTCGCTGACCGGCAGTGCGCGCTCGAGCAGATGCTTGCCGAGGAGCTCCTCCTCCGGCAGCGGGATCGGATAGGCGCCGTCGAAGCACGCCAGGCAGAGCCGGTCGCGGGGCTGCTCGGTGGCGCCGATCATGTCGTCCTCGCTGATGTACGCGAGGCTGTCGGCGCCGATGCTGGCGCGGATCTCGTCCACGCCGAGGCCGTTGGCGATCAGCTCGGCCCGGGTGGCGAAGTCGATGCCGTAGAAGCACGGCCACTTCACCGGCGGGCTGGAGATGCGCACGTGCACCTCGGCTGCACCGGCCTCGCGCAGCATCCGGATCTGCGCCCGCTGGGTGTTGCCGCGCACGATCGAGTCGTCCACGACGACCAGACGCTTGCCGCGGATCACGCTCTCGAGGGCGTTGAGCTTGAGCCGGATGCCGAGTTGGCGCAGCGTCTGCGAGGGCTGGATGAAGGTGCGGCCGACGTAGGCGTTCTTCACGAAGCCCTGGCCGTAGGGGATGCCGCTCGCCTCGGCGTACCCGATGGCGGCGGGCGTGCCGGACTCGGGCACCGGGATGACCAGGTCGGCGGCGACGGGGTGGCTGTGCGCCAGGCGGCGGCCCATCTCGACCCGGGCCTCGTGCACGGAGCGGCCGGCGATGGTGGCGTCCGGGCGAGCGAGGTAGACGTACTCGAAGACGCAGCCCTTGGGTTGGGAGCGGGCGAAGCGGTGGCTGCGCAGCCCCTGGTCGTCGATCACCAGCAGCTCGCCGGGCTCGATCTCGCGGATCACCCGGGCGCCGACGGTCGCGAGCGCGGCGTCCTCCGACGCCACCACCCAGCCGGTCTCCAGGCGCCCCAGCACCAGCGGACGGATGCCCTGGGGGTCGCGCGCGGCGTACAGGGTCTTCTCGTCCATGAAGACGAAGGAGAACGCGCCGTGAACGGTCGGCAGGACCGCCAGCGCCGACTCCTCCAGCGACTTGTCGGGGTCGGCCGCCAACAGGGTGGTGACGAGGTAGGTGTCGTTGGTGGCGACCTGGCCGCCGCTCTGCCGTGAGGGGATCTCGAGCTCGCCGGCGATGCTGGGAAGGCTCTCGACCCGCTCCGCGAGCTCGGTGGTGTTGGTCAGGTTGCCGTTGTGCGCCAGCGCCACGGAACCGGTCGCGGTCGGCCGGAAGGTCGGCTGCGCGTTGTGCCAGGTGCTCGCCCCGGTGGTGCTGTAGCGGGTGTGCCCGATCGCGATCGACCCCTGAAGCGTCTCCAGCGTGGTCTCGTCGAAGGCCTGCGAGACCAGACCCATGTCCTTGTAGACCAGGATGTTGCGCCCGTTGCTGACCGCGATCCCCGCCGACTCCTGGCCGCGGTGCTGCAGCGCGTAGAGCCCGAAGTAGGTCAACTTGGCGACGTCCTCCTGAGGAGCCCAGACGCCGAAGACGCCACACGCGTCCTGGGGGCCCTTCTCGTCAGGGTCGAGGTCGTGGTTCAGGCGGCCGTCTCCGGGACGCAATCGAGGCACCCAAGGAGTGTACGGGCGCGCGGCGGGTCGCCCGAATTGCGTCCCGGTGGGCGGGCTTCGCCCCGGTGACGGAACCCCATGTTCACGTGGGGAACTGGTGCTCCCCATGCGCTGCAACACGTGGGGAGCACCAGAACCCCATGTTCACATGGGGTTCCGGCAGACCCCAGGGGTCACTTCAACCCGGCCAACCCCTGCAGCAACAGCGCCTCGGCCAGGCAGACCCGGCGGAACTCGGCCAGGTGGAGGCCCTCGTTGGCACCGTGGGCGCGGGTGTCGGGGTCCTCGACGCCGGTGACCAGGACAGCCGCGCCGGGGAAGGCCTCCTGGAAGGAGGCGATGAACGGGATGGAGCCGCCGACGCCCATGTCGACGGGGGCGACGCCGTCCCAGGCCTCGCGGAAGGCCGCGCGCGCCGCGTCGTACGCCGGGCCGGTGGCCTCGATCCGGGTCGGGGCGCCCAGCTGGCCGGAGTGCACGGTGACCTGCGCGCCCCAGGGGGCGTGGGACTCCAGGTGCCGGGTCAGGCAGGCCAGCGCGTTCTCGGCGGTGTCGTCGGGCGAGACACGCACGCTGACCTTGGCCCGCGCGAGCGGGATCAGGGTGTTGCTGGCGTCGCGGACCGGGGTGGCGTCCAGGCCGATCACGGCGATGGCGGGCTTCGTCCAGAGCCGGTCGACGTAGGACCCCGACCCGATCAGGGTGACGCCGTCGGCGATCCCGGACTCGGCGCGCAGCCGGTCCTCGGGGTAGTCCAGGTCCGAGGCCGTCGAGGAGACCAGCCCCTCCACGGCGACGTTGCCCTCGTCGTCGTGCAGGGTCGCCAGCAGCCGCGCCAGGGTGGTCAGGGCGTCGGGTACGACGCCGCCCCACATGCCGGAGTGCACGGCGTGGTTCAGCGTGCGCACCTCGACGACACAGTCGGCCAGGCCGCGCAGCGAGGTCGTCAGCGCCGGCACGCCGATGTCCCAGTTCCCGCTGTCGGCGATGACGATGACGTCGGCGGCGAGCAGGTCGCGGTGGGCCTCCAGGAACGCCTCCAGGGTCGGCGAGCCGACCTCCTCCTCCCCTTCGACAAAGACCGTCACGCCGACCGCGAGGTCGTCGCCGAGAATCCGGAGCGCGGCCAGGTGCGCGGCGATACCCGCCTTGTCGTCGGCGGACCCGCGGCCGTACAGCCGCTCCCCCCGCTCGGTCGGCACGAACGGTTCGCTCTTCCAGTCCGCGAGGTCACCGACGGGCTGCACGTCGTGGTGGGCGTAGAGCAGCACGGTCGGCGCACCGGGAGGCGCCGGGCGACGTCCGATCACCGCGGGAGCGCCGCCCTCGATCTGGAGGATCTCGGTCGCGAGCCCCTCGGCCTCCAACAGCGCAGCGACGGCCTCCGCGCTGCGGCGTACGTCGTCGGCGTGCTCGGGCAGGGCGCTGACCGACGGGATCCTGACCAGCGCCTCGAGGTCGGCGCGGACGGAGGGCAGGACGGCGTCGAGGCGTGCGCGGAGATCCATGCCCGCCACCCTAGGAGGGCAGCTGGTGCACCGGGAGGTAGGGCGCGAGGTCGGACCGCTCGCCGGAGGCCTGCACCAACCCGGCCGACACGGCATCGGCCCAGGGAAGTTCGCCGGTAGCCAGCCGCAGCCAGGTGGCGGGGTCGAGCTCGACGACCGCGGGCGGCGTACCCCGGCGGTGCGTGGTGCCGCCGATCACCTGCACCGCTGCGTACGGCGGCACGCGCACCTCGACCGCACCGCCGGGCGCGCGCTCGGCCAGCACCGCCAGGAAGTGCTTGGTGAGCAGCCGCAGGTCCGCGGGCTCGCTCGCGCCGGCCGTACGGCGGGCCAGCGCAGCCGCCACCTCCGCCGGATCCGCGCGACGCAGCCGGACGGGCATCAGCCGGGGAGGCGGTCGTACTGCTCGACCAGCGCCCGGAAGCGTCCTGCGATCCCCGGGTCGAACAGGCGCCCGTCGGCCTGCCAGGTCCAGTTGCCGGTCGGCACACCGGGGGTGTTCATCCGGCCTTCGCTGCCGAGCTCGAGCAGGTCCTGGGCCGGGATCACCGCGAGTTGGCACACCGAGGTCATCGCCCAGCGGATGAACGCCCACGGCATCGGCTCGCCCGCGTCAGGCACGGCCTGACCGACCTGCCAGCGGGTGTGCTCGTCGAGGGAGTGCCACCACCCCATCGTGGTGTCGTTGTCGTGCGTGCCGGTGTAGACGACGCCGAGCGGCTCGTGGCGCTCGGCGAGGTACGGGTTGTCCGCGGTGCCGTCGAAGGCGAACTGGAGGATCTTCATCCCGGGGAGACCGAACGCGCGCCGCAGGTCGTCGACCTCGCGGGTCAGGGTGCCGAGGTCCTCGGCGACCAGCGTCCCCGGACCGCTCTCCTCGCTCAGCGCGGACAGGACCTCGTGGCCGGGCGTGGGCTCCCAGTGACCCTGGGCGGCCGAGGGCGAGTCCCAAGCGATGTGCCACGCGGCCTGGAAGCCACGGAAGTGGTCGATGCGGACCAGGTCGAGCAGTTCGCGCTGGGAGGCGAGCCGCTGACGCCACCAGTGGTAGTCGTCGGACGCCATCCGCTCCCAGTCGTAGTGCGGGTTGTTCCAGCGCTGCCCGTCCTGGGCGAAGTAGTCCGGCGGGCACCCGGTGACCGTGGTCGGCACCCCGCCCTCGCCGAGCAGGAAGAGGTCGCGGTGCGCCCACACGTCGGCGGAGTCGAGCGAGACGAAGATCGGCAGGTCACCGAAGATCCGCACGCCGCGCGCGTGGGCGTGCTCGCGCACCTGCGCCCACTGGCGCGCGAAGAGGTACTGCTCGATCAGGAGGCGCTCGCGCTCGTCGGCGAGGTCGGCGACGGCCGCGTCCAGGGCCTCCGGCTCGCGGTCGCGCAACGCGGCGGGCCAGTCGAGCCAGCTGGGCGGGCCGTCGAGGTCGGGCGTGCGCAGCGAGTTGCGGATCGCGACGTACGCGACGTAGTCGTGCACCCAGTACGCGTGCGCGTCCACCCACGCCTGGTACGCCGCCCGCTCGCCGGAGTCGGCACGCTCCTGCCACGACCTCACCGCGCGGCCCCGGGCCTCGGACCGGCTGAGGGCCCCTGAGGCGACCTCCGCGAGGTCGCCGTCGCCGAGCAGCCGGTCCTCGGCCAGCCGCTCGACCGAGATCAGTTCGGGGTTGCCCGCCATCGCCGACAGCGCGTTGTAGGGCGACCTGTCGCCCTCGTGGGTCGGCACCAGCGGGAGCACCTGCCAGACCGTCGCGCCCGCGTCGGCGAGCCAGTCGAGGAACCGGTACGCCGCGGGGCCCAGGTCACCCGGACCGTGCTCGTGGGGCAGGGAGGTCACGTGCAGCAGGACGCCGGCACGCCGGTCATCGAGCGCGGGGCGGGCGAGGCCGTGCGGACCGGCGGGCGCTGGGTGGGCGGGGGGCATGAGGGACAGCCTGCCAAGAGCGACTTGAACGGTCCAACCGGCACCCCGCAGCGGGGATCGAGCGTCAGGTCTGGTCCAGTCCTTGATTGCTTGTGCAAGTGAGTAATCATGTAATCATGACGAACGAAACCCACGAACGCATCCACGGCTGGTTCACCGGCCGACTGCCCCAGGAGTGGCTCCAGCACCCCGCCCAGGTCGTGGCGGACCGCGACGAGATCACCGTGACCCTCCACCTGCCCGACGTCGATCTCGACGGCGACGCCTCAGCCGCCGCCCTCCACGAGGCCCGGGCCGGTCGAGCCCGCGCCTTCCGCGAGGACACCCGCGACGCCCGGATCGCGATCGCCCGCGAGGCCGAGCGCCGCTTCGAGCGCAAGGTCGCCTGGGGCGTCCGCCTCGGACCGGACGGCGAGGACCAGCATCACGAGCTCTGGACGCATCTGGCCGTCCCGGTGATGACCCGCCTGCGGCAACCGCAGCGCCTGGTGCTCGACACCCTGGTCGAGGCCGGCGTCGCCCGCTCGCGCGCCGACGCGCTTGCGTGGTGTGTGCGCCTGGTCGGCCAGCACGAGGGCGACTGGCTGGCCGAGCTCCGCGCGGCGATGACCGCCGTCGAGGAGGTCCGCGCCAAGGGTCCGGCCGCCTGAGGGTCGTGTCAGGCTGAGGCGGTGACGACCTCCCGGCCCGACACCGCCCGCCTCGCCTCCGGCCTGCGGCTGCGCTGGCCGATCACCGCGGGCGCCGAGGTGCGCGAGGAACTGCTGGCGGCGTACGGCGACCCGGCGCGCGGCTACCACGACCTGCTGCACCTCACCGAGGTCCTGGACCGGCTCGACCAGCTCGCCCGGGTGCAGCCCGGCGCCGCCACCGGCGCGCACTCCGACGCCCGCTCCACCTCCGGCCGGCTGCCCGTGCTGCTCGCGGCGTGGTTCCACGACGCCGTGTACGACGGGCAGCCCGACGCCGAGGAACGCTCGGCCCTGCTCGCCGAGGCGCGGCTGCCGGGCTGCGGGATCCCGGCCGACGTCGCCCGCGAGGTCGGCCGGCTCGTACGCCTCACCGCGCACCACCGCCCCGAGCCGCACGACGCGCCCGGCGGCCTCCTGGTCGACGCCGACCTCGGCATCCTGGCGGCCGACGACGAGCGCTACGCGGCCTACGTCAGGGCGGTGCGCAGCGAGTACACCCACATCTCCGACGCGGACTTCCGCGCCGGACGGCGCGCGATCCTCCAGGCCCTGGCGGAGAAGGAGCGGCTGTTCCACACCGCGGCAGCACGAGGCGCGTGGGAGCAGCGGGCCCGCGCCAACCTGTCCCGGGAGCTGGCCGAGCTGGCCGACTGAGTGGCGACCGACTGCTCCTCAGCGCACCGGCGCCTCGATCTCCAGGGTGCCCGCCGCCGGGTCGAGGCGGGCCCGGACGCCGAGCGGCACCGGATGATTCTCGTCGTTATGACCAAATAGAAGCCCGGCGAGCACCGGCACGCCCAGCGGGGCGAGCCGCTCGGCCAGCAGGGCGTCCACGTGCGCGGGATCGCCGCAGTCGGTGAACCGTCCCAGCGCGACACCGCGCACCCCGTCGAACCACCCCGAGCGCAGCAACTGGGTCAGTGACCGGTCCAACCGGTAGGGCTGCTCACCGACGTCCTCCAGCACTGCGATCTGGTCGGCCGCCGGACGCAGGTGACCGGTGCCCACCGAGGTGGCCAAGACCGTCAGGTTGCCGCCGACGGTGACGCCCTCCACGACCCCGCTCTCGACGCCGCCCTCGTGCGCGAACCGCGGGTCCGGTCGTCCGTGGAGCACCTGGCTCGCGTGACCGAAGACGAGGTCGCGCACCCGCTCGAGGGTGGCCGGCTCCCCGTCGGCGAGACCGCCGACGCCGGGGGCGTGCAGGGTGGCGAGACCGAGCCGGGCGGCCGCCGCCTGGTGCAGCGCGGTCAGGTCCGAGAAGCCGACCAGCAGGCGCGGCGCCGCGTCGGAGACGACGTCCCAGTCGAGCAGGTCCAGCACCCGTTGGGTGCCGAAGCCGCCGCGCGCCGCCCACACCGCGGCGACCCCCGGATCGGTGAGCGCCCACTGCAGGTGCTCCGCGCGATCCTCGTCGCGGGCCGACAACCAGGACAGCGTGGGGTGCGGGGCCGCGTCGGCGAACCGCACGCGCAGGCCCCACTCCTCCAGCCGGGCCGCTCCGGCCTCGACCCGCTCCGCGCGGACCGGGCCCGCCGGGGCCACGACGGCGACGACGTCGCCGGGACGCAAGCGCGGCGGTCGCAACAGCCGACGGCCGGGGCGGCGCGGCGCGAGCGTGTGCGGCTTGGGGCGGCGCAGCCCCGAGGCCCGCAGCCGTTCGAGCAGTTCGCGGGAGCTGACCGGCACAGCGCCGGCGGCGATCACGGTGTCGTACCACTCCTCCGGCACGTCGTAGTGATCCCGGTCGAACCCCCGTTGCGGCACCCCGAGTGCGAGCGCGAACGCGTGCAGTTCCTCGAACGAGGTGTCACTGGCCAGGTGGCTCCACAGCCGGCCGTGGCCGGGACTGTTCGGCGGGTCGACGAGGATCACCGGCGCGCTCCTGCGGGGGTGGTCATGGGACCAGTGTCGCGCGACCGGCACGCCCGCCCGGGCGTGGCGACCCCTCCCCGAGCGTGCTTCGGCGCAGGCTGGGTACCTTCCCCCGGTCACCTGCGTCACAGGAGGAGCCGTGTTCCCCACCCGTCACGTCTCGGCACTGGCCGTGCTCGTGCTGCTGCTCGGCGCACTCTCCGGGCCCGCCGCGAGTGCGAAGCCCGCCGACAAGGCCAAGGTCCCCGGCAGCCTGACCGGGTTCGCCTTCGACACGTGTGAGGCGCCGTCGCAGCGCCAGATGGACGCGTGGCGGATGCACTCGCCGTTCTGGGGCGTCGGGATCTACATCGCCGGGATGAACCGGGCCTGCGATCGCCAGGAGCACCTGACGAAAGCCTGGGTGAGCGAGCAGCGTCGCAAGGGGTGGCGCCTGCTGCCGCTGGTCGTCGGGCGCCAGGCGTCCTGCTCCCCGGCGGGCTACTACCGCGGGAAGCGGATCTCGGCGAAGCCGGCCCGCTTCTACCAGCGCGCCCGCGTGCAGGGGCGGGCCGATGCCCGGACCGGGATCGCCGCGGCCCGCCGACTCGGCATCGAAAGGGGGATCCTCTGGTTCGACCTGGAGGGGTTCGACGTCACCCGGACACACTGCCGCCGCTCCGCGCTGGTGTTCGTCTCGGCGTGGACCCGGACGCTGCACCAGGCCGGCTACCGCTCCGGGCTCTACTCCAGCGCCAGCTCCGGGATCACGGCGGTGGAGAACGCCCGCATCCTCTCCCCGGGCTCCTACGCCCTCCCCGACGCGCTGTGGTTCGCGCACTGGAACGGTCGCGCGACCGTCCGCACCTCCTACCTCGACGACGACGCGTGGTGGCCGCACCGGCGGGTGCACCAGTACCGCGGCGACCACCGCGAGCGGCACGGCGGCGTACGGCTGCACATCGACAGCAACTACCTCTCCCTGGGCCGTGGCACCGTCGGCGGCCGCGCTCCCCGCAGTTGCGGGGTCGACGTCGACCTGACCCGCTACCCCGCACTCACCCGCGGCGACCAGAGCCGCGCGGTCAGCGCCGCCCAGTGCCTGCTGCGCCAGCGCGGAGTGCTGGACGTGAAGCCGACCGGGTTCTACGGGCCGCTCACCACCCGCGCGGTCACCCGCTTCCAGAAGCAGCGCGGCATCACCCGCACCGGGACCGTCGGTCCGCGCACCTGGACGGCCCTGTTGAGCGCGGGCGGGGCCGGCGTCCTCAAGCACGGGTCGGGCGGCGACGCCGTACGACGCCTCCAGCGCGCGCTCAACGCCGCGGTCGGCGCGGGGCTGGAACTCGACGGAGTGTTCGCCCGGGCCGAGACCCGCGCGGTGACGCGCTACCAGCGGGCGCACGGGCTGCCCCGCACCGGCGTCGTCACCCCCGCGATGTGGCGACTTCTCCGGTCCGGACGGGCCTGACGGGTTCCTCCGAACCGGGGACAGGCTGTGACTGCTGTGACTACAGTGACGGGTCGATCCACCGAGGAGTTCGTCCGATGCGTCACCTGCTTGCCCGTGCCACCGCCGTCGTCACCAGCGCCGTCCTGACCGCCGGAGCCCTCGCCGGGCCGGGAGCGGCCGGCGCCCAGGCCGCCCAGGTCACCCCCGGGGACTTCACCGGGTACGGCTTCGACCAGTGCCTCGCCCCCACGCAGGCCGCGATGGACGCCTGGCTGACGAGTTCGCCGTTCTGGGCCGTCGGGATCTACATCTCCGGAGCGTCCCGTGCCTGCCGCGAACAACCGAACCTCACCCCGCAATGGATCACCACGCAACTGGAGAACGGCTGGCGGCTACTGCCGATCACGCTCGGCCCGCAGGCCTCGTGCAGCACCCGGTTCCCCCGCTACGGCAACGACCCGGTGATCAACGACGACCCGGCGAACAACTACGGCAAGGCCCGCGCGATGGGGCGCCTGGAGGCCAACCGCGCGGTCGCCGCGGCCCAGGATCTCGGCATCGACCCGGGCAGCACGCTCTGGTACGACCTCGAGGGCTACGACAACCGGATCGTGCGCTGCCGTACCTCGGCGCAGTGGTTCCTCAGCGCCTGGACCAAGCGACTGCACGCCCTGGACTACGTCTCCGGCGTCTACTCCAGCGCCGGCTCGGGGCTGAAGGTCCTCGACGACTGGCGGGTCGACCCTCCGGCCGGCTACCTCGGCCCGGACCGAGTCTGGATCGCAGACTGGAACGGCAAGGCCGACACCGCCTCCACCTACATCCGCCCCGACGGCTGGCTGCCCGGCAACCGCATGCACCAGTACCGCGGCGGCCACAACGAGACCTGGGGCGGGGTGACGATCAACATCGACAGCAACTGGCTGGACCTCGGGCGGGGCTCGACGCCGCCCAAGGCCGTCAACCATTGCCAGGCCAAGATCCAACTCGACTTCGCGGCGTACCCGTTCCTGCGTCCGGGTGACACCGGCCCGGAGGTCACCGCGCTCCAGTGCCTGCTGCGCAAGCACGCCGAGTACGACGGCGAACTGGACGGGGTGTACGACGCCGCCGTCGCCGCGGCCGTGCAGCGCTTCCGTGCCGAGGTCGGCCTGCCTGCGGGGAAGGCGACCGGCAAGGCGGTCTGGGTGGCCCTCACCAGCCAGGGCCGCACGTCGCTGGTCAAGGTCGGAGCGCGCCGCGAGATGGTGCGCCGCCTGCAGCGGGCCCTCAACGCCGCCGCTGCGGAGAAGCTGACGGTCACCGGTGTCTTCGACGTCCGTACGGCGGCCGCGGTGGCGCGCTACCAGGACCGACGTGGGCTGCCCGAGAGCGGTGTGGTGACCCCGCAGGTGTGGGCGGCCCTGCAGTCCGGCAAGGGCTGACCTGGACTTACTGACCCGGACATCAGTGCGGCGGATTCACCCCATCA
>JBGAJX010000002.1:0-224371 GCA_044224695.1 Marmoricola sp. | reverse complement strand
GACCTGGTCGCGCTGGTCGACGCGCAGGAGGCGCGCGGCCTGACCCGCAAGGACGCGGTCAAGGCCGTCGCCGCGGCGTACGGATTGCCGCGCCGCACCGTGTACGACGCCGCGCACCGGCCCTCGCAGCGCGCCGCGGCCCCGGTCCCGAAGGAGGGCCCATGAGCAACCCGCGTCCCCCCGCTCCCGAGCCGCTGCCGCACCCGGTCGTGGACAACCACTGCCACCTGGAGATGGCCCTGGAGGGCGCCGGGCCCGCGCTGAGTCCCGCCGAGGCGCTGGCTGCCTCGGCGGCCGTCGGCGTACCGCGGATCGTGCAGATCGGCTGCGAACTCGAGAGCGCCCGCTGGTCGGTCGAGGTGGCGCGGAACCACGCCGCCATCGTCGCGGGGGTGGCGCTCCATCCCAACGAGGCGCCGCGACTGGCCGCGCGCGGGGAGTTCGAGGAGGCGTGGTCGGAGATCGAGGTGCTCGCGGCCGACGACGCGGTCCGCGCCGTCGGCGAGACCGGGCTCGACCACTTCCGCACCGGCGAGGACGGCCGGTCGGTGCAGGAGGAGTCGTTCCGTCGCCACATCGACCTCGCCACGCGGCTGGGCAAGACGCTGGTGATCCACGACCGCGACGCGCACGTCGACGTGCTCCGCGTCGTCGACGACCAGGGTGCCCCCGAGCGGGTGGTGATGCACTGCTTCTCCGGCGACGCCGACTTCGCCCGCGCGTGCCTGGACCGGGGCTTCTGGCTCAGCTTCGCCGGCACGGTCACCTTCAAGAACGCCGCCGGGCTGCGTGAGGCGTTGGCCGTGGCACCGCGCGAGCGACTGCTCGTCGAGACCGACGCACCGTTCCTCACCCCGGTGCCGCACCGTGGGCGCCCGAACGCCTCCTACCTGGTCCCGCTCACGATGCGGGTGATGGCCGAGACGCGCGGTGAGGACCTGGGCGAGTTGTGCGCGGCCGTGGAGGCGAACACCTTCGTCGCCTTCGGCGGAGCCTGGTGACCTGGCTCACACCGTGGGACGCGACGTCTCACATCGCGGCGTGTCGCGGTCTGGACCCCTCCATACAGAACGCCGCGGATCCCGTGACGGGTGTCACTGGGTGCCCCCCAAAACACGCTCAGTGAGCGCAAACGCGCGCAAGTGGCGTGTCGCTCGATTTTGCTTGCAACTTGTTAGCGCGTAGCGTCGCGCCCTGACAGCCGGGAGCGGACGATTCACCCGGCGGTTCTCGGAAGATCCGAGGAACGGCGCCCGACACGATCGGGTGGCCGCCCGACGATCTCCCGCCACTCCCACGAGGGGGAGGTCCGAGCACCGCACCGCGGACCGGAGAGTACGAACATCGGAGACGCGTGCATACCATCGGCGCACTCACCAAGAGCAAGACGGCACTCGCCGTTCTGACCGCCGCAGTGGCCCTCGCGGTCGCCGCCACCGCCTTCGGGTACCAGGCTCTCGCCCGGCCCCTCACCCTCTCCCTCGACGGCCAGGCCCAGGAGATTCGCAGCACCGGTGACACCGTCGCCGACGTGCTCGCCGGCCAGGGGATCGAGATCTCCGAGCACGACGTGGTCGTCCCCTCCCTCGACTCCGAGGTGAGCGACGGGACCCGCATCGCGGTCCGCTTCGGCCGCCCCCTCGACCTCCACGTGGACGGCGAGAAGACCCGTCACTGGGTCACCGCCACCAGCGTGAACCAGGCCCTCGACCAGTTGGGCCTCTCCTTCGACCGCGCGGAGCTGTCCACCAGCCGCGGTGCCTCGATCTCGCGCGGTGGGTTGACCCTGCGGGTCGCCACCCCGCAGAAGGTCACCTTCGCCCTCGCCGGCAAGAAGCCCTTCACCACCAACGTCGCGGCCTTCTCGGTGCGCGAGGCGCTCGCCGAGCAGGGCGTCAAGGTCGACGGCGACGACGAGGTCAAGCCCCGGCTCTCGGCGGACCTGAAGGACGGGCAGAAGATCACCTGGACCAAGGTCCGCGTGGTCAAGAAGAAGGTGAACGACGAGGCGCTGCCCTTCAGCACCCGCACCGTCACCGACTCCTCCATGTACGACGACGAGGAGAAGCTGGTCACCAGCGGCGTCTCCGGCTCGCGCGACGTGGTCTACCGACTGCGCTACGAGAACGGCGAGCTGGTCAAGCGCGTCGTCCTGCGCACCTCGGACGTCACCCGCCCGCAGGACGCCGTGGTCAAGGTCGGCACCAAGGACCGTCCGTCGGTCTTCGCCAGCGGCAACACGGTGTGGGACGCCCTGGCGCGCTGCGAGTCCGGCGGCAACTGGGCGATCAACACCGGCAACGGCTACTACGGCGGACTGCAGTTCTCCCTGGGCACCTGGCGTGCCTACGGCGGGACCGGCTACCCCCACCAGCACAGCCGTGAGACCCAGATCGCCGTCGCGACCCGGCTGCGCGACGCGGCCGGTGGCTACGGCGCCTGGCCGCACTGCTCGGCCTCCCTCGGCCTGCCCCGCTGACCCGGGCGGCGACCGGCCCCCTCGGGGCCGACTAGGCTCGTCGACCGATGAGCCCTGAACCCGACACCTCCGCCGGTCCCGGCGCCTCGCCCTCCACAGGGCCGCGGCTGCTGGGGCCGGCGGACGTGCGTGCGCTGGCAGCCGCCCTCGATCTGCGGCCCACCAAGCAGCGCGGCCAGAACTTCGTCATCGACCCCAACACGGTCCGCCGGATCGTCCGGGCCGCCGAGGTCGGGCTCGAGGACGTGGTGCTCGAGGTCGGGCCCGGACTGGGCTCGCTCACCCTCGCGCTGCTCGCCGTGGCGGGCTCGGTCACGGCCATCGAGGTGGACCCGGTCCTCGCCGCAGCCCTGCCCGCCACGATCGCCACCCAGGCCCCCGACGAGGCGTCGCGGCTACGCCTGGTGGAGGCCGACGCGATGCGGGTCGACGCGGTGCCGGGGCCCCCTCCGACCGCTCTGGTCGCGAACCTGCCCTACAACGTCTCGGTGCCGGTGCTGCTGCATCTCCTCGCGCTGCTGCCGAGCCTCGAGCGGGGGCTGGTGATGGTGCAGGCCGAGGTCGCGGACCGGCTCGCGGCGCCGCCGGGGAGCCGGACCTACGGAGCGCCGTCGGCCAAGGCCGCCTGGTATGCCGACGTACGCCGCGCGGGCTCGGTCGGGCGGACCGTCTTCTGGCCGGCGCCGAACGTGGACTCCGGACTGGTGTCGCTGGTCCGCCGCGACCCGCCCGCGACCACCGCGACCCGGGACGAGGTCTTCGCCGTCGTGGACGCAGCCTTCGCCCAACGACGCAAGATGCTCCGGGCCGCGCTGCGCGTGCTGGCTCCGGGGCCGGCCGTGGAAGCCGCGCTGGCCCAGGCCGGCGTGCCCGCCCAGGCACGCGGGGAGGACCTCGACATCGTGGCCTTCGCCCGGATCGCCGAAGGGCTGCGCCCATGAGCGTCGAAGTGCGCGTCACCGCGCCGGCGAAGATCAACCTCTCTCTCGGGGTCGGCGGGCTGCGCGCGGACGGGTTCCACCCGCTGGCCACCGTCTACCAGGCGATCTCGTTGCACGACGAGGTCGTCCTGCGTCCCGCCGACGACCAGACCCTGACCGTCTCCGGCGAGGGCGTCGACGTCACCGACGTCCCCGTCGACGCGACCAACCTGGCGCTGCGCGCGGTCCGCCTGCTCGGCCAGCACCACGGGCGCGACCTCGGGGTCGCGATGCACCTGCGCAAGCGGATCCCGGTCGCCGGCGGCATGGCCGGCGGCAGCACCGACGCGGCTGCGGCTCTGCTCGGTGCCGACGCGCTGCACGAACTGCACACCCCCCGCGAGACCCTGCTGGAGTTGGCCGCCGAGCTCGGCAGTGACGTCCCCTTCTGCCTGGTCGGCCACACCGCGTTGGGCAGCGGTCGCGGCGAGCAGGTCACCCCGGTGATGACGCGCGGCCAGTACTGGTGGGTGATCGCGCCGGACGGTGCCGGGCTGTCGACCCCCCAGGTCTACGGCGAGTTCGACCGGCTGCACGCCGGCCGGGCCGTGCCCGAGCCGGAGATCCCCGACGAGCTGCTTGCCGCGCTGCGTGCCGGCGATCCAGTACGCCTGGGCGCGGCACTGACCAACGACCTGCAGCCGGCGGCCCTGAGCCTGCGTCCCGACCTCGTCGGCCTGCTGGAGATCGGGCGGGCGTGCACGGCGTACGGCGCGATGGTCAGCGGCAGCGGCCCGACCACGATCTTCCTGTGCGGCAGCGCGGAGCACGCGCTCACCGTGGCCGAGGGGCTCCAGGACCAGGCCGACGTCGTGGCGCCCCTGGTGGCCAAGGGGCCGGTGGCCGGCGCGTGGGTGAGCGGTGTCCGTGGCTGAGTCGGGAGGCGTCGCGTGAGCACGGTCAACCTGGTCAACCTCGAGCGCGTCTCGAAGGCGTACGGCGTACGGCCGTTGCTGCGCGAGGTCAGCCTCGGCATCGGCGTCGGGCAGCGCATCGGCGTCGTGGGACGCAACGGCGACGGCAAGAGCACCCTGCTGCGGGTCATCGCGGGGCTGGAGGAGCCCGACGACGGCCGGGTGTCCCGGGCGCGTTCGCTGCACCGGGGCTACCTCACCCAGGGAGACGAGTTCCCCGCCGAGGCGCGCGTCCGCGACGTCGTCCTCGGAGACACCCCCGAGCACGGCTGGGCGGCCGGCGCCGGCACGCGCGAGGTCGTCGAGGAACTGCTCGCCGGACTCGACCTGGACCGGTCGGTGGCCGGGCTGTCGGGAGGCGAGCGCCGCCGGTGCTCGCTAGCCCGGCTGCTGCTCGGCGAGCACGACCTGATCATCCTCGACGAGCCCACCAACCACCTCGACGTCGAGGCGGTGGACTGGCTCGCCCGGCACCTGACCTCCCGCGGGACCGCGCTGATCGTGGTCACCCACGACCGGTGGTTCCTCGACGCGGTGTGCGACGAGACCTGGGAGGTCCACGACGGCACCGTGGACGTCTACGACGGCGGCTACGCGGCGTACGTCCTGGCCCGGGCCGAACGCCAGCGCCAGGCGGCGGCGAGTGAGTCCCGCCGGCAGAACCTGCTGCGCAAGGAACTGGCGTGGCTGCGCCGGGGCGCTCCGGCGCGGACCTCCAAACCACGCTTCCGGATCGACGCCGCCAACGCGCTGATCGCCGACGAGCCCCCGCCGCGCGACAGTCTCGAACTCCAGCGGTTCGCCAGCCAACGGCTCGGCAAGGACGTCGTGGACCTCGAGGACGTCGACCTGCGCCGCGGCGAGAAGACGCTGCTCTCCCACGTCACCTTCCGCCTCGGGCCCGGCGAGCGTGTCGGGCTGGTCGGGGTGAACGGGGCGGGCAAGACCTCGGTCCTGGCTCTGCTGGCCGGCGACCTCGATCCCGACGCCGGAAGGGTCAAGCGCGGGCGCACGGTCGCCCTGGGCCACCTGACGCAGCAGGTCGCCGAACTGGATCCCGGCGAGCGGGTGCTGGAGTCGGTGGAGCGGATCAAGCGGGTGACCCGCACCGCGGACGGGGAGATCGGCGCCTCCTCGATGCTGGAGCGGTTCGGGTTCACCGGCGACCGGCTCACCACCCGGGTCGGAGACCTCTCGGGCGGGGAGCGGCGCCGGTTGCAGTTCCTGCGGCTGCTGCTGGAGGAGCCCAACGTGCTGCTGCTCGACGAGCCCACCAACGACCTGGACATCGCCACCCTGAACGTGATCGAGGACTACCTGGACCGGTGGCCCGGCACCCTGGTCGTCGTCTCGCACGACCGGTACTTCCTGGAGCGGACGTGCGACACCGTGTGGGCCTTGCTCGGGGACGGGTCGCTGCGGATGCTGCCGCGCGGGGTCGAGGAGTATCTCGAGCACCGGCGCCGGATCGTCGCAGCGCCGTCACCCACCGCGACAGCGGCCGCGGGTCCGCCGACCACGGCGGCCTCGGCCGCCGACCAGCGGGAGGCCCGCAAGACCCTGGCCCGGGTGGAGAAGCAGCTGGGCCGGCTGGCGGCCGAGGAGCAGCGACTGCACGACGCTCTGGTCGCGCACGCGGCGGACTACGCCAAGCTCGCCGATCTCGACGCCGAGCTTCGGCGGGTGGCCGAGCAGCGCGAGGAGCTGGAGCTGGAGTGGCTGGAGGCCGCCGAGGTGCTGGGCTGACAGGTCCGATGTCAGTCGGAGGTCTCGAAGGAGACCGACAGCCGCCGCAACAGCGTCGCCAACGTACGCCGGTCGCGGGCATCCAGCGCGGCCAGCAGCGACCGCTCCTGCTCGAGCAGGCTGGTGAGGGCGCCATCGACGGTGGCCCGTCCCAGGTCGGTCAGCCGGACCAGAACCCCGCGCCGGTCGTGCGGGTCGGGCAGTCGTTCGACCAGGCCGCGGGCGGTGAGGCGGTCGACCCGGTTGGTCATCGTGCCGCTGGTCACCAGGGTCTCGCGAAGTAGCCGACCCGGCGAGAGTTCGTAGGGCTCCCCGGCACGGCGCAGAGCGGCCAGCACGTCGAACTCCCACGGTTCGACCTCGTGCGCGGTGAAGGCGTCGCGACGCGCAGCGTCGAGGTGGTGGGCGAGTCGGCTCACCCGGCTCAGCACCTCCATCGGGGTGAGGTCGAGGTCGGGACGCTCGCGGCCCCACGCCGCCAGCAACTTGTCGACCTCGTCCTCCATACCGGCAGCATAGAAGATCAAGAATCTTGACGTCGAGACAATGGGGAGGTCCGCGCTGCCCGGCTCCGGCGCATCGCCTAGGCTGTCGCCGCGATCCCCGGTTGGTCTGTCGGCAGGGCCCGCCTGACTTTGAATCAGGACAAGCGACGTAGGTTCGACTCCTACCCGGGGAGCCAGAGGACGCAGTGAGACAGGAGTCCCAGATGGCCGACCATCCCCGCCCCGCTGCGGTCGTGGTGCTCGCCGCCGGCAGCGGCACCCGGATGAAGTCCAAGACCATGAAGGTGCTGCACCCGTTGTGCGGGCGTACCATGCTCGGCCACGTCCTGACCGCCGCCCTGCACGTGGATCCCGAGCACGTGGTGGCCGTCGTCGGTCACGGCCGGGAGCAGGTCGGCGCGCACGTGCTCGACCTCGTGCCGGACGCGGTCCTGGCCCTCCAGGAGACCCAGGAGGGGACCGGCCACGCCGTCCGGATGGCGGTGGAGGCCCTCGCGGCGCAGCGCGGCACCACCACCGGCACTGTCGTGGTGATGACCGGGGACACCCCGTTGCTGCAGGGCGACACCGTCGCCGCGCTGGTCGCCGACCACTCCGCGCACGGGCGGGCGGCGACCCTGCTCACCGGCGAGGTGCCGGACCCGTTCGGCTACGGCCGGGTCGTCCGCGACGAGGCCGGCGCCGTCCGGGCCGTGGTGGAGGAGAAGGACGCCGACGCCGCCACCGCGGCGATCCGCGAGATCAACTCCGGCATCTACGCCTTCGACCTGGCTTTCCTGACCAGCGCGCTGGCGCGGGTGGGCAACGACAACGCCAAGGGCGAGTACTACCTCACCGACGTGGTCGCGATCGCGCGCGGCGACGGGCTCAGCGTGGGCGCCTTCGTCACCGAGGACGTGGCCCAGACCGAGGGCGCCAACGACCGTGCCCAGTTGGCCGACCTGGCCGCGGAGCTGAACCGCCGGATCGTGCGCGGCTGGATGCGCGAGGGCGTCACCGTCGTGGACCCGGCGACGACCTGGATCGACGTCACCGCCACCCTGGCCACCGACGTCACGCTGCTGCCGGGGGTGCAGGTGCTCGGGGCCACCGCGATCGCCGAGGACGCCGTCGTGGGGCCGGACTGCACGCTCAAGGACGTCGAGGTGGGGGAGGGCGCCCGCGTCGTCCGTACCCATGCCGAGCTGGCCGTGGTCGGCGCCGGCGCCTCGGTGGGTCCGTTCTCCTACCTGCGCCCCGGGACGGTGATCGGCGAGCGTGGCAAGGTCGGCACCTTCGTGGAGACCAAGAACGCGCAGCTCGGCGCCGGAGCCAAGGTGCCGCACCTGTCGTACGTCGGCGACGCCGAGATCGGCGAGGGCACCAACATCGGCGCCGGCACGATCTTCGCCAACTACGACGGGGTCGCCAAGCACCGCACCACCGTGGGCCGGCAGGCCCGGACCGGGTCGAACAACACCTTCGTCGCCCCGGTGTCGATCGGGGACGGTGCGGTCACCGGCGGTGGCACCGTCGTACGCCGCGACGTACCGCCCGGGGCGCTGGCGGTCTCCTCACCCGACACCCGGGTCATCGAGGGGTGGGTGCTGCGCCGGCGTGCCGGCACCCCCGCCGCGGAGGCTGCCGAGGCAGCCCTGCACCGGGGCACCGCGGACCGATCCGGGGAGGCATAGGTCACAACCCAGGTCTCAGCGCGCGGCCCGGGGTGACCGATCCGGCGATGCTGGGACACAATCGCCCTAGGCCAGCACCCGATGGAGGGACCCAGGCGTGAGCAGCATCAAGCGCACCACCGAGAAGAACCTGATGGTCTTCTCCGGCCGAGCCCACCCCGAGCTGGCTGCGGAGGTGGCGTCGCTGCTCGGGATCAACCTGGTGCCGACCACCGCCTACGAGTTCGCCAACAGCGAGATCTACGTGCGCTTCCAGGAGTCAGTGCGCGGCTCCGACGCCTTCGTGATCCAGTCGCACACCGCTCCGGTGAACGAGTGGATCATGGAGCACCTGATCATGTGCGACGCCCTCAAGCGCGCCTCGGCCAAGCGCATCACCGTGGTGATGCCCTTCTACGGTTACGCCCGCCAGGACAAGAAGCACCGCGGCCGTGAGCCGATCTCCGCCCGGCTGATGGCCGACCTCTTCAAGACCGCCGGCGCGGACCGCCTGATCGCGGTCGATCTGCACACCGCCCAGATCCAGGGCTTCTTCGACGGTCCCGTGGACCACCTGATGGCCCTGCCGATCCTGACCGACTACATCCGCGACAAGTACGGCGACCAGGACCTGGCGATCGTGTCGCCGGACGCGGGCCGGATCAAGGTCGCCGAGCAGTGGTCGGCCCGGCTCAACAACGCGCCGCTGGCCTTCATCCACAAGACCCGCGACATCACCCGCCCCAACGAATCGGTGGCGAACCGCGTCGTGGGTGAGGTCCGTGGCCGGATCTGCATGCTCGTCGACGACATGATCGACACCGGCGGCACCATCGTGAAGGCCGCCGAGGCGCTCATGGCCGAGGGTGCGGCGGGCGTCGTGATCGCGGCGACCCACGCGATCCTCTCCGACCCCGCCGTCGACCGGCTCAAGAACTGCCCCGCCTCGGAGATCGTCGTGACGAACACTCTGCCGATCGCCGAGGACCGCCTCTTCGACAAGTTGACGGTGCTCTCGATCGCCCCGCTGATCAGCCGGGCGATCCAGGAGGTCTTCGAGGACGGTTCGGTCACGAGCCTCTTCGACGGTCACGCCTGAGCCACTCGGGGACCACCCGTCCGGGTCTTGCGCGACTGAAGGTGTGCGCTGTTCGCTTATGGATGGGGCGTGGCCGGGGGCCAATCCGAAGCCCCGCATCGATTGGGGATCTCTCATGCGTCGCACATCCATGTTCCTGGCCGCCCTTGTCGCGGGCGCCAGCCTCTCGGTCGCTCCGCTCGCGCAGGCCACCGTCGCCGGTGACTCGCAGGGCTGTACGCCCGGCTACTGGAAGCAGGCCCAGCACTTCGACAGCTGGCAGGAGGCCCAGCCGGGCAGTTCCTTCGAGAACAAGTTCGGCTTCGACGCCACGTCGGGTTACCTCGACGGACTGACCATGCTCGGTGCGCTGCAGGGCGGTGGCGGCCAGGGTCTCGAGGGCGCCCGCAAGGTGCTCGCCCGCGCTGCGGCCGCGGCCTGGCTCAACGCCGCGTACGACGCGCCCGACGGCTCGGCGATGCTCTTCCCTTGGCGCCGCGCGGTGGCGAGTGAGTTCGGGCGCCCGGCGCTGGTGCCGACCGTGCGCGCTGCTCTCACCGGGACCGACCGTCAGGCGATGCTCGACCTGGCCGCCTGGCTCGACGACGACAACAACCTGGGCTGCCCGCTGAACTGATCCGCCCGGGCCTGATCGGGTCGTCGCCGAGCCTCCGCGGCCGGTGGCGGCCCGATTCGCATGCCGAGCCCGAGGGTGGGTAGTATTCCCAGGTTGCCTCGGCGAGGGAGCCCGGGAGTTCCAGGGTCGCTCCGTGATCGACGCGGTTGGCTCCGTGCCGCCGTGTCCGCGTGAAGCGGGACCGCACTCTCGATCCCAGCCGTCGGGCGACCACTGTCTGTGAACACCGACGAGCACGAGGAGCACCACCCGATGTCTGAGACCACCCTCCAGGCCGAGGCCCGTACCGAGTTCGGCAAGGGGGCTGCGCGGCGCCTGCGTCGGGCCCACCTGGTCCCCGCGGTCCTCTACGGGCACGGCACCGACCCGGTCCACGTGGCCCTGCCCGGTCACGAGACCCTGATGGCCCTCAAGCACGGTGGCGCCAACGCGCTGCTCTCGATCGTGCTGGACGGCAAGTCCCAGCTCGCGCTGCCCAAGCAGGTGCAGCGTCACCCGGTCCGCGGCGTCATCGAGCACGTCGACCTGCTCATCGTGAAGGCCGGCGAGAAGGTGACCGTCGACGTCCCGATCCACACCGTGGGCGACGCCGCCGCCGGGACGGTCGTGACCGTCGAGCACGCCACCGTGTCGCTCGAGGCCGAGGCCACCCACATCCCCGAGGCCATCGAGGTCTCGATCGAGGGCGTCGAGGCCGGCACCCAGATCCTCGCCGGCGACCTGGTCCTGCCGAAGGGCTCCTCGCTGCAGGTGGACGCCGAGGCCCTGGTGGTCAACATCACCGAGGCGGTCGAGCTCGACACCGAGCCGGAGCTGGAGGAGGGCGCCGAGGCGGTCGCCGCCGCTGCCGAGGAAGCCGAGGAGTCGGCCGCTGCCGACGCCGAGGAGACCGCCGCGGAGTGAGCGAGGACCGGAAGCGGGTGCTCGCAGCACTGCGCGCCCGGTTCGCGCCAGATCACGGGAAGGCCGGGGAATCCATGAGCGATGACGTGTGGTTGGTCGTCGGGCTCGGGAACCCCGGCCCTTCCTATTCCGGGACGCGCCACAACGTGGGCTACCTGGTGCTCGACGAGCTCGCGGATCGGCTCGGGGGAGGGCTGCGTGCTCACAAGTCCGGTCGGGCCGACGTGCTCGAGGCGCGCCTGGGCCTGGGTGGCCCGCGCGTCGTGCTGGGCCGCGGACGCTGCTACATGAACGAGTCGGGCGGACCTACCAAGACGCTGGCCACCTTCTACAAGGTGCCGCCGGAGCGACTGGTGGTCGTGCACGACGAGCTGGACATCCCGTTCGAGACCCTGCGGGTCAAGAAGGGGGGCGGGGACAACGGCCACAACGGTCTCAAGTCGATCCGCTCCGCACTGGGATCGGGCGACTTCTACCGGGTGCGGGTGGGCGTCGGGCGCCCTCCGGGCCGGCAGTCGCCGGCCGACTTCGTCCTCTCCGACTACGCGAAGACCGAGCGGGTCGTGCTCCCGCTCCAGATCGGGCGCGCCGCGGATGCCGTGGAGTCGTTGGTCCTCGAGGGCCTGGAGAAGACCCAGAGCGCGTTCAACTCCTGACCCGTGAGCCTCTCGGACCGTTCAAACTCGACTTTCGGCCCGGGGACCCGTGACCTTCGGCCCGCCGTACGACGACGGTCAGGGGACGGTCGGTTAGCACTTGATGGTCATTCCGGGTAGTAGGGGTCCCGCCCGCTTGCTCTTTGGTTCACCTGTGGTGAAGGATGGGTTTAGCCGGATTTTGCTTGGGGAAGCAATGAAATGTCCGGTTTAAGGTTCAACCGGGGGGTTGATGATGCAAGGGGGCCGTGGCGACGCCATCGTCGCACGCACACGTACGGAGCCCGCAGGCGTTCCGGAGGCAGCTCAAGGGGCAGCGCTCCCGGCGTCGGCGGTGGTTCCGCGGCAGTACATGCCCGGGCATGCTGCCAGCCTGACCGCCGAGTCGGCCATGACCGACGACTCGGTGATCGGTTCGCTCGCAGAGAAGCTGAGCGTCCCGGGCTGGGCGCACTGGCTGCGCACCTGGGGCCTGCACCTGGAGTTCCTCCTGGCTGTGGGCGCCGGTCTCGGCGCGGCGGTCCTCGCGGACGCTTCCATGCCGATCGCGCTCGTGGCGCTCGGTGTGTGGGTGGCCGGGAGTTACCACCGCGGTCGAGCCGTGACGACGCCGCTGGGTCGCCAGATCCGGACGGCCTTCGACTCCGCGGTGCTGCCGCTCGCGCTGCTCGCGCTCGCGGTCGCCTTCGCCGGCGTCGAACCGACGCACCTTCCCGGTGCCGTCGCCGCCGTCGGGTCGGCCACCGTGGTGGCCACCCTGTGCCGCAGCCTGCGCTGGCGGCTGCAGAGCCCGGTGCGCCTCGTCGTCGTCGGTGACGCCACCGCTGTGGCGACCGCGGCCGCGCGGTGGGCCGGCACACCCGGCGTACGGGTCGTGGGCGGTCTGCTCTCCGACCCCGAAGCTCACGAGGGTGCCGTCCCGCACGACATCCTCGGAGTCGCGATCCGCACCGGCCTCGACGACGCGCAGCAGCACATCGCCGACTGGAAGGCCGACCTCGTGGTCGTCGCTCCCTCGGCCGGGGTCACGCCCGAGGTGTTCCGCCGGCTCACCTGGAGCCTGGAGGGCGCCCGTACGGCGGTCGGCCTGAGCGGAGTGCTCGAGCCGGTGGCGTCGCACCGGATCGCTCCGGGCGGTCTGGGTCGCTCGAGCGTCATCGACGTCCGGGCGCCGCGTCCGTCGCGCTTCGTGCGTGGCGCCAAGGCCGCGTTCGACCGCGTGGTCGGCACGATGCTGCTGGTCGTCGCCGCGCCGATCCTGCTGGGGATGGCCGTCGCGGTCCGCCTCGACAGCAAGGGGCCGGCGCTCTTCTCCCAGACCCGCGTGGGGCTCAACGGCCGCCACTTCCAGGTCCTGAAGATGCGCACGATGGTCGTGGACGCCGACGCCCGCAAGGCCGACCTGATGGAGGCCAACGAGGCCGACTCGGTGCTGTTCAAGATGCGTCAGGACCCGCGGGTGACCCGGGTCGGTGCCTTCCTGCGGAAGTCCTCGCTGGACGAGCTGCCGCAGCTCATCAACGTCGTCAAGGGCGAGATGTCGCTGGTCGGGCCGCGCCCGCACCTGCCGTCGGAGATCGCGGAGATGGACCACGACACCCTGCGGCGCCTGGCGGTCCGCCCCGGCATCACCGGGCTGTGGCAGGTCAGCGGCCGGTCGGACCTCAGCTGGCGCGAGGCGGCGGCTCTGGACACCTACTACGCCGACAACTGGACCTTCACCGGCGACCTGATCATCGGCCTGCGGACGGTCAAGGCCGTCCTCGGCGCCAAGGGCGCCTACTGAGGCGGGCCCGGCCCGGTTTCGCTCCACCCACCAACCCACGCGGTTGCGCCCCGGCGAACCCCTCGTCGGGGCGTAGCCGTGCCCGCCCCCGACACCACGTTCCCCACCACGCACCGTGAGAGGCTGACCCGCATGACCGCCACCCCGCTCCCCGTTCCTCCCGCCGACGTGCTCGCCGACGACCACCGCTTCGCGGCCTGGGCTGCCGAGGTCGCCGGCGACCTTCTCACCGAGGTCAGGACCCAGGGACTCGAGGGCAAGGAGCTCAAGGACGCCGGGGACCTGGCCTCGCACGAGCTGCTCATGGCCGTGCTGGCCGAGTACCGCCCCGGCGACGCGGTGCTGTCCGAGGAGGGGAAGGACGACAAGGCCCGTCTGGAGGCCTCCCGGGTCTGGATCGTCGACCCCCTCGACGGCACCCGCGAGTTCTCCGAGCCGCCGCGAGACGACTGGGCCGTCCACGTGGCGTTGTGGCAGGACGGTGAACTGGTGGCCGGCGCGGTCGCGCAGCCGGGCCTCGCCACCACCTTCCACACCGGCGAGCCCCCGGTGGTGCCGGCGCGTACCTCGGACCGTCCGCGCATCGCCGTCTCCCGCACCCGGCCTCCGGCCTTCGTCCAGGCGCTCGCCGAGGAGATCGGCGCCGACCTGGTGCCGATGGGCTCGGCCGGCGCGAAGGTGATCTCGGTGGCGCGCGACCTCACCGACGCCTACGTCCACGCCGGTGGACAGTACGAGTGGGACTCCGCCGCTCCCGTCGCCGTGGCACGGGCCGCGGGACTCTTCACGAGCCGCGTCGACGGATCGCCCCTGATCTACAACCAGGACGACGTCCTGCTGCCCGACCTGATCGTCTGCCGCCCCGAGCTGGCCGAGCCGATCCTGGCCTTCATCCGGGAGCACGGCACCGACTGAGCCTGGTTTCGAGACGCTCGCTTCGCTCGCTCCTCAACCAGCGAGACGCTCGCTTCGCTCGCTCCTCAACCAGCGAGACGCTCGCTCCTCAACCAGCGAGACGCTCGCTTCGCTCGCTCCTCAACCACCGGTGGTTGAGGAGGGCGACGGAGGAGCCCGTCTCGAAACCACCCTTTCGCCGCGGCTCAGTCCACCTCGTCGCGGTCGGCCCACTCCAGCAACGGGGCCAGGTCGAAGACCGCATCGTCGATGCCCGCGTGGAGGTCGCCCAGGTCGGCGAAGCGCGCGGGCACCGTCGCGATGGTGAAGTCGCCGGGCTCGGCGTCGTCGATCTCCTCCCAGCGCAGCGGGGTCGACACCGTCGCCTCGGCGTTCCCGCGCACCGAGTACGCCGCGGCGATGGTGTGGTCGCGGGCGTTCTGGTTGTAGTCGACGAAGAGCGCGGCGGGATCGCGGTCCTTGCGCCACCACGTGGTGGTGACCTCGTCGGGGGCTCGGCGCTCGACCTCGCGGGCGAAGGCGAGCGCGGCGCGGCGTACGTCGGCGAAGCCGTGGTCGGGTGTAATCCGCACGTAGACGTGCAGACCGCGCCCACCGCTGGTCTTCGGCCAGCCGACCGCGCCGAGCTCGTCGAGGACCTCGTGGGCGATGTGAGCGACCCGGCGCACCCGGGCGTAGTCGCAGTCCGGCATCGGATCGAGGTCGATGCGCCACTCGTCCGGCTTCTCGGTGTCGGCGCGCCGGCTGTTCCACGGGTGGAACTCCACCGTCGACATCTGCACCGCCCAGATCACGTGGGCCAGCTCGGTCACGCAGAGCTCGTCGGCGGTGCGGTTCCAGCGCGGGAAGTGCAGCTGCACGGTCTCCATCCACGGCGGTGCGCCCGACGGGATCCGCTTCTGGTGGACCTTCTCCCCGGTGACGCCGGTAGGGAACCGGTGCAGCATGCACGGCCGCTCGTAGAGCGCGTTGACGATGCCGTCGCCGACGGCCAGGTAGTACTCGACGAGGTCGAGCTTGGTCTCGCCCCGCGCGGGGAAGTACACCCGGTCGGGGTTGGTCACCCGGACGACCTTGTCGTCGATTTCGATCTCGACCGCCGGGGTCGCCTTCGCCATGGACTCACCCTAGGCAGGGGCGCCCCGACATGCATGCACCCGTGTGGGAGGGTCCCGGGGTGGAGCAACGCCTCGTCATCGCCGTCCGCGACCCGGCACCTGACCTCGCCGGCCCGGCGGTCCGCGACCTGCTCGCCGCCGCCGGCGCGCGGTCGGTGCAGGTGAACCTGCCCGCCGCCGAGTTCGCGTCGGCGCTGCGGCTCTCCTTCGGCGACAACCCGGTCGACGCCTTCGTCACCGTGGACTCCGACGCCGATCCCGAAGCCGTCGTGGCGGCGTTGAGCCCCCGAGTCCGGTCCCTGGTCGGCTGGCGTGTCGAGACCGCCGAGCCGCTTCCGACGCGTGCGCTGCCCGACGGGGAACCGCTGGAGGCGTTGGCCAACATCGCGGTGCTCCGGGTGCCCGCCTCCATGCCGTACGCCGAGTGGCGCCGGATCTGGCAGGAGGAGCACACGACGGTGGCGATCGAGACGCAGGGCACCTCCGGCTATGTGCAGCACCGCGTCCTCGCCCTGGTCGTCGGCGAGCACGACCCCTGGGCGGACCACGTCGGAGCCGTCGTGGAGGAGCACTTCCCGCCGGCCGCGGCCACCGACCCGCACGCCTTCTACGGCAGCGACGGAGACCCCGCCGAACTCGAGCGCCGGATGACGCGCATGTTCGCCTCCATCCAGCGCTTCGGTGCCGACCGGGACCTCGACCTGGTGCCGACCCGTCGGCTCACCTGGTCCTTGGCCGCGACCTAGACTCGAGCCACGACCCCCTCTCGACTGCGAGCGGGGGCTGTCCTGCTGTCGGTCGAGGAGTGCGTGCGGTGAGTCTGGTCGGTCTGAGCGAGCTCGTGCTGGCGGAGAAGGTGCTGGCCGACGCGCTCGCCGAAGCCGGGACCCCGGCCGGCGCGACGCTCGATCTCACCGGGCCCCCGGCGATGCGGCCCTTCGTGGTCGACGGCCTGGTCCGGGCCGGGCGCACGGTCCTCGCGGTCGCCGCGACGGCGCGGGAGGCCGAGGACCTGGTCGCGGCGCTCGGCTCACTCATGGACCCCGACCGCGTCGCCTACTACCCGGCCTGGGAGACCCTGCCGCACGAGCGGCTCTCCCCGCGCAGCGACACCGTGGGCCGCCGGCTGGCCGTGCTGCGCCGCCTGGCGCACCCCGGGGACGCGCCGGGCACGGGACCGCTGTCGGTCGTGGTGGCGCCGGTGCGCTCGGTGCTCCAACCCCAGGTGCGGGGGCTGGCCGACCTGGAGCCGGTGGAGCTGGCGGTGGGCCAGGAGCATGAGCTCGACGACGTCGTACGCCGGCTCGCGGCCGCGGCCTACCACCGCGTCGACCTGGTGGAGAAGCGTGGCGAGTTCGCCGTCCGCGGCGGCATCGTCGACGTCTTCCCGCCCACCGAGGAGCACCCCTCGCGAGTGGAGTTCTTCGGCGACGAGGTCGACGAGATCCGCACGTTCTCGGTGGCCGACCAGCGGACCCTGGAGAAAGCCGAGCGGCTGTGGGCACCGCCCTGTCGCGAGCTGCTCCTGACCGACGAGGTCCGCGAGCGCGCCCGCGCCCTGGGCGAGCGTCACCCGGAGCTGCGCGAGATCACCGAGAAGCTCGCCGAGGGCCACGCGGTCGAGGGCATGGAGTCGCTGGCGCCGGTGCTGGTCGAGGAACTGGAACTGCTCGTCGACCTCTTCCCCGCGACCACGACGACGGTGGTGCTGGACCCCGAACGGGTGCGCGCCCGCGCCCACGACCTGGTCGCCACGAGCGAGGAGTTCCTGCAGGCCTCCTGGGCGGCCGCGGCCTCCGGCGGCACCGCCCCGATCGATCTGGGGGCGGCGTCCTACCGCAGCCTCGCCGAGGTCCGCGAGCGGGTGCTGGCCCGCCGGCAGGGGTGGTGGAGTCTCAGCCCGTTCGGAATCGACAGTGAGGTGGCGGGGGTTTCGGACTCGTCGGCCACCGCGGACGACGCGGGCGTGGAGAGCCGCACCCTCGGCGTACGGGCGGTGGAGACCTACCACGGTGACGTCGAGCGGGCCGTGGCCGATATCCGCGCCTGGCTCGGCAACGGCGGTCGCGTGGTCGCCGTGCACGAGGGCCATGGCCCCGCGCAGCGGCTGGTGGAGGTGCTCAAGGAGCACGACGTGCCCGTCCGCTACAGCGAGGACCTGGCGGGTGCCGACGACATCCCGGTCTCGGTCGCGGTCGTCACCACCGGTGGCCTGGCCCACGGCCTCGTCGATGAGGCGCAGCACCTGGCGGTCATCACCGGCGAGGACATCGCCGGGCAGCGGTCCTCGACCAAGGACATGCGCCGGATGCCGGCGCGACGCAAGAAGCAGATCGACCCCCTGGAACTCAAGCCGGGCGACTACGTGGTGCACGAGCAGCACGGGGTCGGGCGCTACCTGGAGATGAAGGCGCGCCAGGTCCAGGGGGCGACCCGGGAGTACCTGGTGCTGGAGTACGGCGCCTCCAAGCGCGGCGCCCCGCCGGACCGGCTCTACGTGCCGACCGACCAGCTCGACCTGGTCACCCGCTACGTCGGCGGCGACATGCCGAGCCTGGACCGGCTCGGCGGCTCCGACTGGGCCAAGCGCAAGGGTCGCGCCAAGAAGGCGGTCCGGCAGATCGCCGCCGAGCTGATCAAGCTGTACGCCGCCCGCGCCGCCACCAAGGGCCACCAGTTCGGCCCGGACACGCCGTGGCAGCGCGAGCTGGAGGACGCGTTCCCCTTCACCGAGACCCCCGACCAGCTCTCCACCGTCGACGAGGTCAAGGCCGACATGGAGAAGCAGATGCCGATGGACCGGCTGGTCTGCGGCGACGTCGGCTACGGCAAGACCGAGATCGCCGTACGCGCGGCCTTCAAGGCGGTGCAGGACGGCAAGCAGGTGGCGGTGCTGGTGCCGACGACGCTGCTGGTCTCCCAGCACTACTCGACGTTCGCCGAGCGGATGTCGACGTTCCCGGTGGTGCTCAAGCCGTTGAGCCGGTTCCAGTCCGACAAGGACGCACGGGCCGTGCTCGACGGACTGGCCAGCGGCGAGGTCGACATCGTCATCGGCACCCACCGGTTGCTCAACCCCGACATCGTCTTCAAGGACCTCGGCCTGGTGATCGTCGACGAGGAGCAGCGCTTCGGTGTCGAGCACAAGGAACAGCTCAAGCGGATGCGGACCGCGGTCGACGTGCTGGCCATGTCGGCGACACCGATCCCACGCACGCTGGAGATGGCGATCACCGGCATCCGCGAGATGTCGACGATCACCACGCCGCCCGAGGAACGGCACCCGGTGCTGTCCTACGTCGGCGCCTTCGAGGACCGCCAGATCGTCGCCGCGATCCGGCGCGAACTGCTGCGCGAGGGCCAGGTCTTCTACATCCACAACCGGGTGCAGTCGATCGAGAAGGCCGCGGCCCGGATCCGGCAGCTCGTCCCCGAGGCGCGGGTGGCGACCGCCCACGGACAGATGGGGGAGCACCAGCTCGAGCAGATCATGGTGGACTTCTGGGAGAAGCGGTTCGACGTGCTGGTCTGCACCACGATCGTGGAGTCCGGCCTCGACGTCTCCAACGCCAACACCCTGATCATCGAGCGGGCCGACATGTTCGGGCTCTCCCAGCTGCACCAGCTCCGCGGACGGGTCGGACGAGGCCGCGAGCGCGCGTACGCCTACTTCCTCTACCCGCCGGACAAGCCGATGACCGAGACCGCCCACGAGCGGCTGGCGACCATCGCGCAGCACTCCGACCTCGGTGGCGGCATGGCGATCGCCATGAAGGACCTGGAGATCCGCGGGGCCGGCAACCTGCTGGGCGGTGAGCAGTCGGGTCACATCGCCGACGTCGGTTTCGATCTCTACGTGCGCCTGGTCGGCGAGGCGGTCAACGAGTTCAAGGGCGCTCCGGCCGAGGAGCAGTCGGAGATGCGCATCGAACTGCCGATCGACGCGCACCTGCCGCACGACTACGTGCCCAGCGAGCGGCTCCGGCTGGAGATGTACAAGCGGCTGGCCGAGGTGCGCTCCGACGACGACGTCGCCGCGCTGGTCGAGGAGTTGCTCGACCGCTACGGCCCACCGCCCGAGCCGGTCCGCGCCCTGCTCGACGTCGCCCGCTTCCGGGCGCGCGCCCGCCAGGCCGGTCTCACCGACGTCACGGTGCAGGGACAGTACGTGCGCTTCGCGCCGGTCGACCTGCCCGAGTCCGCGCGGGTCCGCCTCGCGCGGCTCTACCCGCGCAGCATCGTCAAGGACAACGTGCGTACGATGCTGGTGCCACGGCCCTCGACGGCGCCGGTGGGAGGCCAGCCGCTCCGCGACGAAGCCCTCCTCACCTGGGTCCGCGAGGTGGTCGACGCGATGCTGGACCGTCCGGCCGTCCCGGCCGGCTGAGGGTGTACGACGAGCAGAGGAGTTCGCGTTGAAGCAGATCCGGGCGCGCCGGTCGTCGGGAGCACTGGCCCTGGTCGCGGTGGCGGCCCTGTCGTTGAGCGCCTGCGCCCAGAACGCGCCCGGCGTCGCCGCCGAGGTCGAGGACGTCCGGATCACCGACGCCGAGGTCGACGACTTCGCGCGGGTGCTCTGCGCGTTGGCCGCGCCGCCGGCGGACTCCGAGACCGAGGCGCAGCCGGCACCGTCGCGTCCGCTGCGGACGCAGTCGCTGGACATCCTGCTGCGCATCGCCGTCGCCCCGTTCGTGGCCGACCTCGACGACGCGGACCCGGCGCAGGTCGCCCAGACGGTGCGGGACGCCGCGGGCAGCCGCGAGCAGGTGCCCGCGGACCTGCAGGAGGTCTTCGACGACGCGGTGCGTGACTACGCCGTCGCGCAGCTGGCGCTGCTGGAGGCGGGACGTCAGTCGCTGGCCGAGCAGGGTCAGGCCGAGGTCGACGAGCAAGCCGCCCTGATCGAGGGCGAGCGGCTCGCCGTCGAGTTCGCGGCCGAGGGCGGCGTCTCGATCGACCCGCGCTTCGGCACGCTGCAGGAGGACGGCACCCTGGTCTCCACGAGCGGGTCGTTGTCGGTGCCGGTGTCGCAGAGTGCCGTGGTGGCCTCCGACCCTGCGTCGCTGACCGCCGCCGCGGTGCCGGTCAACCAGACCTGCTGAGCGTGCCGGAGGAGTCGGGCGACGCCGAGCGTCACGAGCCGCTGCTGGAGCTGGCCCGGGTGATGGACCGGTTGCGCCGGGAGTGCCCCTGGGACGCCGAGCAGACGCACCGGTCGCTGGCGCGCTACCTCCTCGAGGAGACCTACGAGGTGCTCGAGGCGCTGGAGTCCGACGACGCCGACCACCTCTGCGAGGAGCTGGGTGACCTGCTGATGCAGGTCTACTTCCATGCCCGCATCGCCGAGGAGTCCGGGGCCTTCGACATCGGTCGGGTCGCCCAGGGGATCGCCGACAAGCTGGTCTACCGGCACCCGCACGTCTTCGCCGGCCTGGAGGTCGCCGACGCGGCCGAGGTCGAGCGCAACTGGGAGGCACTCAAGGCCGCCGAGAAGAAGCGCAGTGCGGTCACCGAGGGCATCCCGGCAGCGCTGCCCGCCCTCGCGTGGGCGGACAAGGTGCTGGGCCGTCTGGAGAAGACGGGTCTGGACCACCCGGGAGCCACGTTGACGGAATCGACGGGGACTGTTCCGGTGGCGCCGGAGCCGGTGGATCCCGCCGTACGTCTCGGGGAAGACCTGCTGGCACTGGTCCGTCGTGCCCGGGGCGAGGGGATCGATCCCGAGCAGGCGCTGCGGGAGGCGGTGCGCCGCGTCGTGGACCAGTCCGCGAGCCATGCGGGTCCGGAGGCCGGTTCCCACTAGGGTGGAGCCCGTTGGCAGTCCCCACCCGCAGGAGCATGTTCGTGGCCACGATCGAAGCAGTTGGAGCGCGAGAGATCCTCGACTCCCGAGGCAACCCGACCGTCGAGGTGGAGGTGGCGCTCGACGACGGCACCGTCAGCCGGGCCGCCGTGCCCTCCGGTGCCTCCACCGGCGCCTTCGAGGCGGTGGAGCTCCGTGACGGAGGCTCCCGCTACGGAGGCAAGGGCGTCCAGAACGCGGTCAACGCCGTGCTCGACGTCATCGCCCCGGAGCTGATCGGCTTCGAGGCCTCCGAGCAGCGGCTCGTCGACCAGGCGCTGCTCGACCTGGACGGCACCGACAACAAGGCCAAGCTCGGCGCGAACGCGATCCTCGGCGTCTCGCTCGCCGTCGCCCGCGCCGCGGCCGACTCCGCCGACCTGCCGTTGTTCCGCTACATCGGCGGCCCCAACGCGCACGTCCTCCCGGTGCCGATGATGAACATCCTCAACGGTGGCGCGCACGCCGACACCGGCGTGGACATCCAGGAGTTCATGATCGCGCCGATCGGCGCGGCCACGTTCCGCGAGGCCCTGCGCCAGGGCGCGGAGGTCTACCACGCCCTGAAGTCGGTGCTGAAGAAGAAGGGCCTGGCCACCGGTCTCGGCGACGAGGGCGGCTTCGCCCCCGACCTCGCCAGCAACCGCGCGGCCCTGGAGTTGATCGCCGAGGCGATCGCGACCACCGGGCTCACCCTCGGCAACGACGTCGTCCTCGCCCTCGACGTGGCGGCGACCGAGTTCCACACCGACGGCGCCTACTCCTTCGAGGGCCAGTCGCGCACCTCGGCCCAGATGCAGGAGTACTACGAGGCGCTGTGCGCCGACTTCCCGATCGTCTCGATCGAGGACGCGATGGACGAGGAGGACTGGGACGGCTGGAAGGCCATCACCGCCTCGCTCGGCACCAAGGTCCAGCTCGTCGGTGACGACCTGTTCGTCACCAACGTCGAGCGGCTCGGCCGCGGCATCGCCGAGCGTTCGGCCAACGCCCTGCTGGTCAAGGTCAACCAGATCGGCTCGCTGACCGAGACGCTGGACTCCGTCGACCTGGCCCACCGCAACGGCTTCCGCTGCATGATGAGCCACCGCTCCGGCGAGACCGAGGACACCACGATCGCCGACCTCGCGGTCGCCACCAACTGCGGCCAGATCAAGACCGGCGCCCCGGCGCGGTCCGAGCGGGTCGCGAAGTACAACCAGCTCCTGCGGATCGAGGAGGAGCTCGACGACGCCGCCCGGTACGCCGGCCGCGGCGCCTTCCCGCGCTTCCAGGGCTGAGGCTCGTGGCGCAGGGTCGGGGCTCCTCGCGCGGCACAGGTCCGCGCGGGAGTCGGGAGCGCGGAGGCCGTACGCCGTTGCTGACCCGTCCGGGTGCTCGCGCCCGGACGGGGCGCAGCGCGCCCGACGCCGACGCGGCCGCCCGGCCCCGGCTGACCGGTCGCGCCGCGGTCCTGGTGCTCGTGGTGGCCGCGTTGATGGTCTCCTACGCCTCCAGCCTGCGGGCCTACCTCGACCAGCGCAGCCACATCGCCGAGCTCAATGCGGCCATCGAGACCTCGCAGGAGGAGATCGCCGCTCTGGAGCGGGAGAAGGAGCGGTGGAAGGACCCGGCGTACGTCATCTCGCAGGCACGGGAGCGTTTCGCCTTCGGGTTCCCCGGTGAGGTGGGCTACCAGGTGCTCGACACCGACGGCGAACCGCTCGACCTCGACGAGAGCCTCTCCAGCCCGGTGACGTTCACCGACCCCGAGCCGGAGTGGTGGCAGCGCACGCTCGACAGCCTCGAGGCGGCCGGCAACCCGCCCCAGCGCAACGCGGCGAAGGGCGACTGAGCGCGCGTGGTCCACGAGCAGGACGAGGCGGTGATCGCCGCCCAGCTGGGTCGCCCGCCCCGAGGGATCCACGCGATCGGGCATCGGTGTCCCTGTGGCAACCCCGACGTGGTGGTCACCGAGCCGCGTCTGCCCGACGGGACGCCGTTCCCCACCACCTTCTACCTGACGTGCCCCCGCGCGGCCTCGTTGATCGGCACCTTGGAGGGCTCGGGGCTGATGGCGGAGATGACGCGGCGGCTCGAGGACGATCCGGCCTTGGCCCAGCAGTACGCCGAGGCCCATCGCGCCTACCTGGAGGCGCGCACGGCGATCGGTGAGGTCTCGGAGATCGCCGGGATCTCGGCCGGCGGGATGCCGAGCCGGGTCAAGTGCCTGCACGTGCTGGCCGGCCAGGCGCTGGCCCAGGGCCGGGGCGTGAACCCGTTGGGAGACGAGGTGGTCTCCCTGCTCGGCGACTTCTGGGCCGAGGGCCCGTGCGTGAGCGTCGACGCGAGCGAGGACGGCACGTGACCCGCGTCGGCGCCATCGACTGCGGCACCAACACCATCAAGCTGCTGGTGACCGATCTCGACCCCGCGACCGGCGCGGAGCAGGAGGTGCTGCGCGAGTCGCGCATGGTCCGGCTCGGCCAGGGCGTGGACCGCACCGGTCGTCTCGCCGACGAGGCGATGGCGCGCGCCTTCGCCGCGTTGGAGGAGTACGCCGAGTTGCTGGCTCGGCATCCGGTGACCGCGCTGCGGTTCTGCGCCACGTCCGCGACCCGCGACGCCGAGAACGCGACCGAGTTCAGCGACGGCGTGGAGCGCATCCTCGGCGTCCGGCCCGAGGTGGTCACGGGGGAGGAGGAGGCCGGGCTCTCCTTCGACGGTGCGACCCGCAGCCTGGGGGAGACCACCGGCCCGATCGTGGTCCTCGACATCGGCGGCGGTTCCACCGAGGTGATCCTCGGCGACGGTCCCGGCCGGGTGCGGGCCGCGCGGTCCTTGGACATCGGCTCGGTGCGGATGACCGAGCGCTACCTGCACACCGACCCGCCCACCGACACCGAGATCCAGGACGCGATCGCCTTCGTGGACGCGCAGTTGGACACGTTGCTGGAGGCCGGCATCGATCTGGCGCATGCCAGCACTGTCGTCGCCGTCTCGGGCACCGGGCTCACCGTCGCCGCGGCGGTGCTGGACCTCCCGGGCTTCGACCGGGCGGCCGTGCACCACGCCCGGGTCAGCGTGACGGGGATCCACGACGCCGCCGAACGGTTGCTCTCCCTGACGACCGAGCAGCGACGCGCGCTTCCCTTCATGCACCCCGGGAGAGCCGACGTGATCGCGGCCGGGGGTCTGATCCTCGACCGGATCCTGGCGCGCACCGACGTCGAGACGCTGACCACCTCGGTCGCCGACATCCTCGACGGCATCGCCTGGTCGCTGGTGTGAGAGGTCCGCTGTGACCGGGGCGCTCCCGCATCCGCTCACCGGGCAGTCCTTCGCCTCGCCGGTGCCGCCGGGGAGTGGCTGGCCCGACGACCCCGCGGGCCCGGACACACCGATGGCCCGCACCGCGGCCGAGGTGGCAGCACGCGCACCGCGGCTGGGACTGGCCGAGATCGACGCCGAGGTGTCGTGCTGCCGGGCCTGCCCCCGGTTGGTCACCTGGCGCGAGGACGTCGCGGAGCACAAGCGCGCGTCGTACGCCGCCGAGCCCTACTGGGGCAGGCCGATCGCCGGCTGGGGCGACCCCGCGCCCCGCGTGCTCGTCGTGGGTCTGGCGCCGGCTGCGCACGGTGGCAACCGGACGGGACGGATCTTCACCGGGGACCGCAGCGGCGACTGGCTCTTCGCGTCCCTGCACCGGGTCGGCCTGGCGGCCCTGCCGACGAGCACCCATGCCGGTGACGGGCAGCGGCTGCTGCGGACCCGGATGGTGGCCGCCGTACGCTGCGCCCCTCCGCAGAACAAGCCCACCCCGCAGGAGCGCACCACCTGCGCACCCTGGCTCGACCGGGAGGTGGAGCTGGTGTCCCCGGGGCTGGCGGCCGTGGTGTGCCTGGGCTCCTTCGGGTGGGACGCCGCGCTCCGCTCGCTGGGCACCCTCGGGTACGCCGTACCGCGCCCCCGCCCGCGCTTCGGGCACGGGGCGGAGGTCACCCTCGCCGGTCCCGACGACCACACGGTGGCCGTGCTGGGGTGCTATCACCCCAGCCAGCAGAACACCTTCACCGGCCGTCTGACCGAGCCGATGCTGGATGCCGTGTTGGGCCGGGCAGCGCTGCTGGCAGACTCGGCCCCGTGACCCTCTACGCCATCACCGTCCTCGGCCACGACCGCCCCGGCATCATCGCGGAGACCACCGCCGCGCTCGCCGAGCTGGGCCTCAACCTCGAGGACTCCACGATGACGCTGCTGCGCGGCCACTTCGCGATGATGCTGATCTGCGCCGGCGACGCGGACGCCTCCGGGATCGAGCGGCGGCTGGAGTTCCTCACCACCGACGGCACCCTGGACGTCGCGGTCCGGGAGATCCCCACCCACGCAGGGGGCAGCGCCGGGGCCGCGTCGTACGTCCTCACCGTGCACGGCGGCGACCGGCCCGGCATCGTCAGCGCGATGGCGGCCGAGGTCGCGTCGGTGGGCGGCAACATCACCGACCTGACCACGCGGCTGGCCGGCGACCTCTACCTGCTCATCGCCGAGGTGGACCTGCCGGCCGGTGCCGACGCCTCGGCGCTGGGGGAGTCCGTCCGCGCCCGGGCCGCGGAGTTGGGCGTGGGTGCCACCCTGCGGCAGGTGGAGAGCGACGAACTGTGAGCGACGAACGACTGGTCGACGACGTCGTCGGCCGGTGGCGCGAGACCGACCTGGGCGTGGTCGGCAGCGTGCTCCCGGTCGTGACCGCCCCGGCGCCCGTGCTGTCCACCCCCGGTTCCGCGGTCGACCCGCGCGACCCCGACATCGTCCGCCTCGCCGCCGACCTGGTCGCGACCATGCGGGTGTCTCCGGGCTGCGTGGGCCTGGCGGCACCGCAGGTGGGGGTAGGGGTGCAGGTGTTCTGCGTCGACGTCAGCGAGCACCCCAAGACCCGCAGCCACCACGGCACCTTCGTGCTGTGCAACGCCGAGGTCGTCGAGGCGTCGCGCAACGAGAAGGCGCGTGAGGGCTGCATGTCGGTGCCCGACTTCACCGGCGACGTCAAGCGGGCCACCCGGCTCCGGGTGCGCGGGCTGGTGCCGGGCACGGGCGAGGAAGTGGAGGTGGTCGCGGACGCCTTCGAGGCGCGCGCGCTGCAGCACGAGATCGACCACTGTGCCGGCCTGCTGTTCCTGGACCGGGTGGCCGGCGCGCACGCCATCTACCCGCGCAAGACCTACCTGGAGTAGCGATCCGGCAGAGCCCCCGTAGCCCAACGGCAGAGGCAGAGGTCTTAAAAACCTCGCAGTGTGGGTTCGAGTCCCACCGGGGGCACCACGGAGTCCCGGGCCTGAGTTTGGTTCCTTGGTTCCGTTGCCAGCCCGATGTTTCGGGTGCTTGGATCGGCTATGCCTTTCTCAGGGTTGAAGGCCGCTCTGTTTGCATCTGCCGTGAGCCTTGTCGCCGCCGCGGGACTCAGCGACGCTTCCGCATCGGCACCAGCCGAGACGCCGGTTAGGGCGGCGGACGCGCCAACGACACCCTGCATCGACGCAGCCATTGCCGCCGGGCACTCGCACTGGGTGTGTGTCGGCGATGTGTTGTCGTACGAGGACTCGACGAAGAGCAAGTGGGTCAGTCGGCGGGTCGAGAGCGGGCGTACCGGCCCCGCGTCGTCGCAACGCAGCGGTACAGGCGAGTTCTACGACACGTGGTGCGAGAACGGCAGCATCTGTCGTCGGAACATCTCGGTCTACATCCACGAGACCAAGGGCAACGCTGCCTATGGTGATTCTGATGGTGTGATCGGGACGTTCGATCAGATTCTCAAAGTCAATCTGAACGGCAGAAGCCAACGACTGCAAGGCATTTGGTACTGGGATAGTGGGCCAGCTGTCGAGTTCACTGGCATGCGCATCCAATGCCGCGAGGAGCAAGTCGGGTTCAACCCGAACTGCGGCTCTTACGCTCCCGACATCAACCAGAATGGAGCCTTCACCGTCAGTCGAAGCGACGTGAAGGACACGGGTCGTGTGATCAATGGCGAGCCGGTCCAGGACGACCGTGAGTACTACGCCGAGATCACCGGCTATTTCAAGCCGGCCGATGACTTCCCACGTACGCCCCTGGCTGGGCTGAAATCGTCCCTGTGGCAATGCAGCCGCAACTGGTCCCCCGACTGCAAGTTCCCCTAAGTGGCGACGACACATTGGGGCGACTTCCCCACCGTCGACGCGCATTCCGACACGCCGGCGGAGTTCCCTGAATCGGGATGGGGTGCACTGCTGTGCTGGATCGCAGGTCCTGAGAATGTGGAACGGGTGATCAGGCTTCGTGACGACGTGGGCGTGACGCGCGTGGAGGTGGTCACAGGCGGCGTGTCCGCCAGGTCCGAGCGTGCGACAACGGCTGATGAGCGTGATCTCGTCGATGCGTACATCGATGAGTACCTGGCCGACGCCGGCGTGCCGCCTCGTCCCCGCGGCTACCGGTGGTATGCCCGGCCAGGTGCCCCGAATCCATCAACCTGGTCTCGGGCATTGCAGAACGCCGTCGACGCGGATGGAAGTCCGTCAGACCCCAGGCGCGTACGCGAGCTGGGTGAAGAGATCGTCCGAGACGGCGTGCGATAGAGGTCGAGGTGGTCGCGGACGCCTTCGAGGCGCGCGCTCTCCAGCACGAGATCGACCACTGTGCAGGCCTGCTGTTCCTGGACCGGGTGGCCGGCGCGCACGCCATCTATCCCCGCAAGACCTACCTGGAGTGACCGCGCACCCAGGCACGGCCCCCGTAGCCCAACGGCAGAGGCAGAGGTCTTAAAAACCTCGCAGTGTGGGTTCGAGTCCCACCGGGGGTACCTCAGGCGCTCAGGCGGCGCACCAGGCGTGGCGCGATGATCTCGTGCTTGACCCGATATCCCTCGGGGGACGAGAGCTGCTCGAGCAGGAGCTCGGTCGCGCGCTCGGCCATCTCGTCGGCGGCCTGGCGCACCGTGGTCAGCGGCGGCTCGGTCCGCTCGGCCACTCCGAGGTCGTCGTAGCCGACGACGGCGACGTCCTCGGGCACGCGCAGCCCCCGGGCCGCCAGCACCGACAACGCTCCCGAGGCCATCAGGTCCGAGGCCACGAACAGGCCGTCGAGGTCGGGGTGCCGGTCCAGCAGGGCCGCGGTGGCGCGGGCACCACTCTCGATGGTGAAGTCGCCGTGCTCGACCCGGGAGTCGTCCTGCCCCTCCCGGCGGAGCACGTCGCGCCACCCCTCGAGGCGGTCCAGGGCCGCGGTCATGTCGGAGGGACCCGCGACCGTGCCGATCCGGCGGCAGCCGCGCTCGACCAGCGCCTGGGTCGCCAGGCGGCCACCGGCCCGGTTGTCGACGTCGACGTAGGTGAGCCGCTCGGCGCCGGTCCAGGGCCGACCACCGAAGACACACGGCAGGCCGAGGTCGGCGAGCTCCTCGGTGAGCCCGTCGCCGCGGTGGTGCGAGATGACCAGAGCGCCGTCCACGTGCCGGTGGCGCAGGTAGCGCATGGTGCGGGCGCCCTCGGCCCCGGGCCGGGCGAGCAGCAGCACCAGTTGCAGGTCGGTCGGCTCCAGGGCGCGGGTCACGCCGCGCAGCCAGTGCGAGAAGAACGGGTCGGAGAAGACCCGCTGGTCCGGCTCGGGGACGACCAACGCGAGCGAGTCGGCCCGTCGGGTCACCAGCGAGCGAGCGGCCCGGTTCGGGGTGTAGCCCAGGGTGCGGACCGCTTCCTCGACCGCCGCCAGCGCCTCAGGGCTGACCCGGCTGCCGCCGTTGATGGCGCGCGAGGCGGTCGCCCGGGAGACGCCGGCGAGGGAGGCCACCGCGTCGAGCGTGGGTAGGCCGGTGCTCTGGGTCACGGTGTCCTCCTCCCGGTCCTCAACGTGCGTCTGCGCTCATGGTGTTTCCGGTCTCACGGTACCGAGGGCAGGCGCCGGTGTGTGGTCACGTCCGCGTACCACGCCGCGCTCGCCTTCGGCGTCCGCTGCTGGGTGGTGTAGTCCACGTGCACGATGCCGAAGCGCTTCGCGTAGCCGAAGGCCCACTCGAAGTTGTCGAGCAGCGACCACACGAAGTAGCCGCGGACGTCGACCCCGGCCTCGACCGCGTCGAGGACGGCCCGCAGATGAGCGTCGATGTAGGCGACCCGCTCGGGATCCGCCACCGCACCGTCGTCCAGCACGTCGGCGTACGCGGCCCCGTTCTCGGTGATGTGCACCGGCGGCAGGCGGTAGTCCTTGTCCAGGCGCAGCAGCAGGTCGCGCAGCCCCCAGGGCTGGACCTCCCAGCCCATGTCCGTGACCGGCAGACCCCGGCTGGGGAAAGTGACGTGCTCCGAGCCCACGAAGGGCGAGGAGGTGGGCCGCGTGGGCATCACCTGGCCGAGCCCCACGACGTCCTCGCGCGGGTGACCCGAGACCGCGTCGCCGTGGTAGTAGTTCACCCCCAGGACGTCCAGCGGCGCCGAGATCGCCTCCAGGTCGCCGTCCTCGATCACGTCGGCCCAGCCCAGGTGGGCGGTGTCGGCCAGCACGTCGGCGGGGTAGCGACCCTCCAGGATCGGGTCGAGGAAGATCCGGTTGTGCAGGCCGTCGATCCGGCGGGCGGCGTCGATGTCGACCGGGTCGGCCGGGTCGGCCGGCTCGGGGTGGGTGAGGTTGAGCGTGATCCCCAGGGTCAGGTCGGCGTCGCGGCGGCGCAGCTCGGTGACGGCGAGGCCGTGGCCGAGGAGCAGGTGGTGGACCGCACGCAGCGCCGCTGCGGGCTCCTGCCGTCCGGGCGCGTGGTGGCCCGCGGCGTACCCGAGGAAGGCCGAGCACCACGGCTCGTTCAGCGTCGTCCAGACCGGCACCCGGTCGCCGAGCACGTCGTGCACCGACAGCGCGTAGTCCACGAACCGGTACGCCGTGTCGCGCTCCGCCCAGCCGCCCCGGTCCTCCAGGGCCTGGGGCAGGTCCCAGTGGTAGAGCGTCAGCCACGGGGCGATGCCGGCCTCGAGGAGCTCGTCGACGAGGCGGGAGTAGAAGTCCAGCCCTGCCGCGTTGACCGGGCCGCCGTCGGGACGCACCCGCGGCCACGCCACGGAGAACCGGTAGGAGTCCAGCCCGAGGCGGCGCATCAGCGCCACGTCGTCGCGGTAGCGGTGGTAGTGGTCGGCGGCGACCGCGCCGTCGTCGCCGCCCACGACGGCCCCGGGGACGCCGCAGAACGTGTCCCAGATGGACGCGGTCCGGCCGTCGGCGTCGGTGGCGCCCTCGATCTGGAAGGCGGCGGTGGCGGCGCCGAGCAGGAAGCCCGGCGGGATCTCCCGGGCCTGGAGGTCGAGCGGACGGGGGGTGGGGGAGAAGGTGGTCATCCCTTCACGGCTCCTTGCATGATGCCGGCGACCAGGTGACGACCGGCGAGAACGAACAGGACGAGCAGCGGCAGCGACGCGAGGACCACGCCGGAGAGCACCAGCGAGAAGTCGACGTAGTAGCCGCTCTGCAGCTGCTGGAGGGCGAGCTGGACGGTGGGCTGGTCGGCGGGCAGCACGATCAGGGGCCAGAAGAAGTCGGTCCAGGCCGCCATGAAGGTGAACAGCCACAGGATCGCCGCTGCGGGACGAGCGGCGGGAAGCGCGACGTGCCAGAACACCCGGATCATCGAGCAGCCGTCCATCCGGGCGGCTTCGATCAGCTCGTCGGGGATCGCGTCGACCAGGTACTGCCGCATGAAGAACACACCGAAGGCGGTGACCAGGCCGGGGACGATCACGGCCCAGACCGAGTCGGTCCAACCCAGCCGCGACATCACGATGAACAGCGGGATCACGCCCAGCTGGGTCGGCACCGCCATCGTCGCGACGATGAAGACCATCGCCCCGTCGCGGCCGCGGAAGCGCAGCTTCGCGAAGGCGAAGCCGGCCAGGGTGGAGAAGAACACGACCGAGCAGGCGACCACCGTGGAGATGAACATGCTGTTGCCCAGCGCCACCCAGAACGGCACCGCGTCGAAGACCCGTGCGGCGTTGTCGAAGAAGTAGCCGCCCGGCCACAGCGGCGGCAGGTCCTCGTTGACCACCGTCGCGTCGTAGGAGCCGATCAGGAACGACCAGTAGAGCGGGAACGCCGAGCCCAGCACCACGGCGAGCAGCAGGCCGTAGACCAGGAGGCCGGGGCGTCGGTTGGCGCCGCCGGCGCCGCTGCGCCGCCGCCCGGGACGGGCCATCAGAGACGGGGAGAGGGTGGTCATCGCGTGCCTCCGGAGTTCGCGAGCCTGCGTGCGAGCAGGAGATTGAGCACCGCGATCACGACGATGATCCCGAAGAGGAGCCACGCGACGGCCGAGGCGGTGCCGAGGTTGCGCACCCGCCAGCCGAGCTCCCAGAGGTACATCGTGATCGTCTGGTACTGCCGGTCCGAGCCGCCCAGGCCCGTGCTGTCGAACAGCCGGGGCTCGGCGAAGATCTGGAGCCCACCGATGGTGGAGGTGATGATCACGAAGATCACCGTGGGGCGCAGCAGGGGCAGGGTGACGGAGAAGAACTGGCGCACCTTGGTGGCCCCGTCGATCGCGGCAGCCTCGTAGAGGTCGCGCGGGATGGCCTGCATGGCGGCCAGGAAGATCAGGGTGTTGTAGCCGGTCCAGCGCCAGTTCACCATCGTGGCGATCGCGAAGTGGCTGGAGAGCCGGTCGACGTGCCAGCGGATCGGTTCCAGCCCGACGAACTCCAGCCCGCGGTTGATCAGGCCGTACTGGTCACCGAAGAGGTTGCCGAAGATCAGCGCGGCCGCCACCGGGGCGACCACGAAGGGGATGAGGACCCCCATCCGCCAGAAGGTGCTGCCACGCAGGTGCGTGTCCAGCATCGCCGCGATCGCCAGGGCGATGATCACCTGCGGCACCGAGGACAGCAGGAAGATGCTGAAGGTGTTCTCCAGGGCGTTCCAGAAGTAGCGGTCGCCGAGCACCGTCCGGAAGTTGTCCAGGCCGACGAACTCGCCCTTGCCGCCGAGCAGGTCCCACTGGTGCACCGAGACGTACGCGGTGTAGAGCAGCGGGAACAGGCCGACGACCAGGAACAGCAGGAAGAACGGCGAGATGTAGAGGTAGGGGGAGACCTTCACGTCCCAGTGCGACAGCTGCTGCCGGAAGGCGATCCGGCGCGGGGCGGGGGTGGCCCCGCCGGGGCCAGGTCCGGCGGGGCCGGCCCCACCGGTCCGGGTCGCGGGGACCCGGGGGCCGGTGGGGCGCTCGTGGGCGCCCGGGGTGGGGGCGGCGCCCGTGGTGGAGGGGGTGCTCATCGCTGGCTCACCCGAGACGCTCGACGTCGGCGAGGAAGGAGTCCCACGCCTCCTCGGGGCTCTCCAGCCCCTCGTCGACCCGCTGGATGGCCTGCTGGAACGCCGTGTTGATGTCGGCGTACTTGGGGCCCTTGTGGGGCAGGAACTCCACGGCCGCGGCGCGGTTGGCGAGGATCTCACCGGTCGGCGCGTCGTTGAAGAAGGCGCTGGTCGAGCCGGTCAGGGCCGGGTCCTCCAGGGCCGCGACCTGGCTGGGGAAGGTGCCCTTGGACTCGAAGGCCTTGATCTGCTGCTCGGGCGCGGTCAGCCACGCGGCCAGGGCCTTGGCCTCCTCGGGGTGCTCGGACTGCACCGGCACGGTCAGGTAGGAACCGCCCCAGTTGCCGCCCCCGCCGGGGAAGACGTCGGCGATGTCCCAGCCTTCGACGCCCGCGGCGTTGCCCTCGATCACACCGAGCATCCAGCCCGGGCAGGCCATCGTGGCGAAGCCGTCGTTCTGGAAGGCCTTGGTCCAGTCCTCGCTCCACTGGGTGAGGCCGGTGCTGAGGTCGGTGTTGGAGGTGATCGTCTCGAAGACGCTCTTGACCTCGTCGTTGTCCGCGGCGATGAGGTTGTTGTCGGCGTCCTCGTAGGAGTACTCGACCTGGTTGATCATCGCCTGGGCGGTGCCGCCGGAGGAGTCGTACCACGCGGTGTCGGGCACCTTGGAGACGAAGTCGGCGCCGGCCTCGAAGTAGCCGTCCCAGGTGGTGAAGAGCTCGGCGACCTCGGCGCGGTCGGTCGGCAGGCCGGCCTTCTCGAAGAGGTCGGCGCGGTAGCAGATGCCCTCGGGGCCGATGTCGGTGCCGTAGCCGATCAGCTTGCCGTCGTCGGTGGTGGCGGCCTCGGTCTTCCACTCCAGCCAGCGACCCTCGACCTCGTCGGAGGAGAGGTCGACGAACTGGTCGGACTGCTGCATCAGCGCGGCGAGCCAGTCGACCTCGATCGCCTCGATGTCGGAGAGGCCCGAGCCGGCGGCGAGCTTGGTGTAGAGGTTGTCCTGGTGCTCGTTGGCCGTGCCGGCCTTCTTGTGCTCGATGTTGATGCCGGGGTTGGCGGCCTCGTACTCGGCGAAGAGGTCCTCGTAGCCGAACTCGTTGAAGGTGGCGACGGTGAGGGTGATGGTGCCGTCCTCGCCCTCGGCCGCGCCGCCACCGGAGCCGGAGCTCGCGGAGCAGGCGGTGAGCGTCAGGGCGAAGGCCGCGGCGACGGCGGCGGTGGCGAGCCCGCGGCGCCGGGGCCCCGCGGTCGTACGGAATGCGTTCATGTCGTTGACTCCCTGAGGTGACCCACCGGACCTCTGCCCGGTGTGGAAGCGCTCTCACGCTTGGAACGTCATGGACTATGACCTCCGCCACGGCCGCGGGTCAAGGTCGCCCAGGAAGATGGACCAGACAGCATGGAAGCGCTCTCACGATTTTCCCTCAATCTGGCGATCGGCCCTTGATCGGGGAGCGACTTCGTGTCAGGGTGCCCGGTTGTGAGAGCGCTTCCACGCGTGCTCGTCAGGCGTCGGTGACGTCCCCGTCGACGTACACCCAGCGCCCCGCGCGACGGGCGAACCTGCTGTGCTCGGCCAACGTCCCGGTCTCCTCGTGCGGGCCCTGGCGCACCCAGCGCGCGCGGAAGGACACCGTCCCCTCCGCGTCCTGCGGTCCGCCGCCGTGGGCCCCCAGCACCTCCAGGCCGACCCAGCTCAGCGTGGGATCCAGGGTGAGGTCCCGCGGGCGGGTGCGGGGGTGCCAGGTGCGGAACAGGTGGTCGACGTCCCCGAGCGCGTAGGCCGCGTAGCGCGAGCGCATCAGTTCCTCGGCGGTGTCGGCGGCGCGCTCATTGCGCAGCAGCGGACCGCAACAGCCGTCGTACGCCGTCGCGCGGCCGCACGGGCACGCAGCCGTCGACGCCCGGTCGATGAGAGGGCTCTCATCGCCCATTCACGGCCTCCTCACCTCGGCGCACCACGCTGGCGTCACCACAGCACCCGTTCGGACCCTCAGGAGCCACCATGAACACCGCCCTCCGTCTCGGCACCGCGTCCCTTTCGCTCGTCCTCGCCGGTTCCGGGCTCGTCCTCGCGGCCGGGCCGGCGGTCGCCGACGACCGTACCTGTCGCGGCTCGATCGGGCCGGTCGCGGTCGACGGGGACGTGATCGTGCCCCGCGGCGCCACCTGCACGCTGAACGGGACCCGCGTGGACGGGAACGTCCAGGTGCGCTCGGGCGCCACCCTGATCGCCCGCGGCGTCCGGGTCGGCGGCAACGTCCAGGCCGAGAACCACGAGCGCGTCGTGCTCCGCCCCCGCTCGGTGAACGGCACGGTGAAGCGGTCCTTCGTCGACGGCAGCGTTCAGCTGAAGCAAGGCGGCGGAGGGCGCATCCTGCGGGTCGTGGTCGACTCCGACATCCAGCTCTTCAGCAACACCGGCGCCTTCACCGTGCGCGGCAACACCGTCGACGGCAACCTCCAGTGCAAGAGCAACAAGCCGGTCCCGGTGGGCGGGGGCAACAAGGTCCAGGGCAACAAGGAGAACCAGTGCCGCAACCTGTGAACAACGGCCCGGTGACCGCCCGGCCCGGGCTCAGCGCATCTTGCGGGCGCCGTCCCTGACCGCTTCGCGCAGGCGCGGGTAGGTCCCGCACCGGCAGATGTTGCGCAGCTGGTCGAGATCGGCGTCGGTGATCGGGCGCCCCTTCTTGCGGGCCCGCTTCACCAACGCCACCGCGGCCATGATCTGACCGGGCTGGCAGAAGCCGCACTGGGCGACGTCGTTCTCGATCCAGGCCTCCTGCATCGGGTGCAGCGGCTTGCCCACGGTGTCGGCGAGCCCCTCGATGGTGGTCACCTCGTCGGTGGGCTTGAGGGCGCCGACCGGGACGGCGCACGGGTTGATCGCCTTGCCATTGAGGTGGCTGGTGCAGGCCTTGCAGACGTTGATCCCGCAGCCGTACTTGGGGCCGGTGATCCCGAGGATGTCGCGCAGGACCCACAGGAGACGGACGTCGTCGGCGACGTCCACGGTGACCTTGCGGCCGTTGACGACGAAGGTGTGCTTGGGCATGGGGCTCTCCTCACTCCGCCAGCGCGCGACCGTTGGTCGGCGACTGGGGGACGGGCGGGACGAAGGGCTTGACCGGGAAGTGCAGCGGCCGGTCGTGGCTGATCGGGAACTCGGTGGGGATCCTCTTCATCGCCCGCGCGTACGCCGTGGCGATCGCGGCCGCGGTCGCGGGCACGCCGAACTCGCCCGCGCCACCGGGGTCGGCACTGGTCGGCGGCATCACGATGATGTCCACCTTCGGCGGCACGTTCCACTGGCGGGTGTAGGCGTAGTTGTCCCAGCTGGCTTCGAGGAAGGCGCCGTCGCGCAGGTGCATCGACGAGGTCAGCACGATCGCCAGGGCGTCCATGATCCCGCCCATCATCTGCGCCTTGAGGCCGGTCGGGTTGATCGGGAGGCCGACGTCCACGGCGAAGACCACCCGGGTCACCCGGGGCCCGGTGATCGCCTGACGCACCTTGCGGTTGACGGTCTCCGGGCGGCAGTCGATCTCGACCAGGCAGGCCGAGACGCCGTGGTACTCGTTGTGGACCCCCAGGCCCTGGGCGCGACGCGGGCCCATCGCCCGCCCCCACCGGCCCACCTCGGCGACCTTGCGCAGCACCGCCCTGGTCCGCTCGTCACGCAGGTGGGCGAGTCGGAAGTCCAGCGGGTCCTGCCCCAGCTTCTTGGCGATCTTGTCGACCATGAGCTCGCGGGCGACGGCGACGTTGGGGGAGTAGATGTTGCGCATGCTGCCGGTGTTGAAGCGGCTGTCGGTCTCGTTGAGCAGGATCGTGGTCGGCCCGAAGTTGTAGTGCATCGACTGGCTGAGGGTGAACACGGTCTGGGAGAAGCTCTGCTCGCCCGCCACCGGGATCTGCGCCGCGAGGGCGGTGATCGCCTCGCCGAGCCCGTGGCCGTAGTCGGTGACCACGCTGGTGTGGCGGTGTTCGTAGGACACCACCTGGCCGGCGACGATCGCCGCTCGGCAGCGCGCCGTGGCCAGCGGGTGCACGCGCCCCTGGCGGGCGTCGTCGGCGCGGTGCCACATCAGCTTGACGGGCTTGCCCATCGCCTTCGAGATCTCGGCCGCTTCCAGCGCGGCGTCGTAGAAGAGCTTGCGCCCGAACGACCCGCCGCCCTGGGTGACGTGCACGGTGACCGCGGTCTGCGGCAGTCCGGTGAGCCGGGCGATCTCGGCCTGGGCGGAGATCGGCGACTTCAGGGCTCCCCAGATCTCGGCGCGGTCGGACCGTACGTCGGCGATCGCGCAGTTGGTCTCGAGCGCGCTGTTGCTGGCGAACCAGAAGACGAAGTCACCGTCCACGGTGTCCACCACGCCGGGCACGTTCGGCACGGCCAGCGGGAGCTCGGCCTGGCGCACCTGGGCGAGCACGTCCTCGTCCGAGACGCCGTCGAGGGGGCCGGGGTTCCACTCGACCTTCAGGGCCCGGATCGCGTCGATGCACTGGCCGAAGGTGCGCGCCCGCACCGCCACCCCGGTGGAGATCGTCTCGACGTGGGTGACGCCGTCCATCCGCAGCACGGCGGCGCGGTTGAGCACCCGGCGCGGCGTGCCGTTGAGCTGGGGTGCCCGGCACACCATCGTCGGCAGCGCGCCGGGGACGTCGAGGTCCATGGCGAACTTCTTGCGCCCGGTGACGGCCTCGCGCGCGTCGAGGCGACGGGTCGGCCGTCCGATGACGGTGAAGTCCTCGACCGCCTTGAGCTCCACCTGGCGGGGGCGAGTCGCGTTCACCGCGGCCGCCTTGGCCAGCGACCCGTAGCTCAGGGTGCGGCCGTCGGGGGCGACGACGCTGCCCGCGCGGGTGCGCAGCGCGCTCACCGGCAGGTTGCCCAGTTGCAGGGCCGCCGCGTCGAGCAGCGCCCCGCGCGCGATCGCGGCCGCCGTGCGCACCGGGATGTAGGTCGAGATGGTGGTGTTGCTGCCTCCGGTGAGCTGGTTGAGCAGCAGCTCCGGGCGCGCGTCGGCCAGGGTCACCTTCACCTTGCCCAGCGGCACGTCGAGCTCTTCGGCGATGATCATCGCGGTCGAGGTGAGGATGCCCTGGCCGTTCTCCGAGCGCGGCAGCGCGAAGTGCACCGTGCCGTTCTCGCGCACCTCGAGCGTGATCAGGTCCGCGGTGGGGCGACCCGCCAGCGTGAGGAAGTCGTTGAGGTCCAGGATCTCGGCGGGACCGTCGGGGGTGGGAATCGCTGCGGCAGCCGCGCTCGGCGCCAGCAGGTCGCCGCCGAGTCGGACGGCCACCGCGAGGGTGGGGGCCGCGACCAGGTAGCCGAGGAAGCGGCGACGCGACGGGTCGGTCGCCGACACGGTCGACTCCGGGGCGGGCGGCTCGGCGGGGTGGGTCTGGAGTTCGTCGCTCACGGGGGACCTTTCCGAGACAGATCGGCGTGGGGCGGTTCGGGGGGTGGTTCGGGGGAGTACCTACCCCGGACTGGTGAATGCATAACGAAACTTATGCATGTCTGGTCACGCGACGACGCGGACAGCGGGGGGCGGGATCCGTGAAAGCATGGGCGCCATGTCTGCAGCGATGACCGTGGGAGTCGACGTCGGTGGCACCAAGATCGCGACCGCGTTGGTCGACGACGCGGGCCGAATCCTGGCGCGGGAGCGGCGCGCGACCATCGTCGACGACAGCGACGCGCTCCGGGCCTCTCTGGCTGAGGCAGTGCGTGCGGTCGGGGCGGGCCACGACGTCGTCGCGGTCGGGGTGTCCGCGGCAGGCTTCGTGGCGGCGGACCGCAACCGGATGATGTTCGGCACCAACCTCGACTGGGGACAGAGCCCCGTCGGCGACGACCTCGCGGCGCGGCTCGGCGTGCCGGTGGTGCTGGAGAACGACGGTAATGCCGCCGCGTGGGGGGAGTACGTCCACGGCGCGGGCCGCGGCGGCCCCGACCAGTTGATGGTCGCCGTGGGCACCGGCGTCGGCGGTGGCCTGATCCTCGGCGGCCGGATCTATCGCGGTGGCCACGGGGTCGCGGCGGAGATCGGCCACGTCGGCTACGTGCCCGACGGCCACCCCTGCCCCTGTGGTCGGCGCGGCTGCCTCGAGCAGTACGCCGCCGGCCCGGCGCTGGTGCGCGAGGCCCGCGAGGCGGCCGCGGCGGGGCAGGCACCCCGCCTGCTCGAGGCCGCCGGCGGGGACGCCGACAAGATCGACGGTCACGTCATCGCCGAGCTCGCCGCCGAGGGCGTCGAGGAGGCGCTGACCCCCTACCGGGTCACCGGCCGCATCCTCGGCGAGGGGATCGCCGGGCTCGTCGCGGTGCTGGACCCCTCCCTGGTCGTCCTCGGAGGCGGTGTCAGTACCTCGGGCGAGGTCTACCGTGCCGCGGTCGAGGAGGCGCTGCACGCCCACATCACCGCCCGCGGTCACCGGCCCGAGCCCGACCTGGTCGTGGCCGCGCTCGGCAACGACGCGGCCCTGATCGGTGCCGCGGATCTGGCTCGCGCGCTGGTCTCCTGAGGCGACGCACCGGCCGCTTTTCAGGATCGCTTCAGGAACGATCCCTACAGTGAAGGTCACGGTGGAGGGGCCCGTCCGGGTCCCGTCCTGGTGATCTGGAGAGGTGACCACATGCAGAGCAACAACCCGGTCTTCAACCGGGCGGAGGGCTTCAACGGCGAGGGCCGCGCCTCCGCGTCCAACGGCATCTCGTACCCGGCGTACGGCACGCCCCCGCAGGGCGCCACCGGGTACGGCGACCCCACCACGTGGGGCACCGGCGCCCCGACGACCCCGGGGTACGTCGACCAGGGCCGGATGACGATCGACTCGGTCGTGCAGAAGACCGGCATCACCCTCGCGGTCGTGGTGATCGCGGCGACCGCCACCTGGCTCGGCACCGGCGACATCTCCGGCCCCGACGGTGCCGAGAACGCCTCCCTCCTCTACATGCTCGCGATGCTCGGCGCCTTCGGCGGCTTCGCGCTGTCGCTGGTGAACTCCTTCAAGAAGGTCATCAACCCCGCGCTCGTGCTCGCGTACGCCGCGCTCCAGGGCATCTTCGTCGGTGCCTTCAGCAAGGTCATCGAGGCCGCGTTCGGCGGTGGAGAAGACGGGATGCCCGGCCTGGTGATCGGTGCGGTCGTCGGCACCATGGCCGCGGTCGCGGGCACGCTGGCGGCGTACAAGTTCTTCGACATCCAGGTCGGTCAGCGGTTCCGCACCTGGGTCGTCGCGGCGATGTTCGGCTTCGTGGCCGTGTCGCTCTTCGACGTGATCCTGGGCTTCTTCGGCAACAGTTTCGGCTTCAACGGCTTCGGCGCGATGGGCTTCGTGTCCTCGCTGATCGGTCTCGGACTCGGCGTGCTCATGCTGATCCTCGACTTCGACTACGTCGAGCGCGGCATCGCGGCTGGCCTGCCGGAGCGTGAGTCGTGGCGGGCCGCCTTCGGCCTGACCGTGACGATCGTCTGGATCTACATCGAACTGCTCCGCCTGCTCGCCATCCTGCGCGGCGGGGAGTGACCTCCCGGGCAGATCAGTTCCGGGTCCTCTAGCAACCCCGGGACCACCTCCCCCACGACAGGGCGTCCGGCCTCAGGCCGGGCGCCCTGTCGCCGTCCGGACGTGACCTCGGTCGGGCTGGGGCGTTGAGATGAACGTTGTTCATCTCACGTCGTCCCGGGAGGATCCCCATGTCAGCGCCGGCACGCTCCGTCCGCCACGCCGCCGCCCTGGTGATCGGTGTCGCCGCCGCGGTAGCCGCGACGCTCCCGGCGGGCACGGCGGCGACGACGCCCGCCCAGGCGCGGACGGCTGTGGCTCCGGAGCTGGCCCCGGAGACCCGCACGGTGATGGCGGTCGGCAACAACTGGGAGGGCACGATCACGCTGATCGACGCCCGCACCCGGCAGCGGATCGCCACGATCGACGCCATCCCCGACCTTCAGCAGGAACTGCGCGACATCGTGCTCGCCCCGGACCGGCTGGCCTTCTACGTGGCGGTGCAGCAGGCCATCGGTGAGGGCAACGACCAGTACGTCGACGACATGTTCACCACCGCCGACGGGCGCTACCTCGCCGTCTCCCGCCCGAGCCTGTCCGACGTGGTGTGGCTGGACCTCGCGAAGGCCCTGGCGGGGCGTTCCGACTCCATCGCCGCCGAGGCGTCGATGGACGGCTACCGCACCGACCACATGGGGGTCTCCCCGGACCGCAGCCGGCTCGTCGTCTCGGACTCCACCGAGCGGCAGGTCCTGGAGTTCGCGATGTCGCCGCAGGTCGTCGACGGGCGCACGGTGCCGATGGGCACACGGCTGCGCAACTTCGTCTCCGGCGACACCCCGCACGAGAACACCTACTCCCGTGACGGCCGGCGGATCTTCCATGCCTCGATCGGGCGCGTCTACACCCCGGGCGACTTCGGGTTCCTCGGCCCTGTGAACGCCGACACGATCAGCGACCTCATCAAGGCCGATCGCTGGCTCCAGGTCGTGCGCGCCAGCGACTTCCGGGTGATGCGCCGCTGGGACATGGGCGAGGAACTCGAGGAGGCCGGCCACCCCGGGATGAGCAGCGCGGTCCGGCCGGTGGCCCTCACCCCCGACGAGAGGGTGATGTACGCCCAGGTGTCCTTCTTCCACGGCCTCGTGGAGTTCGACCTGGACGCGACCGACCCGACCGGAGGGGGCGACTACCGACTGGGCGGGATCGCGGAGCCGGCCACCGGGCGGGTCACCCGCATCATCGACCTGCCCGTGTCCGAGGCGGCTGCGAAGCTCCCGCGCGAGGCCTACGTGCTCGACTCGGCCCACCACGGCCTGGCGATCAACGGGAACGGGAAGAAGTTGTGCGTGGCCGGCACCATGTCGGACTACGCCGCGATCGTGGACCGGGCGACCTTCACCCCGAAGGTCTTCAGCGGACGAGGCCGCTTCCTCAGCCAACGGACCTACTCCAAGCCGTACTGGGCGACCGAAGGCCCCGGCAACACCTGCTGGATGTCGATGAGCGGCAGCGATCTGGTCACCGTGATCGACTTCGCGACCGAGCGTGTGGTGGCGGAGATCCCGGTGGGCGACCACCCCCAGCGCGTCCGCGAGGGCGAGGTCCTGGCCTCGCTGCTGCCCCCCGCCCGCTGACTGGTCGGGTTTTCCCGCTGACTGGTCGGGTTTTCCCGCCGACTGGTCGGGTTTTCCCGCCGACTGGTCGGGTTTTCCCGCCGACTGGTCGGGTTTTCCCGCCGACTGGTCGCGTCTTTCGGGTCACGGGACCGCGGTGACGTCCCCCTCGGTCGCGGCCGGGGTCTCGACCTCCCCCTCGGGCTGGCGCCGCCTGCGTCGCAGCTGGACCAGGCGCCCCAGGGGACCGGCGGCGTCGGTGCCCTCGGCGACCGGCTCGATGGAGGCGCCAGGATGACGCGCGGCCTCCAGCACCGCGACGTCGAGCGGCAGGAGGGCCTCGCCGCGGCTGTACTCCGGCTCCAGGTCGTCCTCGGGGGCCAGCCCCAGGGCCGCCAGGGCGGTGGGCAGCACCGCGGCGGACATCCGGGCGTAGCCCGCCGCAGACGGGTGGAAGCGGTCAGGTCCGAACAGCAGCTCCGAGAGCCGCTGGAACTCGTGTCCGAGGATCGATCCCAGGGCGACCGAACGTCCCCCGGCCTCGGCCACCGCCGTGGCCTGGGCCGCCGCCAGACGACGGGACCAGGCCCGGGCCACCTGCTTGAGCGGCGGCGCCAGTGGCTCGATCGTGCCGAGGTCGGGGCAGGTGCCGATGACGACCTGCACGCCGGCGCCGTGCAGGCGGTTCAGCACCTCGACCAGGCGGCGTATCGAGGTGGTGACGGGGACGGCGTGGGTGACGTCGTTCGCGCCGATGAAGATGACCACGACCTGGGGCTCCAGGGGGAGGACCCGGTCGATCTGCGCCATCAGGTCCTTGGTCTGGGCCCCGACCTTGGCCATGCAGGCCAGGTAGACCCGGCGGTCCGCCGCTTCGGCGATGCCGCTGGCGAGGTAGGCGCCGGGCGTCTCCTCCACCGAGTCCACGCCGTACCCGGCCGCGGAGGAGTCGCCGAGGAGCGCGATCTTCAGGGCCGGACCGGGGCGACCGTGGCCGTACCAGCCGGACGGGTCGGGCGGATCGCCCTCCGCGTTGCCGATCGCGCGCCGCGCCAGTTGGGTCTCCGCCAGGATCAGCCCCCAGAAGGTGCCGCCCAGCACGGAGAGTCCGCCCCCGGCGTACGCCGCGGCGGTGCCGATCCTGCGTGCTGCTGCCCCGTCGACCACGCCCTCACCCTACGTGTGCGGCCCAGTGACCCGATTAACGCCTCAGGCGTCCCATCGCGTAGACTCCACTGTTGGCCCAACGTGGGTCTGTTTCGTGCTGCTCGCGGCTGCCCGCTCTCCGGTTCTTCCGGGAGCCGGGATGAGCGACACGAACGGCACCACGAGGTCCACCCGGGACGAGTCCGGGGAGGTTCGCGGGCCAACGGTAGACAGATTCAGTTGCGACGGATTGCGGAGGACATGCCGAAGAAGGAAGGCGTCATCGAGATCGAGGGCACCATCGTGGAGGCCCTCCCGAACGCGATGTTTCGGGTGGAACTCACGAACGGGCACAAGGTCTTGGCCCACATCAGCGGCAAGATGCGGCAGCACTACATCCGCATCCTTCCCCAGGACCGGGTCGTCGTGGAGCTCTCGCCCTACGACCTCACCCGCGGTCGCATCGTCTACCGGTACAAGTGACGCCTGCCCGGTTCCCCGGGTGGGCCCAGCCGACACACCAAGTAAGGAAGACCCGTGAAGGTCAACCCGAGCGTCAAGCCGATCTGTGACAAGTGCAAGGTGATCCGTCGCCACGGCCGCGTCATGGTGATCTGCGAGAACCCGCGCCACAAGCAGCGCCAGGGCTGAGCCCCGGCGCACGGGCCGGCTCCCGGCCCGACACAACTGAACACTTCTGATAAGCGTCATCGCTCGCCGTCCGCGTGGACGGCGTCACCGCCGGTCTGGAGGCCGGCGCCCGGTCCCTGATGTCTGGGGGTCCCGGGGCGCGAGACGCACACGACACCTCCAGGAACACGAAGGGACACCGCCTTCCATGGCACGCCTTGTTGGTGTCGACCTCCCGCGCGACAAGCGCATCGAGGTCGCACTCACCTACATCTACGGCATCGGCCGTACCCGCGCCCAGCAGCTGCTGGAGGCCACCGGGGTCAACCCGAACCTCCGCGTACACGAGCTGGGTGACGAGGAGCTGGTGAAGCTCCGCGACGAGATCGAAGCGAACTTCAAGATCGAGGGTGACCTCCGTCGTGAGGTCCAGGCTGACATCCGTCGCAAGATCGAGATCGGCAGCTACCAGGGTCGCCGGCACCGGATGAACCTTCCGGTCCGCGGTCAGCGCACCAAGACCAACGCTCGTACCCGCAAGGGTCCCAAGCGCACGGTCGCCGGCAAGAAGAAGAAGTGACGTCCGCGTCCTTCTGATCTCGAAGACTCTCACCAGAACCAGCAGGAGATATCCGTATGCCTCCCAAGAGCCGTCAGGCTGCAGGCGCCAAGTCCAAGGTGCGCCGCAAGGAGAAGAAGAACATCGCTCAGGGCGAAGCCCACATCAAGAGCACGTTCAACAACACGATCGTGACGATCACCGACCCGACCGGTGCGGTGATCTCGTGGGCCTCTGCCGGCACCGTCGGCTTCAAGGGCTCGCGTAAGTCCACCCCGTTCGCCGCGCAGATGGCTGCCGAGGCCGCGGGTCGTCGGGCGATGGAGCACGGCATGAAGAAGATCGACGTCTTCGTGAAGGGCCCGGGTTCGGGCCGCGAGACGGCGATCCGTTCGCTGGGTGCGATCGGCCTCGAGGTCGGCACCATCCAGGACGTGACCCCCACCCCGCACAACGGATGCCGGCCGCCCAAGCGCCGTCGCGTCTGATCCCGACCCGAGCCTTTCTAGGAGACATCTGACATGGCCCGCTACACCGGTCCCATGACCAAGAAGTCGCGTCGACTGGGGGTTGACCTCGTCGGTGGCGACCAGGCGTTCGAGCGCCGTCCCTTCCCGCCCGGCCAGCACGGCCGTGGGCGCCCGAAGGAGTCCGAGTACCTGCTGCAGCTCAAGGAGAAGCAGAAGGCTCGCTACACCTACGGCGTGCTGGAGAAGCAGTTCATCCGCTACTACCACGAGGCGTCGCGTCGTCCCGGCAAGACCGGTGACAACCTGCTCCAGCTCCTCGAGTGCCGTCTGGACAACGTGGTCTACCGCGCCGGCTTCGCCCGGACCCGCCGCCACGCCCGCCAGCTCGTGACCCACGGTCACTTCCTGGTCAACGGCCACAAGGTCAACATCCCCTCGTTCCAGGTCACCCAGTACGACGTGATCGACGTCCGCGAGAAGTCGCTGGAGATGACGCCGTTCATCGTGGCGCGCGAGACCTTCGGCGAGCGGATCGTGCCGGCCTGGCTGGAGGTCGTCCCGAACCGGATGCGCGTGCTGGTCCACCAGCTCCCCGTCCGGGCACAGATCGACATCCCGGTCCAGGAACAGCTGATCGTCGAGTACTACTCCAAGAAGTGATCCCTGCCGGCGGACGTGCCCTGCGTCCGCCGGCCCCTTCCTACTGGTTCGAGTCCGTCAAATAGAGGTCGGGCTCGGAAAGGAACCCACAAGTGCTCATTGCACAGCGCCCCACCCTGTCCGAAGAGGCCGTCGACGAGTTCCGCTCGAAGTTCGTCATCGAGCCGCTCGAGCCCGGCTTCGGCTACACCCTCGGCAACTCTCTGCGCCGGACCCTGCTGTCCTCGATCCCCGGCGCCGCGGTCACCAGCATCAAGGTCGACAGCGTCCTGCACGAGTTCTCGACGATCGAGGGCGTCAAGGAGGACGTCACCGAGATCATCCTGAACCTCAAGGACCTGGTCGTCTCCTCCGAGCACGACGAGCCGGTCACGATGTACCTGCGCAAGCAGGGCCCCGGTGACGTCACCGCCGCCGACATCGCGCCCCCGGCCGGTGTCGAGGTGCACACCCCGGACCTGAAGATCGCCACGCTCAACGAGCAGGGCAAGCTCGAGATGGAGCTCGTCGTCGAGCGCGGTCGCGGCTACGTCAGCGCCGCGCAGAACAAGGGCGCCGACAACGAGATCGGCCGCATGCCGGTCGACTCGATCTACTCGCCCGTGCTCAAGGTGACCTACAAGGTCGAGGCGACCCGTGTCGAGCAGCGCACCGACTTCGACCGCCTCATCGTCGACGTCGAGACCAAGCGCTCGATGCGTCCCCGCGACGCTCTCGCCTCGGCGGGCAAGACCCTGGTCGAGCTCTTCGGTCTTGCCCGTGAGCTCAACGTCGAGGCCGAGGGCATCGACATCGGCCCCTCGCCGGTCGACGAGCAGCTCGCCGCCGACCTGGCGCTGCCGGTCGAGGAGCTGAACCTCACGGTCCGCTCGTACAACTGCCTCAAGCGTGAGGGCATCCACACCGTGGGTGAGCTGCTGTCGCGCTCGGAGCAGGACCTGCTCGACATCCGCAACTTCGGCGCCAAGTCGATCGACGAGGTCAAGCTGAAGCTGCACGAGATGGGTCTGGCCCTCAAGGACAGCGCCCCGGGCTTCGACCCGGCCGCCGCCCTGGCCGCCTCCTACGAGGACGACGACGACAGTTTTGTCGAAGACGAACAGTACTGAGCCGCGTCGAGGACGAGCAGTACTGAGTCACTGATTTCCACCTACCCGAGTACCTGATACGGCTCGGGAGAATCGAGAGAAGCAATGCCTACTCCCAAGAAGGGCGCCCGTCTCGGCGGTAGCCCGGCGCACCAGAAGCACATCCTGGCCAACCTGGCGACCCAGCTGTTCGAGCACGGCTCGATCGTGACGACCGAGGCGAAGGCGCGCACCCTGCGCCCGCACGCGGAGCGGCTGATCACCAAGGCCAAGAAGGGCGACCTGCACAACCGGCGCCTGGTGCTGAAGACGATCAAGGACAAGGGTGTCGTGCACATCCTCTTCACCGAGATCGCGCCGCAGTTCGCGGAGCGTCCGGGTGGTTACACCCGGATCACCAAGCTCGGTCCCCGCAAGGGCGACAACGCCCCCATGGCGGTCATCGAGCTGGTGACCGAGGCCTACGAGCCGAAGCAGAAGGCCGCGAAGCCCGCTGCCGCCCCGGCTCCGGCGGCCCAGGAGGCTCCGGCTGAGGAGGCTCCGGCCGAGGAGACCCCGGTCGAGGAGACCGAGGCCGTCGCCGACGAGGCGACCGAGGCGGAGGCGACCGAGGCCGCCGACGCCCCGGAGGCCGAGGCTACCGAGGCTCCGGCCGAGGACGCTGCGGAGGAGACCAAGGAGGCCTGAGCCCCACCGGTCTACGACATCGAGGCCCCTGGATCCCTGGCGGATCCGGGGGCTTCGTCGTTGCCGGACCGGGTGAGGTCCATCCTCAGCAGCCGGCCGGTGAGCGCGGTCGCCGGACCCAGCAGGAGGATCACCGCCACGGTGCCCGGGCCGATCGCGCTCCCCAACTGCCAGCCCACCAACGCGCCGCCCCCCTGGACGGCGCTGTAGGTCCAGGCGAACGGCACCGGCGGATCGAAGGCCTGGGCCGCCGCCTCCGCGGGCCCCGCCCCCAGACGGCTGCCGAGATACAGCACGATGCCCACCGCGGTGACAGGGAACGCCAGGGCCAGCATCGCGACCCGGGCGACCCAGCCCTCGGGCTGGTCGAGCCAGCCCAGCACCAGCGTGGCCACCACCCCGACCAGCACCATCTGGATCAGCGTCCCCACGCCGGGGCGCACGCCTCGGGTCCATGCCAAAGCCACGAAACCGAGGCTGACCACGACGTTCGCCACGGCGAACGAGACACCGGCGGCCAGGCTCACGCCGTTGACCAGGGTGGAGAAGCCGTCCGAGCCCAGAGCGGGGGTCAGCAGCAGGGCGACGCCGGTCCCGAGGACGACGCACCCGAGAATCAGCTGGAGCGTCCGGGACAGGGTCACGCACCGACTGTAGGCAACACCCTCACACGACCAGTCGAGCGGGCACGACGTCGAGCGGGAACGGTCGTTCGAGGAGAAGGTGCTGCTCGCCGTACGCGGCGCGCGGATCGCCGTACGTCTCGCCGTGCAGGTCCCAGGCACTGATCGAGGCCTGCAGCGGCGAGTCCCCGGGGTCCACGGTCCAGTACGACGCGGTGCCGGCCGCCTGGAACCGGGCGAGCTTCAGATTCAGGTCGACCAGGCGGGTGCTGGGCGAGAGCACCTCCACCGTGAGCACGGGTGGCGCGGGCAGGTTCCGGTCGGTGACGTCGCGGCGGCGGGCGACCAGCAGGTCGGGCTGCAGCACGGTCGTCTCGCCCAGGCGCACGTCGAAGGGCGCCAGGATCACCTCCAGGTCGTCCGGACACCCGGCGCGCAGGAGGAGGTACAGCTCGCCCACGGCTCGCTGATGGAGGAGGGAGGGCGCCGGAGTCACGATGAGCGTCCCGTCGACCAGTTCGTAGCGGTGACCGTCATCGGGCATCGCCTCGAGGTCCGCCGCGGTCAACGGCCGGCTGTACGGGAGCGAGGACATGACAGCCATGGTGCCCCCTGGCGCCGCCGCGGTTCCACTCGTGAAGGCCATGCTCCACGCTCACCCGGCCGAACGGGCGCTGCGGACGCCACGTGTGGCCTGGGGGCGCAGCGTGAGCGTGGCGTTGTTGGCGAGGGCGACCGGTCGGTCGCCGAGCCCGTGGCGCTCCGCGGAGCCCGCGAGCAGCCGCGCCCAGGCGGCGTCGCCGGACGTGACTCCGCCGGGGCCGGGTCGGGAGAACAGGAACGCCATCGACCCTCCCGCGGGAAGAAAACGGACCGCGAACTCGGCCGCCCGGTCGCAGTCGCGGACCGTCGGGTGCGTCGGCACGTGGTCGATGGGCAGCACCAGGCGGTCGGGGAGGTCGTCGCCCCCGATCGGCACCATCCACAACGTGGTGCGGCTGAAACCCAGGGGACCCATGAGGGTGCGCCACAGGTCGAGGAGGTCGGCGTCGGTCCGGATCGGGGTGGGGGAGTCGAAGTTCATGAGCGTGGATCCTGCCCCGTAGGAGCCGATCTCCGCTCCGGCTCTCCACAGGTGACAAGATCTGCGGGTGCGCCTGCGTCTCGACCTCGCCTACGACGGCACGGATTTCCACGGGTGGGCTTCCCAGCCGAGCCTGCGCACCGTGCAGGGGGAGGTCGAGCGCGCCCTGGCCACGGTGCTGCGGGTTCCCTCGGTCGCGGTGGTCTGCGCGGGACGGACCGACACCGGGGTGCACGCCCGCGGTCAGGTGATCCACCTCGACGTCGAACCGATCACGCTCGAGGGGGCCGCCGGGCGCGACCGGTCCGAGCCGACCGCAGCCCTGGTACGACGCCTCAACGGGGTGTTGCCCGCGGACGTCGTGGTGCAGCGCGCCGTCCAGGTGCCCGAGGCCTTCGACGCCCGCTTCGGCGCGCTGTGGCGGCGCTACGCCTATCGGGTCCGCGACGCCGCGCCCGATCCGCTGGTGCGCCACCACGTCCTGGCCTGGCCGCGTCCGCTGGACGAGGCGGCGATGAACACCGCGGCCGCCCTGCTCCTCGGCGAGCACGACTTCGCGACCTTCTGCAAACGGCGTGAGGGCGCCACGACCATCCGGACGCTGCTGGACCTGCACTGGGACCGTGCGGACAGCGGGCTGACGTTGACGGTCCGTGCGGACGCGTTCTGCCACCACATGGTGCGTTCGCTGGTGGGGTGCCTGCTCGCGGTCGGCGAGGGCCGGCGTACGCCGTCGTGGGCTGGGGAGATGCTGGCTGCGGCGCGGCGCGACCCGGCGATCCTCGTGGTTCCTGCACACGGGCTCACGCTGGAGGAGGTGGCCTACCCACCGGAGGAGGAGCTGGCCGCACAGGCGGAACGGACGCGCGTGACCCGGGTGCTGGGCGACCGCACCGAGGACGGGCCGGCCGACAGCGAGGTGAACCGATGAGTGACGAGCACTACTTCACCGCCGACCCGACCGTGCCGTTCACCCGCGCCCCGGTCACGGCGGCGGTCTGGGGTCACGAGCTGCGCCTGGTGTCCGGCTCCGGGGTGTTCGCCCAAGGGCGCCTCGACATCGGCACCGCGGTGCTCTTCCGCGAGACCGAGCCGCCGGCGAGCGGCACCCGCTTCCTGGACCTGGGGTGCGGGTACGGCGTGATCGCGACGGCATTGGCGCTCACGCGCCCGGACGCGCGGGTGTGGGCCGTGGATGTCAACGAGCGCGCGCTGCTCCTGGCCCGGGAGAACGCCGCCGCGTACGACGTCGCCGATCGGGTCGAGGCGGTCGTGCCCGACGCGGTGCCCGACGACGTGGAGTTCGACGAGATCTGGTCGAACCCGCCGATCCGCATCGGCAAGGAGGCGCTGCACGCGCTGCTGCTGCGGTGGCTCCCGCGGTTGGCACCGGGTGGGCGGGCGGTCCTCGTGGTCGGCAAGAACCTGGGTGCGGACTCGTTGCAGCGCTGGCTCGGCGAGCAGGGCTACCCGACCACGCGGCTGGCCAGCGCGAAGGGCTTCCGCGTGCTCGAGGTGCGCGTGGCAGGCTGGGGGGCATGAGCTACACCGCAGCTGCAGACCGCTACGACGACGCCCCCTTCAACTTCACCGGCCGCAGCGGCCTCAAGCTTCCGCCGCTCTCGCTGGGCCTGTGGCAGAACTTCGGGACCGACCGCCCCGAGGAGACCCAGCGTGCGATCCTGCGCCGCGCGTTCGACCGCGGCGTCACCCACTTCGACCTGGCCAACAACTACGGGCCGCCCTACGGCCGTGCCGAGGAGAACTTCGGTCGCTATCTGCGCGACGACTTCGCGCCGTACCGTGACGAGCTGATCATCTCCACCAAGGCCGGCTGGGACATGTGGCCCGGTCCTTACGGCCAGGGCGGGGGCTCACGCAAGTACGTGCTCGCCTCGCTCGACCAGTCGCTGAAGCGGATGCAGCTCGAGTACGTCGACATCTTCTACAGCCACCGCTTCGACCCCGAGACCCCGGTCGAGGAGACGATGATGGCGCTGGACACCGCGGTGCGGTCGGGCCGCGCGCTGTACGCCGGCATCTCGTCGTACTCCGCGAAGCGCACCCGCGAGGCCGCGGCGATCGCGCGGGACCTGGGCACGCCGCTGCTCATCCACCAGCCGTCCTACTCGATGCTGAACCGCTGGATCGAGACCGATCTGCTCGACACCCTCGAGGCGGAGGGGATGGGCTGCATCGTCTTCACCGCGCTGGCCCAGGGGCTGCTGACCGACCGTTACCTCAACGGCGTCCCGGCGGACTCGCGCGCGGCACGCGAAGGCAGCACCGTGCAGAGCGACCATCTCTCGCCGCAGGTCCTCGACCACGTGCGCAAGCTCAACGACATCGCGGTCGAGCGCGGCCAGAAGCTCGCCCAGCTGGCGCTGCAATGGGCGCTGCGCGACCCGCGGGTGACCTCGGCGGTCATCGGGGCGTCGTCGGTCGAGCAGTTGGACACCAACCTCGACGCCCTCGACGGGCCACCGCTGACGGACGAGGAACTCGCGTTGATCGACCAGTACGCGGTCGACTCCGGGGTCAACCTGTGGGCGGCGCAGACGGCGGACTGAGGCCTCTTGTGGGTCGGTCCGGCCCAGGGGAGAAGATGGGCTATGAGCAAGCTCGTCTATGACTTCGCCGAAGGCAACAAGGACCTCAAGGACCTGCTCGGGGGCAAGGGGGCGAACCTTGCCGAGATGACCAACCTGGGCCTGCCGGTGCCACCGGGTTTCATCATCACCACCGAGGCCTGTCGCGCCTACCTCAACGGCGAGCACGACCCGGGCCAGCTGCCCAAGGCACTGGCCGACGAGGTGACCGAGCATCTGGCCTCCCTGGAGGCCGCGATGGGCAAGCGCCTCGGCGACGCCGAGGACCCGCTGCTGGTGTCGGTGCGCTCGGGGGCGAAGTTCTCCATGCCCGGGATGATGGAGACGGTCCTCAACGTCGGGCTCAACGACGTCTCCGTGCACGGGCTGGCACGCCAGTCGGGTGACGCCCGTTTCGCCTGGGACTCCTACCGCCGGCTGCTCTCGATGTTCGGCAAGACGGTGCTGGGCCTGGACGGCGACCTGTTCGAGCACGAGTTGGACGAGCTGAAGCGGCAGGTCGGAGCGGTCAGCGACCTCGACCTCACCGCCGCCCATCTGGAGCGGCTGGTCGGCACCTTCCAGGAGGTGGTCGAGCGGGAGAGTGGTGCCCCCTTCCCGCAGGACCCGCGGGTCCAGCTGGACCGGGCCGTGCTGGCCGTCTTCGAGTCGTGGAATACCGACCGTGCCGTGCTGTACCGCCGTCAGGAGCGGATCCCCGCCGACCTCGGGACCGCGGTCAACGTGGTGTCGATGGTGTTCGGCAACCTCGGGCCCGACTCCGGGACCGGCGTGTGCTTCACGCGCGACCCGGCCAGCGGAGCGCAGGGCATCTACGGCGACTACCTGCAGAACGCGCAGGGCGAGGACGTCGTGGCCGGGATCCGCAACACGGTGCCGCTGACCGAGTTGGAGCAGATCGACAAGGAGGCCTACGACGAACTGCTCGTGATCATGCAGCGCCTCGAGGAGCACTACCGCGACCTGTGCGACATCGAGTTCACCGTGGAGCGCGGCAAGCTGTGGATGTTGCAGACCCGCGTCGGGAAGCGCACTGCGGGCGCGGCCTTCCGGATCGCGGTGCAGTTGGTCGACCAGGGCCTGATCACGCTCGACGAGGCCCTCGACCGCGTCACCGGCGGACAGTTGGCGCAGTTGATGTTCCCGCAGTTCGACGCGACCACCGCCCGGCACCGGCTGACCCGCGGCATGAACGCCTCTCCGGGAGCAGCCGTGGGCAAGGTCGTGTTCGACTCGCCGAGTGCCGTGGCGCTGGCCGAGACGGGCGAGAAGGTGATCCTGGTGCGCCGGGAGACCAACCCCGACGACCTGCATGGCATGGTCGCCGCCACGGGCATCCTGACCTCGCGCGGAGGGAAGACCAGCCACGCGGCGGTCGTGGCACGGGGCATGGGCCGCACCTGCGTGTGCGGTGCCGACGAACTCGAGGTCGACGTCAAGCAGAAGCGGTTCCGCAGCCCCGACGGGATCGTCGTCCACGAGGGTGACCTGATCTCCATCGACGGCACGACCGGCGAGGTCTTCCTCGGGGAGGTCCCGGTGCGGGACTCCGCGGTCGTGCAATGGTTCGAGGGCGAGGAGTCGTTGGAGGAGCGCGACGAACTGGTCGCCGCGGTGGCTCGCCTGGTGCGTCACGCGGACCAGCGGCGCCGGCTGGACGTGCGCACCAATGCCGACACCCCCGACGACGCAGCGCGCGCCCGACGTTTCGGGGCCCAGGGGATCGGGCTGTGCCGCACCGAGCACATGTTCCTGGGAGAGCGCCGCGCCTTCGTGGAGGACCTGATCCTGGCCGAGGGCCCCGAGGCGCGGGAAGCCGCCCTGGACGCGTTGCTGCCCCTGCAGCGCGGGGACTTCGAGCAGATCCTCGAGGCCATGGACGGGCTGCCCGTCACGATCCGGATGATCGATCCTCCGCTGCACGAGTTCCTGCCGGACTTCACCGAACTGTCGGTGAAGGCGGCGGTCGCGGACGTGACCGGTCACCACGACGAACGCGACGCGGTGCTGCTCGAGGCCGTGCACCGGATGCACGAGCAGAACCCGATGCTGGGGCTGCGTGGGGTCCGCCTGGGCATCGTCATCCCCGGGCTGTTCACCATGCAGGCGCGGGCGGTGTTCGAGGCGGCCGCGGCGCGGATCAAGGCCGGCGGGGATCCCCGCCCCGAGATCATGATCCCCCTGGTCGCCACGATTCAGGAGTTGGAGCTGGTCAAGGCCGACATCGTCGCCGTGGCCGGTGAGGTGGAGCGCGAGACCGGGGTGGACCTGCGGTTCAGCATCGGCACCATGATCGAGTTGCCCCGCGCGGCGATGACCGCGGACGAGATCGCCGAGGCAGCCGAGTTCTTCTCCTTCGGCACCAACGATCTGACCCAGATGACCTGGGGCTTCTCACGCGACGACGTGGAGGCGGCGTTCTTCTCCGCCTACCTCGACAAGGGCGTGTTCGGCGTCTCGCCGTTCGAGACCCTGGACCGGGCCGGAGTCGGATCGCTGGTGGCAGAAGCGGTACGACGAGGACGCAGCACCCGGCCGGACCTCCACCTCGGCGTCTGCGGGGAGCACGGGGGTGACCCGGACTCGATCCACTTCTTCGAGTCGGTGGGGTTGGACTACGTCTCCTGCTCGCCCTTCCGGGTCCCGGTGGCCCGGCTGGAGGCAGGACGCGCGGCGCTGTCCGACGACAGTGGCCCGTCGGGTACCGCCTGAACCCTGGGGCGCTCAGGTGGTCCCGGTGGCGCCGCCCAGGGACTCCAGGAGCCTCTGCAGGGCGGCGGGGTCGTCCAGGAGTCCGGTGAGGCCCTCGCCGCCGCCGAACTGCTCCAGCAGCGGGGCAAGGTCCTCGGGATTGAGGTTGCCGAGGTCGAGGCCGCCCAGCATCCCCTCCAGGTCACCCAACCCGCCCAGCTCGCCCAGGCCGCCGATTCCGGCGCCGGGGTCGACCCCGAGGTCGTCGTCGCCGTGGGTCTGCACCATCCAGCGGTCCCAGAGGGTGCCCGCCTCCGCACCGAGGTCGTTCACCAGGAGCGCGCGTAGGCCCGGGCCGTCCAGTTCGTCGTACGCCGAGGAACTCACGATCTCCCTCAGTGCCGTCGCGACTCGGCGGGCGCCGTACTCCTCCTCGAGGGTGAGCCAGAAACTCGCGGCCTTGCCGTAGACGAGGCCGCCGTACTGGAGGGCGCTGCTGAAGGCATCGGAGGGCCGGTCGGCTGGCCCGTCCTCCTGGCCGAGCTGGCGCATCTGCTCGTAGCCGACCCCGATCTGCTGGGCGCAGATCTCGTCACCCTCGGGGCTCAGCTCGCGGGCGACGAGACAGGCCGAGTACTGCGCGAGGGGCTCGTCGACCACCGGCGCGGCGAGGGAGTCGTTGCCCACGATGACCGTCCACCAGCTGTGGGCGACCTCGTGCGCGATGGTCCAGAGCCGGGCGGAGCCGAGCAGCGTGTCCATCCCGTCCAGCCCCAGGCCGCCCAGGTCGAGCCCGCCCAGGTCCAGGTCGCCGAGGTCCAGCTCGCCCAGGTCGAGCCCGCCCAGCATGCCGTCCAGGTCGCCGAGCCCCGGGATGCCGCCGGCGAAGGTGCCGGCCTCGATCCAGGTGGCGCCGGGCCACTCCATCCCGCCGACGGAGGCGCCCAACGGCATCGACACCACGTCGTACTCGCGCCAGGGATACGCACCGAGTTTCTCGGAGAGCACCTCGATCGAGGTCTCGGTCTCGTCGAGCACGGCGTCGAGTTCGTCGGCGGCGTCCGTGGGCCCGGTCGCGGAGATGGTGACCTCGCCCAGGTCGCCGGACAGGGTGCGCGTGCGGGTCTCGGTGCCCCGGAGGACGGCCACCGCGTAGTCACGCATGCCCGCACCGCTGGAGCGGAACGTCACGGTGTCCTCACCCGCCTCGGGGTCCCCGATCGGCACGCCGCTGTCGACGACGGACCACCCGTCCGGCACGTCCAGGGAGACCGAGATGTCCGCGGGGTCGAAGTTGCCGAGGTCGCCGTACCCGTCCAGCACGGGGTCGGCCGAGCGGCCCGGCGGGATCCACAGGGGGAACCAGTGCCCGAGCGCCAGGGAGTCGGCCCGGCGGGCGAGCAGCCCCACCTCGGCGGGGCTCAGGTCGCCCCCGAGCAGGGCACCGCCCAGCCCGCCCGCCAGGCCTCCGGCCTCCTGGTCGGCGAGTGTGTAGCTGAAGGGCACCTCGACGACCGGGTCGGAGGCACCGTCGGGCAGCACGACGGTGAGCAGGGTGCCGTCGAGGACGGCCTCGGCATCCTCTCCGTCGACGAGCACCTGGCCCACCTCGGCGTCGGCCTCCAGTGACGGCTCGTGGGGGAAGAAGCGGAAGGTGACCTCCGACAGCTCCGCCACCGGCAGTTGCGCGCGCAGGGTCCCGCTGACCTCTCCGGAGACCGGGTCGGCCTCGGCGTCCACGTCGTAGCGCGGCCGGTCCCCGGCCCCGTCCTGCCCGTCGCCGTACTGCTCGGCGCCGGGGCCGGTCATGGAGTCGCGCGGGTCGAGGGGCTCCAGTGGGTCGGAGGCAGTGTCGCCGGACCCGGACGCCGCAGCGTCCCCCGCCGGAGAGGACTCCGACGCGGTGCAGCCGGTGAGGAGGAGTGCGGCCGCGGTGAGCAGGGCGGCAGGGAGGGTGCGCGACATGTCGTCCATGGTGACGGGCGCCGGCCCGCCACGAAACCGGATCGGCGTCCTCTGTGGAGAACCTTCGGGAACCCTCAGGGTCGGGACAGCACGACCGCGGCGTCGCCGGGGCGGACGGTGCCCGGAACGACGACGCGGGCGTTGAGTCCGCGCAGGCGCAGCGGTCGTCCCTCCCGCCCGTTGACGAACCGCATCGCGTCGGCCCCGAACCGCGCGACGAACTTCGCGCAGCCGGTGTGCGGCTGGTCGGTCACCTCGATCACGGCGCCGTCCCCGAGCGCGATGCGGGTCCCGGCGGGCAGGTTCTCCGCGGACAGGTCGAGATCCAGATAGAGCTGGTCCCCGGCCAGCGGCACCCGCTCGGGGGTGCGGGCGAGGAACGAGGCGACCCGGTGGTTCATCACGTTGAGCTGCATGTCGGGGTGCGGGGAGTGGTCGGGAGTGCGGGAGCTGGGTCGCTGGTCCCAGGTGTCGCCGACCAGTCCGCACGCCGGGTCGAGTTCGCCGGCGGCGAGCACCTCACGTTCCCCGAGGCCGGGCCGCCGCACGACGAGCTCGAGGGTGCCGGTGTCGCGGGGCGAGCGGGCGACCTCGGCCGGCAGGGCGGTGAGTTCCTCGGCCGTGCGGTGGCCGGGGACGGGGGTGGTCGCGAGGCTGGTCACCCGACCGATTGTGCGCGCTCGGACGGAGCAGAGGAAACCGGTTTCCTCACCGAGCCCGCCGACGGGAGAATGGCGGTCATGGGGCATGTCGAGGTGACCGGGGTCCGCTATGAGCTCCCGGACGGGCGGGTGCTGCTCGATGACGTGTCCTTCCGCGTGGGCGACGGCGCGAAGGTAGCTCTGGTCGGAGCCAACGGGGCGGGGAAGACCACCCTCTTCCGGATCATCACCGGTGAGCTGGCGCCCCACGAGGGTGCGGTCACGCGCTCGGGCGGGCTGGGCGTGATGGGGCAGATGGTGGGGCGGGGGACGGCCAGCGTCGCCGAGCTGCTGTTGTCGGTGGCCCCGGCGCGGATCAGCGCGGCGGCGGCGTCCGTGGAGCGTGCCGAGCTCGCCCTCATGGAGACCGACGACGAGCCCACCCAGATGCGCTATGCCGAGGCGTTGGCCGAGTGGGGGGATGCCGGCGGCTACGAACTCGAGGTGGTCTGGGACATCTGCTGCACCACCGCGCTCGGCGTGCCCTACGAGCGGGCCAAGTACCGCGACCTGGCGACGCTCTCGGGTGGTGAGCAGAAGCGGCTCGTCCTGGAGTACCTGCTCAGCGGCCCCGACGAGGTGCTGCTCCTCGACGAGCCCGACAACTTCCTCGACGTGCCGGGCAAGACCTGGCTGGAGGAGCGGATCCGTGAGTCGCCCAAGACGATCCTGTTCATCAGCCACGACCGGGAGCTGCTCGCCAACACCGCGACCCGCGTGGTCACCGTCGAGCTGGGGGCCGCCGGCAACACCACCTGGACCCATCCGGGCGGTTTCGCCTCTTACCACGACGCTCGCCGGGACCGCTTCGCGCGCTTCGAGGAGTTGCGGCGTCGCTGGGACGAGGAGCACGCCAAGCTCAAGGCGCTCGTGCTGCGCTACAAGATCAAGGCGGAGTACAACGACGGGCTGGCGGCTCAGTACAAGGCCGCGCAGACCCGCCTGCGCAAGTTCGAGGAGGCCGGGCCGCCGACCGGACAGCCCCGCGAGCAGCAGGTGACCATGCGGCTCTCGGGAGGACGCACCGGCAAGCGTGCCGTGGTGTGCGAGCGACTGGAGCTGACCGGCCTGATGCAGCCCTTCGACCTGGAGGTCTGGTACGGCGAACGGGTAGCGGTCCTGGGATCCAACGGTTCCGGCAAGTCGCACTTCCTCCGGCTTCTCGCCGCCGGCGGGAGCGACCCCGACGTGGAGCATCGGCCGGTCTCGGACCTGGTGATCGAGCCGGTCCGGCACACGGGCCGGGCGAAGCTCGGGGCACGCGTACGCCCCGGATGGTTCGTCCAGACCCACGCCCACCCCGAGCTCGCCGGCCGGACGCTGTTGGAGATCCTGCACCGGGGCGACGCCCATCGTGCCGGGATGGGGCGGGAGCAGGCGTCACGAGCACTGGACCGCTACGAGCTGGCCCATGCCGCTGAGCAACGGTTCGATTCCTTGTCGGGCGGACAACAAGCCCGGTTCCAGATCCTGATGCTCGAGCTGTCCGGGGCGACCCTGCTGCTGCTCGACGAGCCCACCGACAACCTCGACGTGGAGTCCGCCGAGGCGTTGGAGGACGGCCTGGCAGCCTTCGAGGGCACGGTGCTGGCGGTCACCCACGACCGTTGGTTCGCGCGCGGCTTCGACCGGTTCCTGGTCTACGGCGCCGACGGAACCGTCTACGAGTCGCCCGAGCCGGTCTGGGACGAGGGACGTGTCGCGCGGACCCGTTGAGGGGCATACCACGCTCCCTGACGGCCGCACGCTCGAACACCTCACGGTCGGTCCGGCTGGGGGGGCGCCGGTGGTCTTCCTGCCCGGGTGCCCGGACAGTCGGTGGGCGGCACTTCCCGGGGCGAGCGCGGCGGAGCGCCTCGGCGTACGGCTGATCGCGGTGAACCGGCCCGGGTACGGCGCTTCGACCCCGGCACCGGGCGGGCAACGGGCCGTGGCCGACGACCTGGTGGCACTGCTGGACGCCCTGGAGTTGGACCGCGTCGCCGTCCTGGGCATGTCGGTGGGTGGGCTCTACGCCTGGGCGTTGGCCGGCGCCTACCCGGAACGGGTCACCGCGCTCGGGACCGTGGCGTGCCCGGCGGACCTGGCCCTCCTGGACCCGCCGGCTCATCGCGACCACCTCACCGAGGACGAGCAGCGGGCGCTCGGCTCGCTCCGGGACCGGTCGCGCGCGGAGCGGGAGGACGCGCTCCGTCCCGAGTTCGAGCAGTGGCGGAGCACCTGGCCGTGGGAGGGGCCGCCGCGCGCGATCGCCGCGCGGTGGCTCGTGACGCTCTCCGACGTCGAGCGCGGCTGGGTGGTCGACCTGCCCGAGGAAGCGCTTGCCCGGTCCGCCCGGGAAGCCCTGGGCAGTGCGTCGGGCTACCTGCGCGACGCCGCGGACCTGTTCGGTCCCTGGGAGGTGCCGTCGGGCTCGGTGCGGTGCCCGGTGTGGATCTGGCACGGGAGTGAGGACTCCGCGGCGTCGCCCCGGATGGCCCGTGCCCTGGCGGAGCAGGCACCGCAGGGGCACCTGGTGCTCCGCCAGGGACACGGTCACCTGGACTGCCTGCACGCGCACTGGGAGGAGATGCTGCGCGTGCTGACATCGCCGGGGTGACACCGGCGGTTCGGGGTCAGCGCGAGCGCTGCTGGGGGATGCCGCCCTGGGGCGCGGTGGGCGACGGGCGTCGTCGCGTCGGTGCGCTCACGTCGGGAGAGGGCCGTGCCGGCCGCCGGGACTCTGTGCTCGGAGACTGGAGCCGCTCGATGAACATCGCGAGGGGATGGGTGCTCTTCATGATGTCGAGGAGCACTCGGGTCGTGCCCTGATACATCGTTCGCGCGACAGTCAACGTCGACTCAGCGCGGGGCCGCCAGCGAGCGCGCCAGGGGTCCGGCCAGCCACGCCTCGGTCTCGGCAGGGGAGCGCAGTGCGACCGTCACGCCACCCGGCTGTGCGGCGTACTCGGCGTAACGGGCGGCAGTCGTCGCGTGCGTCCGCCAGGCCCACCGGACGATGTGCTCGCGGTCGGTGAAGAACGTCCGCAGCGGTGGTTCGACGTTGCCGTTCCAGAGCCGTTCGCGGCGGAGGCGGCGCCGCAGGGTCCGCCGGACGACCCGGCTCATCACCACGCGGCGCGGGTAGAGCAGGAAGAGCATCAGGTCCGCCCGCTCGGCCAGCAGGGGCCGGACGGGGGCGTACTGGAACTCGCACACCCAGGCCGGACCCGCGACGAACCGCTCGACGTCGGCCACGAACGTGGGACGCATCGTCCAGCCGGGCCCGTGGTGCAGTGCGTCCAGCTCGGTGTACGGCACGTCGAGGAGTTCACCGAGGCGCCGGGCGAGGGTGGACTTGCCCGACCCGCTGGGACCAGCGACGACGATCCGCTCCGGCCGGGCCGGGAGCGGGTCGTCGTGGTGCAGTCGATGAGGCGGGATCACGCCCAGCGCTGGGAGGCGGGGGTGAAGTCCAGCGTGCGTTCGCCGGTGTAGATCTGCTTCGGGCGGGCGATCTTCTGCTCCGGGTCCTGCACGAGCTCGAGCCACTGGGCCAGCCAGCCCGAGGTGCGCGGGATCGCGAAGAGCACGGTGAACATCTCCGGCGGGAACTGCAGCGCCTCGTAGATCAGCCCCGAGTAGAAGTCCACGTTGGGGTAGAGACGACGCTTGACGAAGTACTCGTCCTCGAGCGCGATCCGCTCCAGCTCCTGGGCGATCTTGAGCAGCGGGTTGACCCCGGTGACCTCGAAGACGTCGTCGCAGGCCTTCTTGATGATCTTGGCGCGCGGGTCGTAGTTCTTGTAGACCCGGTGGCCGAAGCCCATCAGGCGTTCCTTGCCGGTCTTCACGCCCTCGATGAAGTCCGGCACGTTCTCGATGGTGCCGATGCGGCGCAGCATCCGCAGCACCGCCTCGTTGGCGCCGCCGTGCAGCGGACCGTAGAGCGCGGCGATGCCGGCCGCGGTGGCGGAGTAGGGGTCGACCTGCGAGGAGCCGACCGAGCGCACCGCGTTGGTGGAGCAGTTCTGCTCGTGGTCGGCGTGGAGGATGAAGAGCACCTCGAGGGCGCGCACCAGCCGCTCGTCGGCGTGGAACTTCGACTCGCTCATCTTGAAGAGCATCGAGAGGAAGTTCGCCGCGTAGGACAGCTCGTTGTCCGGGTAGATGTAGGGCTTGCCCTGCGCGTGCCGGAAGGACCAGGCGCCCAGCGTCGGCATCTTCGCGATGAGCCGCACGATCTGGATGTGCCGGTTGTCCGGGTCGGTGATGCGTGAGGACTCCGGGTAGAACGTCGAGAGGGCCCCCACCGACGCCAGCAGCATCCCCATCGGGTGCGCGTCGTAGCGGAAGCCCTCCATGAAGTTCCGGACGTTCTCGTGCACGAAGGTGTGGTAGGTGATCTCGTGCACCCAGGCGTCGTACTGGGCCTGCGTCGGCAGCTCACCGTGGATGAGCAGATACGCGACCTCGAGGTAGTTCGACTTCTCGGCCAGCTGCTCGATCGGGTAGCCCCGGTATTCCAGGATGCCCTTGTCGCCGTCGATGAAGGTCACCGAGGAGCGACACGAAGCGGTGTTGGTGAAGCCCGGGTCGTAGAGGGCGAGGCCCGGGTCCTCCTCGGTCACCTTGATCCGCGAGAACTCGCCCGCGCGGAGGGTGCCGTCGAGGATCGGCACCTCGTAGGACTGACCGGTGCGGTTGTCCCGGATGGTGAGGGACTCGCTGGTTCCGGTCTCCGCGGCGTTGTTCGCCGTGGTGCTGGCGTCGGTCACGTCGGCTCCTGCGTCGTTGGGGAATCGAGTGGGCAGGCCCAAACTAGTCCCCGAGACCTCATGAGGAGAAACCGGCCCGGTTTTGCCACCACCGGCTCCGGTCGCTAATCTGGTCAGTCGCGACTCCTGCCGCTCAGGCATGCCCGCTCACCCTCGTGGTTCCGGGCCCTGGGCAGCCCCGTCAGCATGACCGGCGGGCCGTGTTCGTCAGGCGTCGTGGCTCCACCACCGCGCGCGGGATCCCCCGTGTGCGGACGAACGAACGAGAAAGGCGCACCGACGTGCGTACTTATAGCCCGAAGCCTGCTGACGTCGAGCGTCAGTGGCACGTGATCGACGCCACAGACGTCGTCCTCGGTCGCCTGTCCACCACGACTGCGAACCTGCTGCGCGGCAAGCACAAGCCGCAGTTCGCCCCGCACGTGGACACCGGCGACTTCGTCATCATCGTGAACGCCTCCAAGGTCGCGCTGTCCGGCTCCAAGCGCACCACGAAGCTGGCCTACCGCCACTCCGGCTACCCGGGTGGTCTGTCCTCGGTCTCCTACGGCGAGCTGCTGGACAAGGACCCGCGCAAGGCCATCGAGAAGGCCGTCTGGGGGATGCTCCCCAAGAACCGCCTCGGCCGCCAGATGATCAAGAAGCTCAAGGTGTACGCCGGCCCGGAGCACCCGCACCAGGCCCAGAAGGCCACTCCCTTCGAGATCACCCAGATCTCCCAGTGACTACCGAGGATTCTTTCGTGACCGACGTCAACACCGAGAACGCCGCCGAGGAGACCTACGAGGTCGACGAGGCGGGCGTGGCCTACACCTCTGAGAGCGCGCCCTCCGCGGACGCTCCCGCCCGCCCCGCCACCATCGCCCCCGCGGCCGCCACCGGTCGCCGCAAGCAGGCCGTGGCGCGCGTCCGGATCGTCCCGGGCACCGGCCAGTGGACCGTCAACGGACGGACCCTGGACAGCTACTTCCCGAACAAGCTGCACCAGCAGGTCGTCAACGAGCCCTTCGTGACCACCGACCTGGTCGGCCGCTTCGACGTGATCGCCCGCATCCACGGCGGCGGCATCACCGGCCAGGCCGGCGCGCTGCGTCTGGGGGTGGCCCGTGCGCTCAACGCGGTCGACCTCGAGGCGAACCGCCCGTCGCTGAAGAAGGCCGGGCTGCTCACGCGTGACGCCCGCGTCATCGAGCGCAAGAAGGCCGGTCTGAAGAAGGCCCGCAAGGCTCCGCAGTACAGCAAGCGCTGATCCTGGCGTGCGCATCTTCGGCACCGACGGAGTCCGTGGCCTCGCCAACGGGACCCTGACGGCCGAGTTGGCCCTCGACCTCTCCGTCGCCGCCGCCCACGTGCTGGGCGAGGCAGGGGAGTTCGAGGGCCATCGGCCTGTTGCGGTCGTGGGCCGCGACACCCGGATCTCCGGGGAGTTCCTCCAGGCGGCGGTGGTCGCGGGACTCGCCTCGGCCGGCGTGGACGTGCTCGACCTGGGCGTCCTGCCGACCCCCGGGGTTGCGCACCTGACCGGCGCCCTGGGCGCCGATCTCGGCGTGATGATCTCGGCCAGCCACAACCCGATGCCCGACAACGGCATCAAGTTCCTCGCCCGTGGCGGGGTCAAGCTGGACGACAAGGTCGAGGCGGCCATCGAGCAGCGGCTGCGCGAGCCCTGGGAGCGACCCACCGGGGGCGACGTGGGACGCATCCGCGGCTATGCCGCGGCGGTGGAGGAGTACGCGCGGCACCTCGGCGCCACCATCGACGTGGACCTGAGTGGACTGCGCGTGGTGCTGGACTGTGCGCACGGAGCCGCCTCCGAGGCCGGCCCCAAGGCCCTGCGTGACGCCGGAGCCGAGGTGATCGCGATCTGCGCCGAGCCCGACGGGCTGAACATCAACGACGGGTGCGGGTCGACCCACCTCGACGTGCTCCAGGCGGCGGTGCTCGAGCACGGAGCCGACGGCGGCTTCGCCCTCGACGGCGACGCCGATCGCTGCCTGGCGGTCGACCACACCGGAGCCGTCGTCGACGGCGACCAGATCCTGGCGATCCTGGCCCTGGCCCTGCGCGAGTCAGGCCGCCTCGCCGACGACACCGTCGTGGTCACGGTGATGAGCAACCTGGGCTTCGTGCTCGCCATGCAGCGTGAGGGCGTGCGCGTCGAGCAGACCAAGGTCGGCGACCGGTATGTGCTGGAGCAGATGAAGGCCGGCGGCTTCACCCTGGGCGGTGAGCAGTCGGGCCATGTCATCTGCTCCGACTACGCCACCACCGGCGACGGGCTGCTGACCGCCCTGCAGGTACTGGCACGCATGCGGTCCACCGGACGTTCGCTGGCCGACCTCGCCGCGGTGATGCAGCGGCTGCCTCAGGTGCTGGTCAACGTCGGCGGCGTCGACAAGGCGCGCGCGGACAGTGACCCCGATCTCCTCGCCGCGGTGGCGCAGGAGGAGGCGTCGCTGGGTGGGATCGGGCGGGTGCTGCTGCGGCCGTCGGGGACCGAGTCGCTCGTGCGGGTGATGGTCGAGGCGGCCACCGCCGAGCAGGCCCAGGGCAGCGCCGACCGATTGGCCGAAGTGGTCCGAAACCGGCTCGCACTCTGAGCCGCGGAGCCCTAGCGTCAGGGTCCATGACCCTGCGCCTGGCTCCCGTCGACGTGTTCGACGACCGCTCGCTGGCAGCGTGGCACGCGGTGTATCTCGAGGCGGAGTCCTACGGCCGTGACCTGCCCACGCCGTGGATGCTGCCCGAGATGGCCGCCCAACTGCGCCGACCGGCCGTGGACCGCGAGGTCCGGCTCCTGCTCGGGGAGACCGTCGAGGGGCCGGTCGCGGCCGGGATCGCCGAGTTGCCCCTGAAGGACAACCGGGAGCGTGCGGAGGTCTCGGCCTTCGTCCTGCCCGGTGCCCGCCGCCGCGGTCTCGGATCCGCCGTGCTGACCGCGCTCGAGGCCGACGTCGCCGCCTCCGGCCGACGCATCCTGGGGTCGATGGTCGGCGGGGAGTACGACGACGGGCCGGAGGGGTCCGAGGTGCCGGGAGCGGCGTTCCTCCGGGCGCACGGCTACGACCTCGCGCTGGTCGACGTCCTGCGCGCCGCGCCGTTGCCGATCGACGACGATCTCCTGGCGGCACTGGCGGACGAGGCCGCCCCGCACCACACGGACTACCGGCTGCTCTCCTTCGTCGACCACTGTCCCGAAGAACTGCTGGAGACCTACGGGCGACTGGTGGGCACCCTGGTCACCGAGGCGCCGCTGGGAGGGCTGACGATGGAGGAGGAGGTCTGGGACGCCGAGCGGATCCGCCACGACGTCGCGGTGGCGCTGGACTCGGGCCGGCACAGTTACGTCACCCTGGCGCTGGACGCCCACGACCAGGCGGTGGCCTACAGCCACCTGGTCGTGCCCGACCACGACCCGGGCCGGGTCTACCAGTGGGGCACCTTGGTGCACCCCGCCCACCGGGGGCGCCGGCTCGGCCTCGCGGTGAAGGCGGCCAACCACCGCCATCTCCAGCACCACGTCGCGGACCGATCGCTGTGCCTGACCTGGAACGCCGAGGTCAACGACTCGATGATCGGCATCAATGAGCGCTTCGGCTACGTGCCCCGCGGGCGCGGCTACGAGTTCGAGAAGACCGTGACCTGACCGGGACCCTGGGCTGAGGCGCGGCCTCAGATCTTGCGCAGCCGGATCCAGTCCACCGAGTGGTCACCGGCCTTGCGCAGCACCAGGTTCGCGCGTGCCCGGGTGGGCAGGATGTTCTCGGTCAGGTTGGGGCCGTTGATGCTGTCCCAGATCCGTCGCGCCTCCGCGACCGCCTCCTCCTCGCTGAGGGCGGCGTACTTGCGGAAGTACGACGTCGGGTCGCGGAAGGCGGTCTTGCGCAGCTTGAGGAACCGCTCGGTGTACCAGCGCCGGATGTCGGTGGTGGCCGCGTCGACGTACACGCTGAAGTCGAAGAAGTCGCTCACCGCCAGGCCGGTGCGCCCGTCGCTGCGCACCCGCGCCGGCTGGAGGACGTTGAGGCCCTCGACGATGACGATGTCGGGGCGCTTGACCACGACCGGGTTCTCCGGGGTGACGTCGTAGACCAGGTGGGAGTACGTCGGCGCGACGACCTCCTCCTTGCCGGACTTGATGTCGATCACGAAGCGCAGCAGGGCCTTGCGGTCGTAGGACTCCGGGAACCCCTTGCGCTCCAGGAGCCCGCGCTCGGCCAGGACCGCGTTGGGCAGCAGGAACCCGTCGGTGGTGACCAGTTCGACCGACGGGTGCTCCGGCCAGTGCGCGAGCATCTGCTGGAGCACGCGCGCCGCGGTCGACTTGCCGACCGCCACCGAGCCGGCCACGCCGATCACGAACGGCGTGCGCGGCGGATGCGGCACCTCCAGGAACGCCTCCTGTGCGGTGTGCAGGGCGGACGCGCTGCCGACGTACAGGCTCAGCAGCCGGCTCAGCGGGAGGTAGACCTGCTCGACCTCACGCAGGTCGAGCTGGTCGCCCAGACCGCGCACCTGCTCGATCTCGCCGGCACTCAGCGGCTGCTCGGTGGCGGCACCCAGAGCCGCCCACGCGCTGCGGTCGAGCTCGACGTAGGGCGAGATCGACGAGGTCGGCTCGCGGTCGCCGGTCGTCGCAGACATGCCCCAGTGTCCCGCAGGCCGCCCGGGCGCGGGTGTGGGGCCCCTCACCCCGCACGCCGTGCGTCCCGGGAAGGGGGGTCCAACCGCCGTAGGATCGGGCGCATGTGCGGAATCGTGGGGTACGTCGGGGGCAAGTCGGCGCAGAGCGTGGTGGTCGAGGGCCTGCGCCGGTTGGAGTACCGCGGCTACGACTCCGCCGGGGTGGCGCTCGTGCACGACGGTGCCGTGGTCGGGGCGAAGAAGGCGGGCAAGCTCGCCAACCTCGACAAGGTCCTCGCCCAGGAGCCGCTGCCGGCCGGCGGCACCGGGATCGGGCACACGCGCTGGGCCACCCACGGCGGCCCGACCGACCGCAACGCCCACCCGCACCGCGGCAGCACCGGCCGGGTGGCCCTGGTGCACAACGGCATCATCGAGAACTACGCCGTGCTGCGCCGCGACCTGGAGGCCGCGGGACACGAGATGCTCAGCGACACCGACACCGAGATCGCCGCGCACGTGCTCGAGCTCGAGGTGCTCGCCGGCCACGACCTGACCACCGCGATGCAGCGCGTGTGCCGTCGTCTCGAGGGCGCCTTCACCCTGGTGGCCATCGACGGCCAGGACCCGGACCGGGTCGTCGCCGCGCGGCGCAACTCGCCGCTGGTGGTCGGGCTCGGCGAGGGTGAGAACTTCCTGGCCTCCGACGTCGCCGCGTTCATCGAGCACACCCGCGAGGCCCTCGAGCTGGGCCAGGACCAGGTCGTCACGATCACCCGGGACGGGGTGGCGGTCACCGACTTCGACGGCGTCCCCGCGCAGGGCAGGGCCTACCACGTGGACTGGGACCTGACCGCCGCCGAGAAGGACGGCTACGACTGGTTCATGCGCAAGGAGATCTTCGAGCAGCCGCGCGCCGTCGCGGACTCGCTGCTGGGACGCCACGACGCCCGCGGCAAGCTCCAGCTCGACGAGATCCGGCTCTCGGAGGAGGACCTCCGCGACGTCGACAAGATCATCATCACCGCCTGCGGCACGGCCTTCTACGCCGGCCTGGTCGCCAAGTACGCCATCGAGCACTGGACGCGGATCCCGTGCGAGGTCGAGCTGGCCCACGAGTTCCGCTACCGCGACCCGATCCTGACCCGCGACACCCTGGTGGTCGCGATCAGCCAGTCCGGGGAGACCGCGGACACCCTGATGGCGATCCGGCACGCCCGCGAGCAGCGCGCCAAGGTGCTGGCGATCTGCAACACCAACGGCTCCACGATCCCGCGCGAGTCCGACGCCGTGATCTACACCCACGCCGGTCCTGAGATCGGGGTGGCCTCCACCAAGGGCTTCATGACCCAACTGGTCGCCTGCTACCTGCTCGGGCTCTATCTGGCGCAGGTCCGCGGCACCCGGTACGGCGACGAGGTCGCGGCCGTGGTCCGCGAGCTGGAGCAGATCCCCGCCAGCCTCGAGGCGATGCTCGCCCGCGCCGACGAGGTGTACGCGCTGGCCGCCTCGCTCAAGGACGCGCGGTCGGTGCTGTTCCTGGGTCGGCACGCCGGCTTCCCGGTCGCGCTCGAGGGCGCCTTGAAGCTCAAGGAGCTCGCCTACCTGCACGCCGAGGGGTTCGCGGCCGGCGAGCTGAAGCACGGCCCGATCGCCCTGGTCGAGGAAGGCATGCCGGTCTTCTGCGTCGTCCCCCCGCCAGGGCGCGACCAGCTGCACGACAAGATGATCAGCGGCATCCAGGAGGTGCGCGCCCGGGGCGCCCGCACGATCGTGCTCGCCGAGGAGGGCGACGAGGTGGTCGCGCCGTACGCCGACGTCCTGATCGAGCTGCCGCGCGCGTCCACCCTGCTGCAGCCGCTGGCCGCGGTGGTGCCGCTGCAGCTGTTCGCCTGCGAACTGGCCACGTTGCTGGGCCACGACGTCGACCAGCCGCGCAACCTCGCCAAGTCCGTGACGGTGGAGTGACGATGATCGTGGGGATCGGCGTGGACGTCTGCGACATCGGCCGTTTCGCCGAGACACTCGACCGCACTCCCGCCCTGGCAGGACGGCTCTTCACCGACCAGGAACGCACCCGCCCGGTCGCCTCGCTCGCGGCCCGGTTCGCGGCGAAGGAGGCCGTCGCCAAAGCGCTCGGTGCCCCGCGCGGACTGGGCTGGCACGACGCCGAGGTGGTGTGCGAGGAGTCGGGGCGGCCGAGGCTCGTGCTCCGCGGGACCGTGCAGGCGGCGGCCGAGGCCCTCGGGGTCACCTCGGTGCACGTCTCGCTGACCCACGACGCGGGGGTCGCGTCGGCGTTCGTGGTGCTCGAGTCATGAGCGGCACCGGCGCCGGCACTGGCGCCTCCCGCCCGCGGCCCGAGTTCGGGCCCGACCTGGTCGCGTTCTGGGCCGAGCGTCACCTGTGCACGGTCACGACGCTGCGCCTCGACGGGTCGCCGCACGTGGTGCCGATGGGCATCGTGCTCGACGCGGAGGCCGGGCTGGCGTGGGGCATCACCAACGCCGGCTCGCGCAAGGTCGTCCACCTGCGCGGGGAGGACCGCCGGGTCGCGGTCTGCCAGGTCGACGGCGCGCGCTGGTCCACGCTCGAAGGCATCGCCGAGGTGCGTGAGGACCCCGACTCCGTCGCGGAAGCGGTGCGCCGGTACGCCGCCCGCTACCGCACGCCCCGGGAGAACCCGAACCGCGTCGCGCTGCGGATCACCCTCACCCGGGTGCTGGGCAACGTCCGCTGAGGCGACCCGCCGACCTCCCTGGGGCCTGGCTAGGGTCGGGACCATGAGGTCCGCGCACACCGTCGCCCAGGTCCGTGCCGCCGAGCAGGTGCTGCTCGACACCCAACCGGACGGCGTGTTGATGAAGCGGGCCTCCAGCGGCCTCGCTGCCGCCGTCCGCGACCTGCTGGGAAGCACCTACGGCGCCCGCGTCCTGCTGCTGGTGGGCGCCGGCAACAACGGCGGGGACGCCCTGTGGGCCGGCGCCATGCTCTGCCGCCGCGGAGCGCAGGTCGACGCCGTGCTGCTCGCGCCCGGCCACGCACATCCCGGTGGCCTGGCTGCCCTGCGCGCGGCGGGCGGCCGCGTGGTGGAGCGTCCGCGCGCGGCGTACGACGTGGTGCTGGACGGCATCGTCGGGATCGGCGCGACCGGGGCACTGCGTCCCGAGGCCGCCGAACTCGTGGCCGCGCTGGGGGATACCCCGGTGGTGGCGGTCGACCTGCCGTCCGGCGTGGACTGCGACACCGGCCGGGTGGTCGGCCCGCACGTGCGCGCAGCTCTCACGGTCACCTTCGGCACGCACAAGGTGGCGCACCTGGTCGACCCGGCCGCTCGTGCCTGCGGGGTGGTGCACGTGGTCGACCTCGGGCTGGAACTGCCGCCCGCGGATGTCGAGGCGCTCCAGGCCGAGGACGTCGCCGCGCTGCTGCCGGTGCCGGAGGAGACCGCGCACAAGTACACCCGCGGGGTGGTCGGGGTGCGTGCCGGTTCCGCCCGTTACCGCGGGGCCGCGGTGCTGGCCGTGAGCGGTGCCGCCTGCGGCCTGGCCGGCATGGTCCGCTTCCATAGCCCGGAGGAGTCGCTCGGCCTGCTCGTGCAGCAGGCCCATCCCGAGGTCGTCCTGGGTGAGGGCCGGGTGCAGAGCTGGGTCGTGGGGTCCGGCGGTGGCGACAGTGCCGGTGACGAGCTCGCCGCGGCCCTGGCCGACGGGGTGCCGGTCGTGGTCGACGCGGACGCGCTCGCCCACGTGGCAGGTGCGGGTGTCGGTGACGGCGCGGGGACGGCGGGGCTGGTGCTCACCCCGCACGCCGGCGAACTCGCCCGGATGCTCGGGGTCGAGCGGGAGGCGATCGAGGCCGAGCAGCTCGCCAGTGCCCGCGACGCTGCCCGACGGTACGACGCCGTGGTCCTGCTGAAGGGCCGGCACACCCTGGTCGCCGACCCGTCCGGCCGGGTGCGGGTGACCACGGTCGGCCCGCCCTGGCTGGCGACCGCAGGTGCCGGGGACGTCCTGGCCGGCCTGATCGGAGCGCTGCTGGCGGCCGGCCTCGGTCCGTTCGACGCCGCCTCGGTGGGCTCCTGGCTGCACGGGGCCGCGGCGCACCTGGCGCGCCCCGACGGGCCCTTGACCGCGGGCGAGGTGGCCCGGGCGCTGCCGGAGGTGTGTGCGCGCTTACGGCGCGACCACCCCCTGACCTGAGACGATGCTGGCGTGAGCATGCGGGCCGAGCTGGTGGTGGACCTGGACGCGGTCCGGGCCAACGTCGCCTCGCTCGTGGCCCGGTTCCCCGGGGTCGCCGTGATGGCCGTGGTCAAGGCCGACGGCTACGGGCACGGCATGGTGCCGGTGGCCCGCGCGGCCCGGGCCGGTGGTGCGACCTGGCTCGGCGTCGCGGTCCTCGACGAGGCCCTCGCCCTGCGGGCTGCGGGCGACACCGGACCGATCCTGACCTGGCTCGCCGTCCCCGGTGAGGACTACGGTCCGGCGCTGGCGGCCGACATCGACGTCACGGCGTACTCCACCGCGGAGCTGGAGGAGATCCTCGCCGCCGCGCAGGCCCTCGGCTGCGGGGACACGCGGTCTCCCGCGCGGGTCCAGCTCAAGGTCGACACCGGTCTCGGTCGCGGCGGGGCGGTCGAGGCGCACTGGCCGGACCTGGTCGCGGCCGCCGCAGCGGCGGAGCGGACCCGGCAGGTGCGGATCACCGGGATCTGGTCGCACTTCGCCTGCAGCGACGAGCCGGAGCATCCGGCGAACACCGCCCAGCACAAGGCGTTCGAGGCGGCGCTGGAGACCGCCACCGAGGCGGGGCTGCGCCCGGAGGTACGCCACCTGGCCAACTCCGCAGGGGCGCTCACCCGGCCCGAGGCGCACTACGACCTGGTCCGTTGCGGGTTGGCGACCTACGGGCTGAGCCCGATTCCCGACCTGGCCGACGCCGCCGCGCTGGGACTGATGCCGGCGATGACGGCCCGCGCCCGGCTGGCGGTGGTCAAGGACGTGCCCGCGGGCAGCGGGGTCTCCTACGGCCACACCTACGTGACCCCGCACGCCACCACGCTGGCGGTGGTGCCGGTCGGCTACGGCGAGGGGGTGCCGCGGGCGGCGTCCTCGGTCGCGCCGGTGCAGGTCGCCGGTCTCCGGCGCCGGATCGCGGGGCGGGTCTGCATGGACCAGTTCGTGGTCGATCTCGACGGCGTCGCTGCGGCGGTCGGAGACGAGGTGGTGCTGTTCGGCCCCGGCGTCGCCGGCGAACCCACGGCGGAAGACTGGGCGCAGGCGTGCGGCACGATCTCCTACGAGATCGTCACCCGGATCGGCGGGCGGTTCGCCCGCTCCTACGTCGGGATGGGCGAGCGCACCGCGGACGTTGACGTGGATGAGGATCCCGGAGCGAGGGAGGGCTGACCCATGGGCACGGGCACGAAGGTGGGGCTGGCCGCCGTCGCCGGGCTGGGCGCGGCCGTCGTCGGTGGCGTGGTCGTCGACCAGTTGAGCGGCGGCGCCGGTCGACGGAACGACCATCGCCGCGAAGTGCAGCGGCTCGGATCGCTGCGCGGCGACGTGGTGAAGGTGCGCACCGACGACGGCCTCCTGCTCCACGCCGAGGTCGACGAGATCGCGCCGTACGGGTCGATGCTCTCCCACGACGACGAGCCCACGATCGTCTTCGTGCACGGGTTCGCCCTGAACCTGGACTGCTGGCACTTCCAGCGGCTGGCCTTCCGCGGCAAGCGGCGCATGGTCTTCTACGACCAGCGCTCGCACGGCCGCAGCGGTCGGTCGGAGCCCGAGCACGCCACCATCGACCAGCTCGGTCGCGACCTGCGCACCGTCATCGAGGCCCTGGCCCCGGGTCGTCGCGTGGTGCTCGTCGGCCACTCGATGGGCGGCATGTCCATCGTCGCGCTGGCCGAGCAGCATCCCGAGTTGTTCGCCGATCGGGTGGTCGGGGTCGCCCTGGTCTCCACCACGGCCGGAGGAGCCAAGTCGCACAAGATGGTCGCCAAGTACGTGCCCGAGGCCCTCGGTCGGCGCGCGGTGGAGCGGGGCCTGGTGATCGCCTCTTCGCGGGACCGGCTTCTCGAGCTCGCGCGGCGCGGCAGCGCCCCGATCTCGCAGCGGGTGATCGCCGAGTTCGCCTTCGGGGAGAAGGTGCCCCCGACGTACGCGGCCTTCCTGGACTCGATGATCGCCGCGACCCCCCTCAAGGTGCTGGTCCAGTTCATCCCGGCCATCGACGCCCTGGACAAGTTCCACGTGGTCGGGGCGCTGTCGGCGGTGCCGACCTGGATCCTGTGCGGGACCCGCGACAAGCTGACCTCGATCGGACACTCGCGCAAACTGCATGCCCACATCCCCGGTTCGCACCTGGTGGAGTTCCACGGCGGAGGCCACATGCCCATCTTCGAGTTCCCCGAGCGCGTCAACGAGACGCTCGGCCTGCTCTTCAGCGAGGCCGACGAGCTCGCCCTGAGGCTCAACGACGGCGACCTGCACCTGCCGCCGGCCACCCAGGCGGGACCGGCATGAGCCTGACGGTGCGGGCCGCCCGTCCCGAGGACGCGGCGGCGGTGGTGGAGGTCGTGCACGAGGCGTTCACCGCACGCCCGGCGCTGGACCCGCCGTCGACCGCGCTCGAGGAGACGGTCGACTCCGTCCGGGAGGCGATCGAGGAGCACGGTGGACTCATCGCGCACCTCGACGGCCGGCCGGTCGGTGCCCTGCTGCTGCACCACGAGGGATCCACCCTGCGACTGCGTCGCGTCAGCGTGCTGCCCCGGGCCCAGCGCGCCGGGGTCGCCCGGGCCCTGGCCGAGGCCGCCGACCAGGAGAGCACCCGTCGCGGCGCGACGATCCTTCGCCTCGAGGCGCGCGCCGAGCTGCCCGGGACGGTGCGCTTCTGGACCCGCGCGGGCTACACGGTCGTGGATGTCGACGGGCCGCACCTGACGATGGCCAAGGCCCTGCCGCTGGAGATCGAGGTGCCCACCGGCGAGGACATGCAGCACCTGGGCGCAGCGGTCGCCGGCCACCTGAAGGCCGGCGACGTGCTCGTGCTCACCGGTGACCTCGGGGCCGGGAAGACCACCTTCACCCAGGGCCTCGGGCGGGGGCTGGGGGTGCGCGGTGACGTCACCTCGCCGACCTTCGTCATCTCGCGGGTGCACCCGTCGGTCTCCGGCGGGCCGGCCCTGGTGCACGTCGACGCCTACCGGCTCGGCGGGGTCGCCGAGCTCGACGACCTCGACCTCGACGTCTCGCTGGAGGACTCCGTGACGGTCGTGGAGTGGGGCGAGGGCATCGCCGAGGGGCTGGCCGACGACCGACTGGAGATCAGGATCGTGCGCGCCGTCGGCGATGCCGGGGAGGGCGAACTGCGCACCGTCCGGCTGTCCCCGGTCGGTGCGCGGTGGCTCGACACCGGCCTGGCCGCTGTCGTGACCGGGTCCCGGGTCGCCTAGTCTCGACGCCGTGCTGCTCGCGCTCGACACCTCCACGCCCTTCGTCACGGTCGCCGTCGACGGTGACCCCGCGGGGACCCGACGGGCCGCCCGCACCAGTGCGACCCCGATGAAGCACGGCGAGTTGCTTGCGCCGCTCATCGCCGAGGTTCTCGCCGAGGCCGGGGTCGACCGCACCGAGCTCACCGAGCTCGCCGTCGGCGTCGGACCCGGGCCGTTCACCGGACTGCGCGTCGGGCTGGTGACCGCGCGGACCCTCGCGCTGGCCCTCGGCCTGTCGGTGCGCGGGGTGTGCTCGCTCGACGTGCTCGCCGCCGCCGCGGTGGCCGACGGTGTCGACGAGCCCTTCGTGGCCACGCTGGACGCGCGGCGCAAGGAGCTCTTCTGGGCCACCTACGACGCGGGCGGTCGACAGCTCGGCGACCCCCAGGTCGGCAAGCCGGAGGTCGTCGCCGCGGCGCTCCCCGACGGACTGGTCGTCGGTGCCGGGCCGCAGCTCTACCCGCAGGCGTTCCCGCGCACCGCTGGTCCGGCGGGACCCGATGCCGCCACCCTGGCCCGGATGGTGCTGGCCGGCACCGCATCGCTGGTTCCCCCGGACCCGCTCTACCTGCGCCGCCCCGACGCCGTGGTCCCCGGCGCGCCGAAGAAGGTGTCGTGAGCGTGGAGATCCGTCCGGCCGCGGCCGGCGACCTCGACGCGCTGGCGGCGCTGGAGGCCGACCTGCTGGGGGCCGACGGCTGGTCGCGGTCACAGGTGGCCGACGAGTTGGAGGGCGCCGGACGGCACGTCCTGGTCGCCACCATGGGCGGCGAGGTGGTCGGCTACGCGGTGACGCTGCTGGCCGGTGACGTGGTCGACCTGCTGCGGATCGCGGTCGCCGCCTCCCACCAGCGCCGGGGCGTGGCCTCGGCGCTGCTGGCCGCGTGCCGGCGTACGGCCCGCCTCGACGGCGCCCACCGGCTGCTGCTCGAGGTCAGCGCCACCAACCGTGCGGCGCGCGACTTCTACGCCGACGCCGGGTTCGTGCAGATCGACGTACGCCGTGCCTACTACCGCGACGGAAGCGACGCCCTGGTGCTGCGCGGTGACCTGGGCACCGCGGCCTGCGGGCGGAAGGGAGCCTGACCCATGACCGACGCACCCCTGGTGCTGGGCATCGAGACCTCGTGCGACGAGACCGGCATCGGACTGGTCCGCGGACACACCCTGCTGGCGGACGCGGTCGCCTCCTCGGTGGACGAGCACGCTCGCTTCGGCGGCGTGGTGCCCGAAGTCGCCTCGCGGGCCCACCTCGAGGCCATGGTGCCGACCATCGAGCGGGCCTGCGCCACCGCCGGCGTGCGGTTGAGCGACGTGGATGCGATCGCGGTGACCAGCGGCCCGGGACTGGTCGGCACGCTGCTGGTCGGGGTGGCCGCGGCGAAGGCGCTCGCGCTGGGGTTGGACCGGCCGCTGTACGGCGTGAACCACCTGGCCGCGCACGTCGCGGTCGACCAGCTCGAGCACGGGCCGCTTCCCGAGCCCTGCCTGGCGATGCTGGTCAGTGGCGGGCACTCCTCGCTGCTGCTCGTCGAGGACGTCACGACGGGGGTGGACCCGCTCGGCTCGACCATCGACGACGCCGCGGGGGAGGCCTTCGACAAGGTCGCCCGCCTGCTCGGCCTGCCGTTCCCCGGGGGCCCGCACATCGACCGGGTCGCCCGTGAGGGGGACCAGGTCGCGATCGACTTCCCCCGCGGCCTGAGCTCGCGCCGGGACCTGGAGCGGCACCGCTTCGACTTCTCGTTCTCCGGCCTCAAGACCGCGGTGGCGCGCTGGGTCGAGGCCCGTGAGGCCGTCGGCGAGCCCGTGCCGGTCGCCGACGTGGCCGCCTCCTTCCAGGAGGCGGTCTGCGATGTGCTCACTCGCAAGGCCGTCGACGCGGCGCTCGACCGGGGCGTGGAGGACCTGCTGATCGGAGGCGGGGTGGCGGCCAACTCGCGCCTGCGGGCGCTCACCGAGGAGCGCGCCGCCCGCCACGGGCTGCGGGTGCGGGTGCCGCGGCCGGGACTGTGCACCGACAACGGCGCGATGGTCGCTGCCCTCGGCGCGGAGATGGTGGCCCGGGGGCGCACCCCCTCCGCGCTCGACCTGCCCGCGGACTCCTCGATGCCGGTGACGCTGGTCCAGGCCTGACCTCTCAGGGCAGCCGCCACGGCGGGTTCAGCGACCCGTCGTCCTCGGCGCTGGAGCGCCCGTCGACGGTCACCTGGGACAGGCTTGCGTCGTCGTCGAGCCGCACCAGGTACCAGGTGGTGCCCTGGATCCCCAGGCTCAGCAGTGAGGACTCCGAGGCCCAGACGGTGTCGGTGAGCGCCGACTGGGTGCTCTCGTCGTTGCGCCACTGGGCGACGACGCTCCCGTCGGCCGCGTCGAGGATCGAGATCTCACCGTCACCGAGCCCGTCGAGGTATGCCGGGCGTCCGATCAGGCGGGAGCCGTCGGGGCTGAAGGACCCCACGCTCAGGTCGCAGCTGGACCAGCGCACGGTGCCGTCGTTCTCGCGGACCTCCGAGCAGGACCCGTCGTCGGTCGCCGAGACGACCCCGGCCACCGCGCCGGAAGCGTCCACGTCGACCACGGAGCGGAAGCCCGCGTCGTCGCGGATGCCGTGCGAGGTCACGTAGACGCTGCGCGCTTCGCGGCCGCGGTCGTCGACCCACAGGGTGCAGCCGGTCTTCTCGCCGGTCTCCTGGCAGGACCCCGAGCCCAGGACCGCGGCGATCTGGGGGGTCTCCAGGTCGGCGACGTCGCCGACCACGAGCACCCCGTCCGCCTCGGTCCAGGAGACGGCCTCGCCCCCGGGGCGCACCCAGGCGACCACGGAGCCGTCGGGGGAGACCACCGGCGGCGAGGTCGCCTCGTCGGTGACCATCTCCTCCCCGGCGGCGTCGAGGACGCGCACCGAGCCGGCGGTGTCGCCGTAGGAGTAGGTGACGTAGCCGCCGGTCCACCGGTCGAGGGTGTCGGCGCGCCCGATCGTGAGCGTGGTGTCGGCGTCGACGACCAGGTCGCCTCCGTCGAGCACGGGCACCGGGGCGGGACCCGCCAGCGGGGCTCCGGCCAGGTCGAGCAGCGTCGGGCCCGCCGTGGGGGTGGGTGTCGGGGTGCCTGCCACCGGAGGGCTGGAGTCGTCGTTGCCGAGGCGGTCGTCGAGCGCCAGCCCGGCCGGGACGGCCACAGCGAGCACGGCCGCGGCGGCCAGGCCGGCCGCGGCCGTCCGGCGTCGCCGGATCGACCCGGCGCGGCCCTTGACGTCGTCGAGGGTGAGCGGCTGGGAGTCGGTGAGCCGGTCGGCCTGTCGGCGCAGCGCCGGGCCGAGGTCGTCGTCGTTCATCGGTTCTCCTCCGGGGAGAGGTGGGCGATCTCGTCGGCGCGGGAGCGCAGCGCGGCGAGGGCGCGGCTGGTCTGGGACTTCACGGTGCCGACCGAGACCCCGAGGATCTCGGCGGTCTCGGCCTCGGAGAGCTGCTCGTAGTAGCGCAGCACGATCGCGGCGCGCTGCTTGCGCGGCAGGGTCTGCACGAAGCGCCACAGGTCGGTGTCGTGGGCCTGGCCCGGCTCGGGGGCCGCGACCTCGGGAAGTTCGTCGGTGGTCGTCTCGCGGCGCTTCCACGGTCGTCGCCACAGCGAGTTGTGCTCGTTGACCAGGATGCGGCGCGAGTAGCCGTCGAGGGAGTCGCGCTGCTGCACCTTGTCCCAGGACAGGTAGAGCTTGGCCAGCGTGGTCTGCACCAGGTCCTCGGCGGTGTGCCGGTCCCCGGTGAGCAGATAGGCCGTGCGGAGCAGGCTCGGCTGCCGTGCCGCCATGTAGGCGGAGAAGTCCGCGTCCTTGTCGCTCCGGGTCATCGTCGTCTCCCTCGCCTGCGCGACTGCGACCTGCACTGTGCTCACCATCCTTCCCCTTCCTGTCGCGTTGTCTGCGACCAGGACGCGCGTGGCTCGGGAAAGGTTGCATCGACCCCCGGGGCGGGGTGCGCTACTGCGGGCGGCCGGTGGTGGCGACCGCCACACCCAGGCCCATCATCGAGGCGCCGCCGACGGCACCGAGGGTGCGGCCCCGTCGCGGCGAGGCGTTGAACCAGGTGCGCAGCCGCGCGGCAGCCAGCGCCCAGACCCCGTCGCAGACCAGGCCGAGCAGGAACGCCAGGAACCCGAGCACGAGCATCTGGCCGGTCACCGAGCCCGCGTCGGGGTCGACGAACTGCGGGAGCACAGCGGCGAACATCATGAACGCCTTGGGGTTGGAGAAGCCGACCACGAAGCCCTGCCGGATCGCGGTGGCCCGGCTGATCACCGGGGCCGTGGCGTCGGGGTCGTCGACGTGGATCGCGTGGCGGTGCCGGATCGCCTGCACCCCCAGATAGACCAGGTACGCCGCGCCGGCGTACTTCACGATCGAGAAGACCACCTGCGACTCCGCAACCAGTGCGCCGAGGCCGAGGGCGACCAGCACCATCACCAGCAGCAGCCCCAGCGAGTTGCCCAGCACGCTCGCCAGGGCGACCCCGCGCCCGTAGGCCAACGCACGTCCGATCACGAACAGCACGCTCGGGCCGGGGATGGCGATGATCACGAACGCCGCGACCCCGAAGGAGAGGACCTGTTCGATCGAGACCATGCCGGGAGTCTGGCACGGGCGCGGGCGGGGCCGCCCGGCATTAGCAGGGCTCGCACAGGAGCGCGGTGCCCTTGCCGGCGACCCGCGTGAGCACCAGCGTGGCCTCGCCGGTGCCGCGGAGCGCCAGCCGGCGCCGCAGCTGCTCCGGTACGACGTCCACGCCGCGCTTCTTGATCGTCAGGCGTCCGACGTCGCGGGCCCGCAGGGCTGCCCGGAGCTGCTTCTCCCCGTAGGGCAGCACGTCGGTCACCCGGTAACGGCGTCCCAGGGGCGTGGCCGGTGGGGTGTCGGTCGCGACGTAGGCGATGTGCTCGTCGAGCAGGTGCCCACCCACCGCCGTCGCGACCGCGCCGACCAGCCCGGCGCGGATCACAGCACCGTCAGGCTCCACCAGGAACCGCGCGACCGGGCCGGTGTCCACGGTCGCCGGGCAGTCCTCGGCGGTCACGGTGGCCAGGCCGTGCTCGGCGATCAGCGTGGCCCGGCGTGAGGTCGTGGCCAGGTGCGGGGACCAGACCGCGGCCTCCTTCACCTCGCCGCGATAGCTGACCAGCTCGAGTTCGGCGCCGCCAGGCACCCGCTCGTGGGGCAGGCCGGGCGCGACTTTGACCACCGAGGGCCGCGTGAGCAGCCGCTCCACGAAGGACCACGGCGGCTGGTAGGAGTCGGGGTCGAACACCCGCCCTCGGGCGCTGCGCCGCGCCGGGTCCGCGACGACGAGGTCGAAGGGGGAGAGGTCGAGCGTCTCGGCGTCGGCGACGCGCACGGCGCCACCGAGGTCGAGCGCGCCCAGGTTGGCCTCGGCCACCGCGACGCGCACGGGGTCCAGGTCGACCCCGGCGGTGGTCAAGCCCGCCTCGGACAGTGCCAGGAGGTCACCGCCGATGCCGCACCCGAGGTCGATCACGGTGCGGGCCCCGGAGAAGGACGCTCGCTGGGCGCGGTGCCGGGCGACCTCCCGGCGGGTGGCCTGCTCCAGACCGTCGGGGGTGAAGTACATCCGACTCGCTCGGTCGCCGAACTTGGCGCGGGCACGCCGTCGCAGGTCGGCCTGGGTCAATGCGGCGGCGACGTACGCCGGTTCGGCCCGCGCCCGCAGTCGGGCCGCGGCGCGGACCAGGTCCGGCTCGGCGTCGGTGACCTCCTCGGCGGTACGGAGCAGCTCCTGGCCTGCCGGGCCGAGCAGCCACCGGAACGCCTCGAGGTCCATGCCGCTGATCCTCGCAGGCGAGGAGAATTGGCACTCGACTTGACCGAGTGCTAACCGCGGCGTAGGTTCGTTGCTGGCACTCTCACCCCGAGGGTGCTAACGCTCGGTGGACGTACGACCCCCGCGACGGCGTACGGCAAACCGGGCGAAAGCTTCGTCGTGAACAGCCCCTCTCGTCACCGAGACCGATCATCAGATCAGGGAGGTCGACAATCGTGTCGGTCAACATCAAGCCGCTCGAGGACCGCATCCTCGTCAAGCCCCTCGACGCCGAGCAGACCACGGCTTCCGGCCTGGTCATCCCGGACACCGCGAAGGAGAAGCCCCAGGAGGGCGAGGTCGTCGCTGTGGGTCCGGGTCGCTGGAACGAGGACGGTGACGAGCGCATCCCGCTCGACATCGCCGTCGGCGACAAGGTCATCTACAGCAAGTACGGCGGCACCGAGGTCAAGTACGCCGGCCAGGAGTTCCTGCTCCTGGGCGCGCGTGACGTCCTCGCCATCGTCGGCTGACCTTCTCCGCCGCAACAGCCGCACAGTTGCGCTCCGTCGCAACTGACGACACCGCCCCGGGCGGCCTGGTCACCGGGCCCCTGGGGCGGTCGTCGTCGCACCACCCTTCCCTCTCCTGACTCCGAAAGGCAGCGTCTTCGATGCCGAAGATCCTCCAGTTCGACGAGAGCGCCCGACGCTCCCTCCTCGAGGGCGTCGACACCCTCGCCAACACCGTCAAGGTGACCCTGGGCCCCAAGGGCCGTTATGTCGTCCTCGACAAGAAGTGGGGCGCGCCGACCATCACCAACGACGGTGTCACCGTCGCGCGTGAGGTCGAGGTCGACGACCCGTTCGCGAACCTCGGTGCCCAGCTCACCAAGGAAGTGGCGACCAAGACCAACGACATCGCCGGTGACGGCACCACCACCGCCACGGTCCTGGCCCAGGCGATGGTGCACTCGGGCCTGCGCGCGGTGGCTGCCGGCGTCAACCCGATGGCGCTCAAGCGCGGCATGGACAAGGCCACCGCCGCGGTCGGCGAGGCCCTGATCAAGGCTGCCCGCGAGGTCGACGACAAGGCCGACATGGCCGCGGTCGCCACCGTCTCCAGCCGCGACCCGAAGATCGGCGAGCTTCTCGCCGAGGCCTTCGACAAGGTGGGCAAGGACGGTGTCATCACCGTCGAGGAGTCCAACACCATGGGCACCGAGCTCGAGTTCACCGAGGGCATGCAGTTCGACAAGGGCTACATCTCGCCCTACTTCGTGACCGACGCCGAGCGGATGGAGGCCGTCCTCGACGACCCATTCATCCTGCTGCACCAGGGCAAGATCAGCTCGATCTCCGAGCTGCTCCCGCTGCTGGAGAAGGTCATGCAGGCCGGCAAGCCGCTCTTCATCCTTGCCGAGGACGTCGAGGGCGAAGCGCTCTCCACCCTGGTCGTCAACAAGATCCGCGGCACCTTCAACGCGGCCGCCGTCAAGGCTCCGGCCTTCGGTGACCGCCGCAAGGCGATGCTCCAGGACATCGCGATCCTCACCGGCGCGCAGGTCGTCGCCCCCGAGGTCGGCCTCAAGTTGGACCAGGTCGGCCTGGACGTGCTGGGCACCGCCCGTCGCGTGGTCATCACCAAGGACAACACCACGATCGTCGAGGGTGCCGGCGAGCACTCCGAGGTCGAGGCGCGGGTCTCCCAGATCAAGGCCGAGATCGAGAAGTCGGACTCCGACTGGGACCGCGAGAAGCTTCAGGAGCGCCTGGCCAAGCTGGCCGGCGGCGTCTGCGTCGTCAAGGTCGGCGCGGCCACCGAGGTCGAGCTCAAGGAGAAGAAGCACCGCATCGAGGACGCCGTCTCCGCGACGCGCGCCGCGATCGAGGAGGGGATCATCCCCGGTGGTGGCTCCGCGCTGGTCCACGCCGTGTCGGTGCTCGCCGACGACCTCGGTCTCGAGGGTGACGAGGCCTTCGGCGTCCGCGTGGTCGCCAAGGCCGCCGACGAGCCGCTGCGCTGGATCGCCGAGAACGGCGGCGTGAACGGCTACGTCGTGGTCGCCAAGGTCCGCGAGTCGGGTGAGGGCTACAACGCCGCGACCGGCGAGTACGGCGACCTGCTCGCGCAGGGCATCCTCGACCCGGTCAAGGTGACCCGCTCCGCGCTGGTCAACGCGACCTCCATCGCGGGCATGCTGCTCACCACCGAGACCCTCGTGGTGGACAAGCCCGAGGAGGAGGAGCCCGCCGCGGCCGGTCACGGTCACGGTCACGGCCACTGACCCCGGTCACGTACGACCTCCTGACGACGCCGTCTCCGCGCTCAGCGCGGGGACGGCGTCGTCGTGTTCAGCGCGGGAGCTCCGCGACGTGGAAGGTCTTGCCCTCACTCGCGGTGTTCGGGGCTGCCGAGCCGGGCGAGACCGTCGACGTCCACAGGATCCGGTCGCCCTGGACGTCGCCGCCTCCGGTCGCGATCTGCCGGGTCAGCTGCAGGACCCGCAGGCTGGGCACGTCGACGACGTAGGCGCCCTCCGTCGTCTTGAACAGGAACCGGTCGGCGTCACCGGCGGTGACCACGGGTGCCGGCGCCGCCACGGTGGCCACCGGGGTCCCGTCCAGGGCAGTGACGAGCGTGACCTGGCGGTCGCCGCAGACGAAGGGCACCGCGGCGTACCGGGACCCGACCGCGGGCTCCAGAGCGGTGCACCCGTTGCCGGGCGCTTCCACCGAGGCCGTCGAACCGTCGCCCAGGTCGCGGATCACGACCTCGGGGTCGGACCCCGCGGAGATCGTCACCAGGGAGTCCGCGTCCACGGCGTACGAGTCCACCGCGCCCTCGTCGCGCCAGGTGCCGGTGGGTGTCAGCGGTCGTGACCACAGCCGGGAACCGGACGTACCGCCGGCGACCGCGACCCAGAGTCGTTCACCGCCCAGGGCGAAGCCGGTGCCGTCGTAGACGCCGCGGTCCGGCCCCAGCGGGGTCAGGTCGACGGGGAGGTTCGACCAGCGACCGGTGCCGCGGTCGAGGAACCACAGCACGGTGAGGTCGGCGTCACGGGCCGACTCGAAGACCAGGCGCCCACCCGACTCCCCGAGGAAGGAATCGGGAACCTGGGCGCCGGGGGAGGGGAACCAGGCCGGCTCCGTGCCGTCGAGCACCCCCCAGCGCAGGACCGGGTGGTAAGGCTGGCCGTCGGAGACCAGCACGGCGCCGTCGCCGAGCAGCGCGCGGTAGGCGAGACCCTCGCGCTGGTCCTGATCCTCCACCGTGTGCTCGGCGACCACGGCGAATCCGGGCGCCGCGGTGACCGGGACCGCACCGACCACGCGCACCGAGCGCGGCACCGGGTCGAGCACGGGGGGTTCGTCCGAGGCCGGCACCAGGCGCAGCGCGCCGACACCGCCCGCCACGAGTGCGAGGGCCGCGGCCGCAACGGCGATCCCGCGCCGACGCCGGCGGCGCATCCGGGCGCGGCCGGCGGCCAGGAGGGTCGCGGGATCGAACCCCTCGTCGTACGGCGTGTCGGCTGTCTCGCCGAGCAGTCCGCGCAGGTCGTTCACCATGACGAGGCCTCCGTGAGATCGAGGGCGGACAGCGAGCGGCGCAGGGTGTCCAGCGCCTTGGAGGTCTGGCTCTTGACGGTGCCCTGCGAGCAGCCCAGAGCCGCGGCGACGTCGGCCACGGACAGGTCCTCGTAGAAGCGCAGCACCACGCACGCCCGTTGCCGCGGCGGTAGCGCCCGCAACGCGTCCATCAGGGCGGCGCGGTCGTCGTCACCGGCCCAGGGGTCGTGCGCTCCCTCGTCGAAGGCCTCGTGCGATCGGGCGATCTCCCCCGAGGAGCGCTTCCGCCCCCAGTCGATCGCCGCCGAGGTGAGCGCTCGCCGCGCGTAGGCGTGCAGCGAATCCCCGCCACCGCGTTGGGTGATCCGCGGCCAGGCCACGTACACCCGGACCAGCGCCTCCTGGGTGAGGTCGGCGGCCAGGTGCCAAGCCGCGGGTGTGCGGCTGCGGCGAACGCCACGTACTCCTCGTCGTCGCGGGCCATGGCCCCCCTTCCGTCACCTGGTCAACGAGGTGAACGGGGCGCAGGGTTGCCTCCCGTGGCGAGAATCAGGGATGTGACCTGCCTCGCGCGTTCAGCGGGCGTAGGTCGCCGGTGCCTGCGCGGTGACCCGCGACCCGGAGAACATCAGTGCGCAGGCGGCCACGACCCAGATCACCGAGACGGCGACCGCCACCTTGATCGCGGTCGGCACGTCGACGAAGAACGCGGGCAGCGACGTGAGCAGTGCCAGCACGCAGGAGCCCGCCAGCAGTCGCATCGCGACACCGTGACCACGCCACGCGGGCACGGTCGCGACAAGTCCGACGACGCCCAGCACGGTGCCGAAGACGAGCACCGCCATCGGAGGTCCGACCTCGCCCTCGGGGACCCCGGGCATGAAGGCGCTGGGGACGTTGCTGAGCGAGAACAGCGCGGCGAGCGCGACACCGACCTTCTGTCGGGTGTTGAGCGGGTTCATGGTGGCCTCCGAGGGTCTGGTTCCTGCTGACCCCTCCACCGTGAGGGTGGCCGAGATCCCGCCGCTGCCGCAATCCTCCCCGACCTGACCCGCGGCCTTCCCGGACGCGCAGGAGAACTTTCCCGGGTCGATCCGGGACCACGGACGGGAGGATGAGCCCATGACTCCGCTCCGTGTGCTCGTGGCCGACGACCACCCCGTCGTCCGCCATGGGCTGAGCGCCCTGCTCGCCACCTACGACGACCTCGACGTGGTCGGTACGGCAGGGACCGGGGAGGAAGCGGTCAAGGAGGTGGTGCTGCTGCGCCCGGACGTGGTGCTCATGGACGTCCGGATGCCGGGCCTGGACGGGGTGAGCGCCACCCGACGGCTCCGTGAAGCGGCACCGGACTGTGCGGTGCTCATGCTCACCATGTACGACGACGACGACACGGTCTTCACCGCGATGCAGGCAGGTGCGCGCGGCTACCTGCTCAAGGGCGCCGAGCAGGAGGAGATCGTCGGGGCGATCCGGTCGGTGGCCGCGGGCCAGGCCATCTTCGGCCCCGGCATCGCCAGCCGGTTGCTGGGGTTCTTCGCCGGAGGCGGGCCGTCTCCGCCCGGCCGGCCGGCCGACCCGTTCCCCGAGCTCACCGCGCGGGAGAAGGAGATCCTGGCGCTGCTGGCAGACGGCCTGCGGACCTCGGCCATCGCCGAGCGGCTGCACCTCTCGCCCAAGACCGTCAGCAACAACCTGACCAGCATCTTCGCCAAGTTGGAGGTCGCCGATCGGGCGGCGGCGATGCTGCGCGCACGTGAGCGCGGGCTGGGCGCGACCTAGGGGCATCGATGTCGTTCTCGCTGGTGGTGGGCCTGGTCGGGGTGGCCTACGTGGTGTGCGCCGCCGTGATGCTGGTCGGCCCGCGTCGGGTGCCGCAGAACTCCACGCGCGCGGTCCCGGCGGTGCTGCTCGGGGCGGGCGGTGCCGTGCTGGCTGTCGGCGCGGTGCTCGCCCGCGGCGACGGTGCGCTGGGGCCGGTGCTCGAGGAGATCGCGTTCCTGGTCCTCTTGCCCGCCGCGGTGATGACGTTCCCCGAGCCCCCCCGGCGGGTCCTCGACTGGTGCGCGCTGCTGGTGCTGGTCGGGCTGGGACTCTCCGGTGTGCTCTGGCCGGGAGTGCCGGCCGTGGTGGGCATCGGCGTCCCGATCGGGCTGGCGTGCTACCTCTGGCTCCGGCTCGAACGCGACGCGGGCCCGCCGCGCCAGGCGCTGACCTGGGTGGTGGTCGCGCTCACGATCATCAGCACGGGGCTGTTCCTGGCGGCCTTCGCGACCCCCTCCGAGACCGGGTTCGCGGGAGCCCTGGCGTCGCTGGCGCTCCTCGGTCCGGCGTTCGTCGTGGGCTCCTCGCGCCCCGAGGTCGTCGACGTACGGGGCATCGTGGTCCGGCTGGTCGTCGGGGCCGTGGTCGTGGTGACCTACCTCGCCGCCTTCGTCCTGCTCACCGGCCTGGTCGAGGTCCTCGCGGGGGCCACCCTCTCCGTCGGGACCTCGGGCGTCCTCGCCGCGCTGCTGGGCTTCGGGGTCCATCCCGGGCAACGACTCCTGCGCGGCATCGTCGACCAGATCCTGTTCGGGCATCGACCCGATCCCCTGGACGCGGCCCGCCAGGTGGTCACCCGCGTCGGCGACGACCCCGTGGACGGGCTGCGCGCCGTTCGGGACGCGCTGGTGCTGCCGTACGTGGCCCTGCGTGACGGTGACGGGCGACTCGTGGAGGTCGGGGTGCCCCCGCCGCATCTGCGGGCGTTCCCGCTCCAGGACGGCGGCGAGCTCGTGGTCGGGCTCAGGGCAGGCGACCTGGATCTGACCCGGGAGGAGCGGCTGGTCCTCCAGATCGTGGCGCCGCTGCTGGCGCAGTCGGTGCGCGCGCACACGCTGGCCGTCGCCCTGCAGGAGTCGCGGTCGGCCACCGTCGCCGCACGCGAGGAGGAGCGGCGTCGGCTGCGACGCGACCTGCACGACGGGCTCGGGCCGCTGCTCACTGGGATCGCGTTCACCGCCGACGCGATCGGCAACCTGTTGGACACCACGCCGCCGAACCCGGCGGGGGCCCGTGAGCTGCTGAGCGTCCTGCGGCGAGAGGCCGGTCGGGCGATCGTGGACGTGCGCGGACTGGTGGATCAGATGCGCCCTCCCGCCCTGGACGAGCTGGGGCTCGTGCCCGCCTTGCGTCAGCACGCCTACGCGCTGCGCGACAGCCAGGGCCGCACGGTGGTGGTGGAGGTCATCGCCGGCGACCTCCCGGCCGACCTCCCCGCCGCCCTGGAGGTCGCGGTCTACCGCATCGTCACCGAGGCGCTGGCCAACGTGGCACGGCACAGCGGCAGCCCGTGGGCCCGGGTGTCGTTGCTCGTCGACGGGGGCAACCTTCGGGTGGACGTCAGCGACGGGGGCACCTCGTCGGACTGGTCGGCCGGGCTGGGGAGCGGGGTCGGCACCGGGTCGATGCGGGAGCGCGCCGCGGAGCTGGGCGGTCGCCTCGAGGTGGGCCCGACCCCGAGCGGCGGCCGGGTGCTGGCCGTGCTGCCGCTGGGCCTGGCCGGCGCCGACCGGGCGTGGCCACGGGGGAACAGGAGGCCGGGTCGCCGTCGTTAGACTGACCGTCCCCCTGCACCACCTCGCATCGCCCGGAAGGTCTGCCGTGAGCCTCACTCCCGCTGGAGTCCCCGACAAGTTCGCCGCCCTCGGTCTGACCTACGACGACGTCCTCCTGCTGCCCGGTGAGACCGATGTGATCCCCAGCGAGGTGGACACCACCGCGCGTCTCACGCGGGGGATCTCGCTGCGGATCCCGCTGATCTCGAGCGCGATGGACACCGTGACCGAGTCGCGGATGGCGATCGCGATGGCACGTCAGGGCGGCATGGGCGTGCTGCACCGCAACCTGTCGATCGAGGACCAGGCCTACCAGGTGGACCTGGTCAAGCGGACCCAGACCGGCATGATCTCCAACCCGGTCACGATCGGACCGAAGTCCACCCTGGAGGATCTCGACGAGCTGTGCGGCGAGTACCGCGTCTCGGGCCTTCCCGTGGTCGACGAGGACAACACCCTCCTGGGCATCATCACCAACCGCGACCTGCGCTTCACCCCGGTCGCGGAGTGGGCCACCACGCTGGTCGGCGACGTGATGACCACGATGCCGCTGATCACCGGCAAGGTCGGCATCTCCCGTGACGAGGCCACCGCGCTCCTGCGCCAGCACAAGCGCGAGCGCCTGCCGATCATCGACGACGAGGGCAAGCTCGCCGGGTTGATCACGGTGAAGGACTTCGTGAAGTCCGAGCAGTTCCCGCACGCGTCGTACGACGCCGACGGTCGTCTCCTGGTCGGCGCGGCGGTCGGCTACTTCGGCGAGGCCTGGGAGCGGGCCACCACGCTGGTCGAGGCCGGGGTCGACGTCCTGGTGGTCGACACCGCTCACGGCCACGCCGCGCTGCTGCTGGAGATGATCGCGCGCCTGAAGAAGGACTCCGCCCTCCAGCACGTGCAGATCATCGGCGGCAACGTCGCCACCCGCGGCGGCGCGCAGGCACTCATCGACGCCGGCGTCGACGCGGTCAAGGTCGGCGTCGGTCCGGGCTCGATCTGCACCACCCGGGTCGTGGCCGGGGTCGGGGTCCCGCAGGTGACCGCGATCTACGACGCGTCCCTGGCCTGCAAGCCGGCCGGCGTCCCGCTCATCGGCGACGGCGGCCTGCAGTACTCCGGTGACATCGCCAAGGCCCTGGTCGCCGGTGCCGACAGCGTCATGGTGGGCTCGCTGCTGGCCGGCTGCGAGGAGAGCCCCGGGGATCTGGTGTTCGTCAACGGCAAGCAGTACAAGTCCTACCGGGGCATGGGGTCGTTGGGTGCGATGTCGAGCCGCGGCAAGAAGTCCTACTCCAAGGACCGCTACTTCCAGACCGACGTCACCAGCGACGACAAGATCATCCCCGAGGGGATCGAGGGCCAGGTCGCCTACCGCGGCCCGGTCGCGGCCGTCGCGCACCAGCTCATCGGCGGGCTGCAGCAGTCGATGTTCTACGTCGGTGCGCGCACCGTGCCCGAGCTGCAGGAGAAGGGCCGCTTCGTGCGGATCACCTCCGCGGGGCTCAAGGAGAGCCACCCGCACGACGTGCAGATGGTCGCCGAGGCACCGAACTACACGGTTCGCTGAGCCGTGAGTTGAGCACCGTCGCGAGCGGAACTGAGTAGCAGCACTCAGGTGCACGAGCCCCGGAGACGTCAGGCTGGAGGCATGAACCTCACCGCGCCCGACGCCTCCGCACCGACCACGTCCGACCCCGCGGGCCCGCGGCGTGCCGTGCTGGCGGCCACCGCCTCCTCCGCGATCTCGGTGATCCTGTGGGCGGTCCTGATCACCCTCTCGATCAACGCGGAGCTCGACTACCAGGAGAGCCGGCTCGGCCCCGACGAGGACATGAGCCTGGCCGGCCTGGCCTACCTGCTGCCGATCGTCGTGGGCGTCGGCGGGCTGATCGCCGCCCTGCTGGGCCTGGCGATCACGGCCATGATGCGGACTCCCCGCCACCGCGTGGTCGCGGCCTGGGCGAGCGTGCTGCTGGTCGCCGGGGGGATCTCCTACATCTCCGTGCAGTACCTGCTGAGCCTGGAGTCACCCGACGGTCCGGCCCATGTCTGGGGCTGGGGAGCCGAGGCCGCGGTCCTGGCTCCGCTCGCGCTGGTCGCGCTGGCAGCCCACGGGCGCCGCGTCCCGTAGAGTCCTGGCCGTGCAAGAGATCGAGATCGGCCGCGCCAAGCGGGGTCGTCGGGCCTGGTCCTTCGACGACGTCGCCATCGTCCCCTCCCGTCGCACCCGCGACCCCGAGGAGGTGTCCACCGCCTGGCAGATCGACGCCTACCGCTTCGAGATCCCGGTCGTCGCCGCCCCGATGGACTCGGTGATGTCCCCGGCCACCGCGGTGGCGTTCGGTCGCCTCGGCGGCCTCGGCGTGCTGGACCTGGAAGGGCTCTGGACGCGCTACGACGACCCCGGCCCGCTGCTGGAGGAGGTCGCCTCGCTCGACAGCCTGGCCGCGACTCACCGGCTCCAGGAGATCTACGCCGAGCCGATCAAGGCCGAGCTGATCACCCAGCGATTGCGCGAGATGCGCGAGGCCGGCGTGACCGTCGCGGGCAGCCTGTCGCCGCAGCGGACCAAGGAGTACGCCAAGTGCGTGGTCGACGCCGGCGTCGACATGTTCGTCATCCGCGGCACCACCGTGTCCGCCGAGCATGTCTCCGGGCAGGCCGAGCCGCTGAACCTCAAGGAGTTCATCTACGAGCTCGACGTGCCGGTCATCGTCGGCGGTTGTGCGACCTACCAGGCCGCGCTGCACCTGATGCGCACCGGCGCGGCCGGCGTCCTCGTCGGGTTCGGTGGCGGTGCGGCCCACACCACCCGCACGGTGCTGGGCATCTCGGTGCCGATGGCCTCGGCCGTCGCCGACGTGGCCGCCGCACGACGCGACTACCTCGACGAGTCCGGTGGTCGGTATGTGCATGTGATCGCGGACGGGTCCATCGGTCGCTCCGGGGACCTGGCCAAGGCGATCGCCTGCGGTGCCGACGCGGTGATGATCGGCTCCCCGCTCGCGCGGGCGACCGAGGCCCCTGGTCGCGGCTACCACTGGGGCTCCGAGGCGTGGCACGCCTCCCTGCCGCGAGGTCAGCGCATCGAGATCGGCGTCGCGGGAACCCTGGAGGAGATCCTCTTCGGTCCTTCCAACACCGCCGACGGCACCATGAACCTCGTCGGGGCGCTGCGCCGGGCGATGGCCACCACCGGCTACACCGAGGTCAAGGACTTCCAGCGGGTCGAGGTCGTCGTCCTCTGACCGGCCCGCGCGGGGTCAGGGGCGCTTGAGCCGGGTCAGCAGACTGGCCGCGTGGCACATCGGCAGCGGCGAACGGCGAAGGCCGACCTCCCCACCAAGCCCTGCGTGGCCTGCGGCCGGGTGATCACCTGGCGGGCCAAGTGGGAGCGGGACTGGGACCAGGTCCGCTACTGCTCGGACTCCTGCCGGCGCCACAAGATCGACGACACCGACCGGGCACTCGAGGAGTCGATCCGAGGGCTCCTGGCCCGGACCCGCGCCGGGGGGACGATCTGCCCCTCGGAGGCGGCCCGCGCGGTCGGCGGTGAGGACTGGCGCGACCTGATGGAACCGGCCCGCCGCGCCGCCCGCCGACTGGTCGCCGTGGGCGAGGTGGAGATCACCCAGGGCGGACGCGTGGTGGACCCCTCCACGGCGAAGGGTCCGATCCGGATCCGTCTGGTCCCGTGAACGACAGCCCCGCCGCGGCTAGGCTCGGCAACGTGACTGCGCCGCTCAGCCCCGCGTCCCGTACCGCCGCCCTCGCCGCTCTGCAGGGCGAGGAACTCGACGTGCTCGTCGTCGGCGGGGGGATCGTCGGCACGGGCACGGCCCTCGATGCCGTCACCCGCGGGCTCGCCACCGGCCTGCTGGAGCAGCGCGACCTCGGCTCGGGCACCTCGAGCCGGTCCAGCAAGTTGATCCACGGCGGCCTGCGCTACCTGGAGATGCTCGACTTCGCGCTGGTCAAGGAGGCACTGGAGGAGCGCGGTCTCCTGCTGACCCGGCTGGCGCCGCACCTGGTGCGTCCGGTGCCGTTCCTCTACCCGTTGACCAACCACCTCGAACGCCCCTACGTCGGCGCCGGTCTGGCGTTGTACGACGCGATGGCGATGGCGGGGAAGTACGACATGGGCGTCCCGCTGCATCGGCACCTCACCAAGCGCAAGGCGCTGCGCGAGGTGCCCGACCTCAAGCCCGACTCACTCGTCGGCGCCGTGCAGTACTACGACGCCCAGGTCGATGACGCCCGGATGGTGATGGCGGTCGCGCGGACCGCCGCCAGCCATGGCGCACACGTCGCGACGCGGACCCGGGTCACCGGCTTCCTGCGGGTGGGGGAACGCGTCGTCGGCGTCACCGCCCGGGACCTGGAGTCGGGGGAGGACCTGGAGATCCGCGCCAAGGTCGTCGTCAACGCGGCCGGCGTCTGGACCGACGAGATCCAGGAGATGGTCGGCGGCCGCGGCGCCCTCAACGTGCAGGCGAGCAAGGGCGTGCACCTGGTCGTGCCGCGCGACCGGATCCGGTCCAGCTCCGGATTGATCATGCGCACCGCGACCTCGGTGCTGTTCGTGATCCCGTGGGGTCGGCACTGGATCGTCGGCACCACCGACACCCCCTGGAACCTCGACAAGACCAACCCGGCGGCCTCGAAGCTCGACATCGACTACCTGCTCGAGCACGTGAACCGCTTCCTGGCCGAGCCCTTGGACCACGCCGACGTCGAGGGCGTGTACGCCGGGCTCCGCCCGCTGGCCTCCGGCAAGTCCGAAGCGACCAGCCGCATCTCGCGCGAGCACACCGTGGTCACGCCGGTCCCCGGACTGGTGATCATCGCCGGCGGCAAGTACACGACGTACCGGGTGATGGGACGCGACGCTGTCGACGCCGCGGTGCACTCCCTGGGCGGCAGCGTGCCGCCCTCGATCACCCAGCGGGTGCCGCTCGCCGGTGCCGACGGCTACCTGACCCGGCTCAACCAGGTGAAGCGGCTGGCGCAGACCTCCGGCCTGCACCCGGCGCGGATCGAGCACCTCCTGGACCGCTTCGGCGGGCTCATCGACGAACTGCTCGCGATGATCGAGAAGGAGCCCACGCTCGGGGAGCCGCTTCCGGGCGCCGAGGACTACCTACGTGCCGAGGTCGTGTACGCCGTGACGCACGAAGGCGCGCGCCACCTCGACGACGTGCTCACCCGGCGTACCCGGATCTCGATCGAGATGTTCGACCGCGGCGTCGGCTGTGCCCGGTCCGCGGCCGAGTTGATGGCCGGGCCGCTGGGCTGGGACGAGGCGACCCTCGACGCGCAGGTCGACCACTACCTGCGCCGGGTCGAGGCCGAGCGCCAGTCGCAGCGAGCGATGACCGACCAGGAGGCCAACGCCAATCGGATCAAGTCCCGCGACATCGTGCACTGACATCGCCCTCCTCAACCACCGGTGGCGCGCAACCTCCGGTACTCCGCCCAGGAGGCCGCGCACGCGTGCGCGAGCCGGTCGACGTGGGCCGGGTCGGGGGCGGGCCAGTCGGTGCCGGGGCGCCGGATGTGCGCGGTGTTGGCCGGGCCGAGGAGCAGTTCGCGCAGGAACTCGGCCTGGACGGCGTCGAGATGCGTGTTCGCGCGCACCGCCTCGGGAGCAAGGTCGGCGAAGCGCGCCCCGGAGCTGATGATCTCCTCGCTGCCGAGATAGGGCTGGTTCAGCGCCACGTCGGCCTCGTCCTCGACAGCGAAGCCCGACCGGTGCGCCTGGGCCAGGAGCCGGATCCGCTCCGGGTCCATTGTCACCGGGTTGTCCCCGCGTGGCTCCCCGTGATGATCGCCGCGGTTCGAGAGTGCGACGACGGCGGGGAGTTCGTCCTTCGGGTCCCGAGGCACGTTCACCGCACCGTCACGCGAGGTCGTGGTGTTCATCGTGTCGTGGAAGGAGAGGGCGGTGACGAACTGAGGGCCGCCGCCCGCTCTCCCGCGCTCGAACGCCTGACGCGCCATCCGTTCGATGAGGTCGACGCGCGTCTGCTGGTAGACGTCCACCCCGCGGCTCCCGGCGTCCACGAACGCCGCCACCAGCTCCTCCACGCCGTCGGGGGAGTCGGGGATCGCCAACAGCGGGAAGAACGAGAACGTCACCGGGCGGATGGCGTCGACGCCGGTCAGGTCGACCCTCTGGAAGGGCCCGGCCCGACGGACCCGTTCTAGCGCCTCGCGCAGGGTCGCCGCGAGGTCGTCGGGACGCCGTCGGTTGGGGTCGCGGACCAGGCGCGGATGCGGGTTCTCGACGTAGACCAGGCTGGGGTCGATCTCGGCCCAGCGGCGCACCACCGCGGACGTGCTGTGGTCGGTGAAGTCGAGCTGGAGGCGGCGGGTGTACTCCGGGACGACGAACCGCGCCAGCTCTCCCGGGAGCGCGGCGCCCGCGTGCGGGCAGCTGACCACCAGGTCGGCGTCGGCCAGAGCCTGATCGAGTGTGCGCGAGCCGCGGTCGGAGTAGAAGACGAGGTCGTCGGGGCTGAACCGGTGACCCTCGGGAAGCAGCATCAGGCTGGAGTCGGTCATGTCTCGACGCTAAGTGCAAGCAGGGTCCCCGGAATCGTCCCCGGTGGAGGAGAGCGAGCCCACAGGAACCGGTACTTACCGAGGGGTAGCCACCGGTTCGGGTTCCACATACCATCGGTATATGAATTCGCCTGATCCCCTCGACCCCACCGGCGCGACCGCGGCGGACGTGCTCGACCCCGACCACACCCCGGCGGCGTCCTACGCGCTGGACCAGGCCCTGGTCCGCCGGCTGACCGGACTCCTGCACGCGACCAGCGGCGAGGTCCAGCGGGCGGTGTCGCCGGTCAACGGCCAGCCGTTGGGCGACATCCCGCAGTCGAGCCCCGCCGACGTGGACGAGGCGTTCCGGCGCGCCCGCAAGGCGCAGGCAGCGTGGGCCAGGACCAGCCTGGCCGAGCGCTCGGCGATGTTCATGCGGCTGCACGACCTGGTGCTCGAGCGCCAGGACGAGATCATGGATCTGATCTGCTGGGAGTCCGGCAAGGCCCGCAAGCACGCCTTCGACGAGCCGCTCCACATCGCGCTCACCGCGCGCTACTACGCGCGCACCGCCCAGCAGCACCTGGGCACCAAGCGCGTCGCAGGCGTCGTACCGGCCCTGACCCGGGTCGAGGTGAACCGGGTCCCCAAGGGCGTCGTCGGCATCATCTCGCCGTGGAACTACCCGTTCACGATGGCCCTCTGCGACGGCCTGCCCGCGATCATGGCCGGCAACGCGGTGGTGGCCAAGCCGGACGCCCAGACGATGCTCAGCGCCCTCTACGGCCTGGAGCTGATGCGTGAGGCCGGCTTCCCCGAGGACCTCTGGATCATGGTGTCCGGCCCCGGACGGGTGATCGGCACCGAGATCATCAACCGCGCCGACTACATCTGCTTCACCGGGTCGACCGCGACCGGCAAGATCATCGCCAAGCAGTGTGCCGAGCGCCTCATCGGCTGCTCGCTGGAGCTCGGCGGCAAGAACCCGATCCTGATCCTGCGCGACGCCGACCTGGACCGCGCCGCCGAGGGCGCGGTGCGTGCGGCCTTCTCCAACGCCGGCCAGCTGTGCGTCTCGATGGAGCGGATGTTCGTCCACGACTCGGTCTACGACACCTTCGTGCAGAAGTTCGTCGACCGCGTCAACGCGATGTCGCTCGGCGCCACCCTGGAGTGGGGCGTCGACATGGGCACGCTGATCAGCCAGGACCAGCTCGACACCGTCACCGCCCACGTCGAGGACGCGAAGGCCAAGGGCGTCCGCGTGCTCGCGGGCGGCAAGGCGCGTCCGGACCTCGGCCCCTACTTCTTCGAGCCGACCGTGCTCGAGGGCACCAGCCCGGAGATGACCTGCTTCGGCGAGGAGACCTTCGGCCCGGTGATCTCGATCTACCGGTTCAGCGACGAGGCCGACGCGGTCGCGCGCGCCAACGACGGCGAGTACGGCCTCAACGCCAGCATCTACAGCCGCGACACCGCGCGTGCTCGTGAGCTCGCCCGCCAGATCAAGTGCGGCACGGTGAACATCAACGAGGCCTTCGGGGCGACGTTCGCCAGCATCGACTCGCCCATGGGCGGCATGCGTGAGTCGGGCATGGGCCGACGCCAGGGCGCCGAGGGCATCCTGCGTTACACCGAGCCGCAGGCCGTGGGCACCCAGAAGCTCCTGCGCTTCGCGCCGATGTTCGGCATGAACGACCAGCAGTACGCCGCCTTCATGACCGCCAACCTCCGCCTGATGGCCAAGCTCGGAAGGAAGTGACTCAGCCCGTGTCCCACGACTTCGACGTCCTCATCATCGGATCGGGCTTCGGCGGCTCGGTCTCCGCGCTTCGGTTGACCGAGAAGGGCTACAACGTCGGCGTGATCGAGGCCGGCGCGCGCTTCTCCGACGAAGACTTCGCCTCCGGCACCTTCGACCTCAAGCGCTACCTCTACATGCCGGCGCTCGGCTTCTACGGCATCCAGCGCATCGACGCGGTCAAGGACACGATGATCGTGGCCGGCGCGGGCGTCGGCGGCGGGTCGCTGGTCTACGCGAACACCCTGTACGAACCCCTCGAGGCGTTCTACAAGGACCCGCAGTGGGCCGGCATCACCGACTGGAAGGACGAGTTGGCGCCGTTCTACGACCAGGCGAAGCGGATGCTCGGCGTGACCACCTACCCGGGCCGCACCCCGGCCGACGACGTCATGGAGCAGGTCGCCCAGGAGATGGGCGTGGGGGAGACCTTCCACCCCACCCCGGTCGGTGTCTTCTTCGGTGGCCCGGGCCAGGCGCCCGGTGAGACCGTGGCCGACCCGTACTTCGGCGGGGAGGGTCCCGCCCGGAAGACCTGCACCAACTGCGGTGAGTGCATGTCGGGATGCCGGCACAACGCCAAGAACACCCTGGTGAAGAACTACCTCTACCTCGCCGAGATGAAGGGCGCGAGGGTGATGCCGTTGAGCACCGTCACCCGCGTGCGCCCGCTGACCCGCGGCGGCTACGAGGTCACCATCAAGTACACCAAGGCCAAGCGCGCGACGGCGAAGACCACCCGGGTCCTGACCGCGGAGCAGGTCATCTTCGCGGCGGCCTCGCTGGGCACCCAGAAGCTGCTGCACCGGATGAAGGACGAGGGCTGGCTGCCCCGCCTCTCGAACAGGCTCGGCTTCCTCTCGCGGACGAACTCGGAGTCGATCCTGGGCGCGATCGCCCCGGCCGACAGCGGCGTGGACTACTCCTACGGCGTGGCGATCACCTCCAGCTTCCACCCCGACGAGCACACCCACATCGAGCCGTGCCGCTACGGCAAGGGCTTCAACACGATGGCGATGATGCAGACCGTCCTCACCGACGGCGACGGGGACGTGGCCCGCTGGCGTACGTGGCTCAAGGAGATGTGGAGCGAGAAGGCGAACCTGAAGGACCTCTACGACCTCAAGCACTGGTCGGAGCGGGCGGTCATCGCCCTGGTCATGCAGAGCCTGGACAACTCCATCACCACCTACGGCAAGAGGAACAAGCTCACCGGTCGCTGGCACATGACCTCCAAGCAGGGCCACGGCACGCCGAACCCGACCTGGATCCCGGTCGCCAACGACGCCGTACGCCGTATCGCCGGCATCCTGGGCGGCACCGCCGGTGGCAACATCGGCGAGCCGTTCAACATGCCGCTGACCGCGCACTTCATTGGTGGCTGCACGATCGGCGAATCGCCCGAGAGCGGTGTGGTGGACCCCTACCAGCGGGTCTACAACTACCCGGGTCTGCACATCGCCGACGGTTCGGCGATCTCGGCCAACCTCGGCGTGAACCCGTCGCTGACGATCACCGCCCAGGCGGAGCGGGCGATGGCGTTCTGGCCGAACAAGGGCGAGCAGGACCCGCGTCCCCCGCTGGGCGCGGCGTACGAGCGGATCGCCCCCGTCGAGCCGGTCTCGCCCGCGGTCCCGCCGAGCGCCCCCGCCGCCCTGCGGCTGCCGATCGTCGGGGTTTCCTGACCGTTTCGGTCCGCCTGGGGTCCTGTCGGAACCCCATGTTCACTCGTGAAACTGGTGCTCCCCATGTGCGGCAACACGTGGGGAGCACCAGTTCCCCATGTTCACGTGGGGTTCCGGCGGCGGCGCCGGCGCACCGTCAGCCCCACCAGCACCAAAAGGAACAGGGCGACGGCGGCCCAGGTGGCGCGGAGGGTGACGGCGCCCCAGTCGGTGGGCCAGTCCGGCTCGGGGTACGCGCGGGTGGGTGAGTCGACCAGGCCGGTCGCGACGGACAGGAGGAGCGGGTCGGGGGCCTGTCCGGCCTCGAGGACGCGCCGGGGGTCCTCGCCGGGCCGGGTCACCTCGACCCATACCTCCGCCTCGGCGTCGTTGCTCCGGAGTCGCACGAGGCCTTCGGCTGCGACCTGGCCCAGCACCCGCATGACCTCACCCGAGTCGACCGCGGCAGCGCGAGCCTTGCCGTCGTCGCCAACCACGAGCGGCCCGGATCGTTGGATCCGCCGCGGCACCGGGGTGCGGTCGCCGGTGCGGGTGTCGAGGATCTCGGTGGTGAAGTTGCGCGACCCGGACACGGTGCCGTCGGGCGAAGTGACGACCTGAAGGCCGTACATCAGAAAGCGGCCGTCGGGGGACCAGACGAACCGGTGGGTGTAGACCCCGAACGCCGAGGGGATGGGGAAGTCCTCCACGGTGCCGTCCTCCAGGTCGGCCACCCGGACCCCGGTCTCGCTCGGGGTCTCCCGGTCGAAGCCCTGGCCCACCACGGCGGGGTTCATGGTGTAGGCCAGCCGGGTGCCGTCGGGGGAGAGTCCGGTCGCACCCTCCTCGAGGCGGAAGGAGGCGCCCCGCTCGTCGAAGCCGGGCAGGGTCAGACCGCGATAGCTGCCGTCGAGGGCGGAGACCGCCATCGGGAGGCCGCTCACCGACAGCACGACGCCGGTCGGACCGACCGCGAGGTCGGGCGCCGAGACGCGCTCGTCCCACGACGAGCCCTCTTCCGCATGGGAGACCAGCCGCTCGGGGACGGCGTACAACGTCTCGGGCAGGGCGGGGGCACTGCTCCCGGACGCCGGTGGCGGGGCTTCACGATCCAGCCGGGTGATCCCGGCCGCACCGCCGACCATCAGCAGGACGGCGACACCGCCCGCCAGGACGCTCCCCGCGGTACGCCGTCGGCGGGCCCGCACGCCCCGCCCGTAGAGGTCGTCGGGCAGTCGCGGTGAGGGCTGCTCCTCCCCGATCCTGCGCAGGACGTCGCGCAACTGCCCACTCATCTGCTCACTCATCAGGGACCTCCCGATCCGACCAGATCCGCCAGCTCCGGGGCGACCGCGCGCAGCCGGGCGAGGGCGTCGCGAGTGTTCGACTTCACCGTGCCGACGCCGATGCCGAGCACCTCCGCGGTCTGGGCCTCGGTGAGGTCCTCGACGTAGCGCAGGACCAGGACCGAGCGCTGCTTCGGTGTCAGCCGCGCCAACGCGGCCCGCACGGCGATCCGGGTGACGACATCGGGGTCGTCGGCGCCCCGCTCGGGCAGCGCCTCGAAGGGCATCTCCGCCACCCGGGCCCGGCGCCGGCGCCACACCGAGACCGCCTGATGATGCAGGATCCGCCGCACGTACGGGTCCGGCTCGCCCTCGATCCGGTGCCACGCTCCCGCCGCCTTGAGCAGGGTGCTCTGGACGAGGTCCTCGGCCGCATGGTGGTCGCCGGTCAGCAGGTACGCAGTCCGCGCCAGTGCTGGTGCGCGCGCGGCGACGTACTCCTCGAACGTCGCCCGTCGGGCATCGCCTTCGGCCACCGTGACCACCCCCTTCACGTACCCAGACGCGGCCCGACCGTCCCACGGAGGGGTCGGAACGGGAAATCGGCGGCAGAAGATGATTCAGGGCCCGACCGGGGAGGGAGGGATGGTCGGGCCCTGAACTGTCCACGCAGCTGCTTGGACATGCAGAGCCGGCCTGGGAGGGAGTTAGCACCGGCTCTGGACACATCAACGAGGCCCGGTAACGCGGGTTACGGCCAGAGGCAGGTCTTTACCGCCGATGTGACCGCCGACCACAGGGCGCAGGCGCACAGGCGTCCGCTGGCTAGACTGCGGTCCTCCCTGATCCGCCCTCACCCCAACCGGGAAGGCACGCGTTGTCCACCGATCACGACCTGGTCCTCGTCGTCGACTTCGGCGCCCAGTACGCCCAGCTCATCGCCCGCCGCGTCCGCGAGGCCCGGGTCTACTCCGAGATCGTCCCGCACACCCTCCCGGTGGCCGAGATGCTGGCCAAGAAGCCGCAGGCGATCATCCTCTCCGGCGGTCCGTCCTCGGTCTACGAGCCGGGCGCGCCGCAGATCTCCGACGAACTGTTCGCCGCCGGGATCCCCGTCTTCGGCATGTGCTACGGCTTCCAGATCATGGCGCAGACCCTGGGCGGTGAGGTACGGCGGACCGGCCGCTCGGAGTACGGCCGCACGCCCGTGCAGATCACCGACCCCGGCACCCTGTTGCGCGAGGTCCCGGTCGAGCACCGCGTCTGGATGAGCCACGGCGACTCGGTCGTCGCGGCCCCCGCGGGCTTCAGCGTGCTCGCCACCACCGAGGGATCGCCCGTCGCTGCCTTCGAGGACCTCGACCGGCGTCTGGCCGGGGTGCAGTGGCACCCCGAGGTGCTGCACTCCGAGCACGGCCAGGTCGTCCTGGAGCACTTCCTCCACCACATCGCCGGCTGCCGCCAGACCTGGACCATGGTCAACATCGTCGAGGAGCAGATCGAGCGCATCCGCACCCAGATCGGCGAGGCCCGGGCGATCTGCGGCCTGTCCGGCGGTGTCGACTCCGCGGTCGCGGCGGCCCTGGTGCAGCGGGCCATCGGCGACCGGCTGACCTGCGTGTTCGTCGACCACGGGCTGTTGCGCAAGGGCGAGGCGGAGCAGGTCGAGCGCGACTTCGTGGCCGCTACCGGGGTCTCCCTGCACGTGGTCGACGCCCAGGAACGCTTCCTCGACGCGCTCGCCGGCGTCACCGACCCGGAGACCAAGCGCAAGATCATCGGCCGCGAGTTCATCCGGGTCTTCGAGCAAGCCGAGGCCGAGATCATCGGCGAAGCCGCCGAGCACGGTGAGAAGGTGCAGTTCCTCGTGCAGGGCACTCTTTACCCCGACGTGGTGGAGTCCGGGGGCGGCACGGGCACCGCGAACATCAAGTCCCACCACAACGTCGGCGGCCTCCCCGAGGACCTGGAGTTCGAGCTCGTCGAGCCGCTGCGCGCCCTGTTCAAGGACGAGGTCCGTCTGGTGGGGGAGCAGTTGGGGCTGCCGCAGGAGATCGTCTGGCGGCACCCGTTCCCGGGGCCGGGGCTCGGCATCCGGATCATCGGCGAGGTCACCGCCGACCGGCTGGAGATCCTGCGCGACGCCGACGCGATCGCCCGCGAGGAGCTGACCCGCGCGGGGTTGGACCGCGACATCTGGCAGTTCCCGGTCGTCCTGCTGGCCGACGTACGCTCCGTCGGCGTCCAGGGGGACGGTCGCACCTACGGCCACCCGGTGGTGCTGCGACCGGTCACCTCCGAGGACGCCATGACCGCAGACTGGGCGCGCGTTCCCTACGACGTGCTGGAGATCATCTCCACGCGGATCACCAACGAGGTCCGCGAGATCAACCGGGTGACCGTCGACATCACCAGCAAGCCGCCGGGCACCATCGAGTGGGAGTGATCGCCGCGCCGCCGCGGTGAACTCCGCCACAGCCGCACCGTGAGGTGGTGCGAGGCGTTGGCCGGAGGGTGTACAACAATCTAGACATCCTGTTTAAGTTTGTACTCTTCGCCGTGAGGACCCACATGACCACGTCGCCGACCTCGACGCGCACGCGCACGATCGCCGTACTCGTGCTCTTCGTCGCCACGTTCATGGACCTGCTCGACACCACGATCGTCAACGTGGCCCTGCCGTCCATCCAGGAGGACCTGGGCGCCACCCCCGAGCAGCTGGAGTGGATCGTCTCCGGCTACGTGCTGGCGTTCGCCGCCCTGCTCATCACCACCGGACGCCTCGGCGACCTCTTCGGCCGCAAGCGAATCTTCCTCATCGGCGTCGCCGGGTTCACCGCGGCCTCGGTGATCGCGGCCCTGGCGCCCACGGCCGAGGTGCTGGTCGTCTCCCGGTTCGTCCAGGGGCTCTTCGCGGCGACGATGGTGCCGCAGGTGCTCTCGATCGTCCAGGTCCTCTACGCGCCCCAGGAGCGCGCCAAGGTCCTCGGCGCTTTCGGTGCGGTCACCGGTTCCGCGGCCGTCGCCGGCCCGCTGGTCGGTGGTCTGCTGACGACGTACGACGTCTTCGGGCTCGGCTGGCGCAGCATCTTCATGATCAACCTCCCGGTCGGCATCCTGCTGCTGGTGGTCGGCTCCGCGCTGATCCCGGAGTCGCGCGCCACCACCACGGTGCGCCTGGACCTGCGCGGGATGGCGCTCAGCGCCACCGCCCTCTTCCTGGTGGTCTTCGCTCTGATCGAGGGCCGGCCCAAGGGGTGGCCGGTCTGGATCTGGGCCCTGATGGCGCTCGGGTTCGCGTTGGCCGTGGCCTTCGTCCTCTGGCAGCGCCGCCTGGAGCGCACCGGTGGGGCCCCGGTGGTCCCGCCGTCGCTCTTCCGGGACCGGGGCTACGCCGCCGGCGTGCTCACCTCGTTCGCGTTCTTCGGCTCGATCGGCGCGTTCTTCTTCGTGGTGATCCTCTACCTCCAGATCGGGCTCGGGTTCAGCCCGATCGACGCGGCGCTGACCACGGTGCCGTTCAGCGTGGGGGCCTTCCTCGCCAGCGGGGCCTCGGTGCCGCTGGTGGAGCGCCTGGGCAAGTTCCTCGTCCTGACCGGGCTGGTCGCCTTCGTCGGCGGCGTGGCCTGGACGGGCCGGACCGTGGCCGACCAGGGTGACCTCCTGGCCCGCGGGGACCTCATCGGCCCGATGCTGCTCGGTGGCGCGGGTCTCGCCTTCGCCGCGATCCCGCTCATCGACGTGGCGCTGGCCAACACCGACGTCCGCTTCGCCGGGGCGGCGTCCGGCGTCCTGGGCACCTCCCAGCAGGTGGGCGCCGCGATCCTGCTGGCGGTCGTCGGCGTGGTGTTCTTCGACACCGTGGGCGAGAACCTCTCCTCCGCGGGACTTCGCGACGGACTGCTCAACGCCCTCTGGGTGCCGGCGGTCTCGCTCAGCATCGCCGCCCTGGCCAGCCTGCTGCTGCCGTCGGTCGAGGCGGTCCGGCATCACAAGGCCGCGGCGGCCGAGGCCGAGGCCGCAGGGGAGCCCGTCGCCCTGGTGGGCTGAGCGCCTCTCAGTAGGGGGCCGGCTGCTGCGCCGCGATCCCGGGGTCGTAGGCGCAGGAGTCGGTCACCCGGACCGCGCTGCCGTCGCCGTCGCCCGGCTCCGGCGTCGGTGAGACGGACGGGTCGTCGGAGGGTTCGCCGGACGGGTCGGGCCGCTCCGGGCGCTCGCTCGGGGGATCGAGGGCGCGCAGCACCTTCTCCTGCATCCAGGCGTAGTCCGGGTTGGAGGAAGAGAACTCCGGGGACGAGACGAAGGCGACCGAGCGCACGTCCGCGGACTTGGCGCGCAGCCCGAGCTCCACGAAGGCCGGCAGCAACGAGGCCGGAATGTCGGTGCGCACGATCTCCTTGCCCGCCTCAGCCAGCGCCTGGTAGCGCCGCAGCAGCGTGAGCGGATCGGCCTCGTCGATGAGGTCGCCGATCAGGCATCGCTGGCGCAGCATCCGGGAGTAGTCGTCGGAGCCGTAGCGGCCGCGGGCGAACCACAGCGCGTGGTAGCCGTCGAGGTGCTGGTCGGGGCCGGGCTCGAGGTAGTCCACCGGCGGGATGCCGGCGGACTGGTCGCCCTCCACGGCGACGTACTCGTTGATGTCGACGGTGACCCCGCCCATCGCGTCCACAAGCTGCTGGAAGCCGTTGAGGTTCACCAGGGCGTAGTAGTCCACGTCGACGCCGAGGCTGCCCTCGACCGCGAGCTTGATGGCGTCGGCGCCCTCGTCGGAGGAGCGGCCCAGGACGCCGGGATGGAGCAGCGGGACCTGTCCGTAGACGGCGTTGAGCATGTAGCCCGCCGGATCGCCGTAGCCGGTGAAGCCCGAGGGGTAGAGGTCATGCAGGGGGCTGTCCGCGGGGAACTGCGCGTACATGAGGTTGCGCGGGAGGCTGAACATCACGGTGTCGCCGGTGGTGACGTCGGCGCGCAGCAGGAGGACGGTGTCGGTGCGGACACCGGTGCGCCCGGGTCCGTCGTCGCCGCCGAGGAGCAGCACGCTGACGGTGTCGCGCCCTCCCCACGGGTCGGCCCTGGTCGCCTCGTTCGGAGTCTGCGGCAGGGTGGCGGTGTCGTTGTCCTCGAAGACGGTGCGGACGAGGTCGGCCTGCACCACGGCATACCTCCCGGCCATCACCAGCGGCGTCGCCAGGGCGAGCACCAGGGTGGCCGCCAGCAGGGAACCCCAGGCGGCCCGGACGCGGCTCGCCGGCGTGGGGCGCACCACCAGGTACGTCGCCAGCACCGATATGGCCCACACCACCGTCAGGGCCGCCCCGATGAGGGCGGCCCGTTCCAGGGTGTCGGGATCGAACGCGACGTCGAGCAGCGGCTGCAGCTCTCCGCGGGCGACCAGGACGCCCGCCCAGGCGAACGCAGCCAGCACAGGCAGCAGGAGCAGCAGGCCGACGATCCAGCGGCGCGCCCACAGCAGTCCCGCACCGGGCAGCGCTGCGCTGAGCGCGGTCAGCGCGAGGGCGCCGGTGAGCGTGCGCGCCCGCCGGTGCCGGGAGGACCCAGCGGCCGGCGCGGGAGGGGCCGGCGTGGCCTCGGGGGTGCCGTCACCCGCGTCGGAGTCATCGCCGAACCACGCCTCCCAGGCGCCGGTCGGCTCACGCAGGGTCATTCGGTCTCCGTTCGATCCCTGGCAGGGTAACCGTTGACGTACGCCCGGACGATCTCATCGTGTGACGCGGGTTGCAGAGATCCTCGCGTGCGGCTCCCTACAATGCGGAGAACCTTTTCCGTCCCGCAGGAGCACCCGATGATCCGCCTTGCTGCTTCGGTCCGCTCCGCGGTGCGTGAGTGGGTGCTGCGGCGTGCCGGCGGCATCGACCTCTCCCGGATCAGCGAGGTGCCCGACCGGTTGATCTGGCCGCTGGTCCGCGACGGGTTCGACCCTCCCGCCCGGCTGGACGCCATGCGCGCGGAGAACCCGGTCTCGAAGCTGACCTCGTTCCTGGGGCTCGACGTCTGGTTGGTCACCGGCGAGGCGGAGTGTCGCGAGGTGCTCGTCGACAGCACTTCGTTCAGCACCGACATCCGTCCTTATGTGGGGCGCTCCGGCGACGCTACCTCCGGAGACATCGGCGGGCTCGGCTTCACCGACCCGCCGGAGCACACCCGGCTGCGCAAGTACCTCACCCCGGAGTTCACGATGCGCCGCCTCGAGCGGCTGCGTCCCGGCATCGAGGCAATCGTGGAGCGACAACTCGACGAGCTGGAGGCGGCCGGCGACGAGGTCGACCTGGCCGAGCTGTTCGCCTTCCCGGTGCCGTTCCAGGTGATCTGCGAGCTCCTCGGACTCCCGGACGGCGAGCGTGAGCATTTCCGGACGCTGGCCTCGGCGCGCTTCGACGTCACCTACGGAGGCACCGGGGCGCTCGGAGCGATCTCGGGCTCGCGCGACTACCTGATGGGCTTCGTCGCCCGCCAGCGACAGCACCCGGGGGAGGGCCTGGTCGGGCAGATCATCCGCGAGCACGGCGACGAGATCAGCGACTTCGACCTCGGCGGTCTCGCGGACGGCGCCTTCACCGGCGGCCTGGAGACCAGCGCCAGCATGCTCGCCCTGGGCACCGCGCTGCTGCTGCAGCACCCCGAGCACTACCGCCGCCTCGCCACGGACCCGACGTCGGTCGAGCCGATCGTCGAGGAGCTGCTGCGCTACCTGTCGGTCGTCCAGGTCGCCTTCCCGCGCTTCGTCAAGGAGGACCGGACGATCGCGGGGGTCCGGGTGAAGGCCGGCGACGTGGTGATGTGCCACCTGGCCGCCGCCAACCGGGATCCGCGGGTCGACTTCGGCCGCGGTTTCGATCCCGAGCGGCCGCACGCGACCGGTCACCTGGCCTTCGGTCACGGCTTCCATCGCTGTGTGGGGGCCGAGCTCGCGCGCCTGGAGCTGCGCATCGCCTTCCCGGCCCTGGCGCGGCGGTTCCCCGACCTGGCGCTGGTCCACCCCGACGAGCCGGACTTCCGGCAGCGTTCCATCGTCTACGGCGTGGACTCACTGCCGGTGCGGCTGCGTGCTCCTCAGGGGGCCGACGTGGTCTCGGGGGTCAGTCCGACCGCCTGAGCGACGCGCCCGGGCACGCCGTACGTCGTGGTGCGCTCCCGCACCGGCCGGCCGATCCCGGCGGCGATCTCGGTCAGCTCGGCGACGGTCTTGGCGGAGCCGTGCTCAGAGCCGGCCATCCGCGAGATGGTCTCCTCCATCAACGTCCCGCCCAGGTCGTTGGCGCCCGAGCTCAGCATCGCCCGGGTCCCCTCGACGCCGAGCTTGACCCAGCTGGTCTGAATATTGTCGATTCGACCATGAAGGGCGATCCGGGCGACCGCATGCACCGCGCGGTTGTCCCGCAGGGTCGGCCCGGGTCGGGAGATGCCGGCCAGATAGATCGGCGCGCTGGTGTGCACGAAGGGCAGCGGAACGAACTCGGTGAACCCGCCGGTCTCGTCCTGGATCCGCTGGAGCACCCGCAGGTGGGTGACCCAGTGGCGCGGGCTGTCGACATGGCCGTACATCATCGTCGACGACGTCCGCATCCCGAGGGTGTGCGCGGTGCTCACGACCTCCACCCAGGCCTGGGTGGGGAGCTTGCCCTTGGTGAGGATCCACCGCACGTCGTCGTCGAGGATCTCCGCGGCGGTGCCCGGCAGGGTGTCGAGACCGGCGTCGCGCAGCGAGAGCAGGAAGTCGCGGATCGAGAGCCCGGTGCGGGCGGCGCCGTTGACGACCTCCATCGGGGAGAAGGCGTGCACGTGCATGTCCGGCACGCGCTCCTTGACCGCCCGGACGAGGTCGGCGTACGCCGTGCCCGGCAGTTCGGGGTCGATGCCGCCCTGCATGCAGACCTCGCTGGCCCCGAGGCCCCAGGCCTCCTCCGCGCGGTCGGCGACCTGGCTCAACGACAGGGAGTAGGCGTCCGCGTCGGTACGCCGCTGGGCGAAGGCGCAGAAGCGGCAGCCGGTGTAGCAGACGTTGGTGAAGTTGATGTTGCGGTTGACGACGTAGGTGACGTCCTCGCCGGAGATCTGTGCGCGGTAGTGGTCGGCGAGCGCACACACCTGGTCCAGGGCCGCGCCGTCAGCGGTGAACAGGGCGTACAGGTCGTCGTCGGTGAGCGTGCGCGGGTCCTGCTCGGCCCGCGCGAGTGCCCCGAACACGTCGCCGCCCACCTGCGCGACCGACCCGGGGGTCGCTGCGACCTGGTCGCGCAACTCGTCCCAGTCGCCGTACACCTCGTCGAAGTCGGCACGCCGGTCCTGGGTACGCCCGGTGGTGTCGATGGTGGCGTGCAGGTCTGTCCGGCCCCAGCCGGCGAGATCCTCGAGTGCGGGGTCCGGTTCCTGCCAGGGGGCGCCGTGCGGCCGTACGCCGACCCGCGCCAGCCCGTCGGCCTCGGCCAGGGCCGCGACGTGCGGGCGGACCCGCGGGTCGATCCAGGAGGCGTCCTGGCCGAGCGAGGCCCGCACGTACTCCGGATGCACCGTCAGACGCGGCGTCAGCGCGAAGCCGGCCGCCGCGGTGACCTCACGCAGCCGTTCCAACGAGGGCCACGGGCGTTCCGGGTTCACATGGTCCGGGGTCAGCGGGGAGATCCCGCCGAAGTCGTCGACGCCGGCCGCCAGGAGTTGCGCGCACTCCTCGAGGTCGACCAGGTTCGGCGGTGCCTGGACGCGCATCCGCGGCCCCAGGACCACCCGGGCGGTTGCGACGGCGGCCAGATACTCGCCCAGCGCCAGGTCGTCGGTGTGCCGCATCGCGGTGTCGGGCTTGGCACGGAAGTTCTGGACGATCGCCTCCTGCACATGGCCGTAGGTGCGGGCGATCCGGCGCAGGGCGAAGAGGGACTCGGCCCGCTCGGTGAGGTTCTCCCCGATGCCGACCAGGATGCCGGTGGTGAAGGGGATCGCGAGCCGCCCGGCGTCCTCCAGCACTCGCAGCCGGACCGCGGGGTCCTTGTCCGGGGAGCCGTAGTGGGGTTCGCCCTTGGTCTCGAAGAGTCGCCGACTGGTCGTCTCCAGCATCATCCCCATCGACGGCGAGACCGGCTTGAGCCGGTTGAGCTCGGCCCACGACATCACTCCCGGGTTGAGGTGCGGGAGCAGGCCGGTCTCCTCCAGCACCCGGATCGCCAGGGCGCGCACGTAGGCCAGCGTCGAGTCGTAGCCCGCCTCGTCGAGCCAGGCGCGCGCTTCGGGCCAACGATCCTCGGGGCGGTCGCCCAGGGTGAAGAGGGCCTCGGTGCAGCCCAGCGCGGCTCCCTGGGAGGCCAGCGCCACGACCTCGTCGGGGGAGAGGTAGGGCTGCTTCCCCTCGGCGGCGAGCTTGCCGGGGACCGTCACGAAGGTGCAGTAGTGGCAGCGATCGCGGCACAGGTGCGTGACCGGCACGAACACCTTGGGGGAGTAGGTCACCTGGCCCGGTCGACCGGCCGTCTCCAGGCCCGCGTTCCGGACGCGGGCGGCCACCACCATCAAGCGCTCCAGGTCCTCGCCTCGCGCGGCCAGCAGCGCGGTGGCCTCCTCGAGGTCGAGGCTCGCACCCCGCTCGGCCCGGGCGAGGGCGCGGCGCACCTGCCCGGAGGTGGGCGCGGGGTTCGGTGAAACATGTTCCACCGAGTGAGCGTAACCAGGCATGCGGCTCCCGAGGCTGTGGCCATCGCCACACCCCGGGTTCGGGTGGGACGAGTACTGTGACAGCGAAACTGTCACAGTCACCTTACCCCCGGGGGCGATCGCCCCGAGTCAGGAGCAGTTGTGGGACACCGCATCGCCGTCGTCGGAGGCACCGGAGCGCAGGGCAAGGGCCTCGCCTACCGGTTCGCCCGGGCCGGCCACACCCTGGTGATCGGCTCGCGCAGCGCCGAGCGGGCTCAGGGGGCGGCCGAGGAGATCCTGGCCCGTGTGCCCGGCGCCGACGTCTCCGGCGCCACCAACGAGGACGCGCTCGCGGGGGCCGAGATCGCGCTGCTCGCGGTGCCCTACGCCGGCCACGACGAACTCGTGGCCTCGCTGGCCGACGCGCTCGCGGACAAGATCGTCATCTCCTGCGTGAATCCGCTGGGCTTCGACAAGCGCGGCCCCTACGGACTGGCGGTCGAGGGCGGTTCCTCGGCCGAGGTGCTCGCGAGCCTCGTGCCCACGGCGCGGGTGGTCGGCTCCTTCCACCACGTCTCCGCGGTCTCCCTGTGGGGTCAGGCCGACCTGCTCGACCACGAGGACATCCTCGTCTGCGGGGACGACGCCGAGGCCAAGGAGATCGTGGTCGACCTTGCCGCGACCGTGACCGGTCGCCCCGGCATTGACGCCGGGGCGCTGCGCCTCGCCCGCCAGCTGGAGCCCTGGACCGCGGTGCTGATCTCGATCAACAAGCGCTACAAGGTGCAGTCCGGGGTCCTCATCGCCGGCGTCGGCGGCCACTGACCCGCGGGGGACGTGCGGGGGCGCGGCGTCAGCCGCTGCGGCGTACCCCTCGCGCCACCGAGGCGACGACCCCGGCACCGCCGGCGGCGACCAGGATGGCGGGTAGCACCCAGTCCAGTCGGCTCGCGTCCAGGACTCCGTTCTCCGCGAGGAGCCAGGACAGGGCCAGCCCGAGGAAGATCAGGCCGGCGACCAGGTGGGCCACGTTGACCGGATGCAGCCCGGCTGCCAGGCCGGTGCGGGGCTCCGGTTCCGGTTCCGGGACGCGGTAGGGGTCGTAGTCGGCCAGGGGCGTGGTGTCCTCGGTCATTGCTGCCTCACCTCGATGTGTCCGGCCCTCAGGTCGAGGTCCAGGTCGAACCTGGCGCGGGAGTCGGTCCCGGTCAGGGTGCGGGTCACCGACGGTTCCCACCCGTCGGTCGTGCGACCAGGCAGGTCGATGGCGCCACCGAACTCGATCTCGGCGTCCACATCGACGGTGGCCTCGCGGGGGACGATCACGACGATCTCGCCGACGTTGGCCCCGACGCGCAGGGTGCGCCCGTCGAGTGTCTCGACCTCGGAGAGATCGGTGAGGTCGACCTCGAGGCGGCCGGCCGGCACGAAGTACGAGTCCTCGACCTGGGTGGCGCTCGTGGGCCGGTAGACCTGGTCACGGTCGCCGGTGAAGCTGGGCTCGGTGGCACCGGCCACCAGGGTCGCCAGCGAGGCGATGACCCCGAGCAGGATCAGCCCGCCGGGTCGGCCCCAGAAGGAGCCGAGCACCAGCATGGCGCCGATGAGCGCCAACGCCAGAGCGGGGTACGCCGCGTCGGTGACCGCGCCACCGGTCGCGTCGTAGAGCCCCAGCAGTCCCAGGCCCAGGGCGATCAGCGCGAGCGTCAGTCCGAAGAGCACCGGTCCGGGCTTGCGGCGACGCGGGGGCGGCGGCACCACGTAGCCCGTCGGCGGGTGCCCCCACGGTGACGGCGGGGCGCCCTGAGTGACGTCGGCGTAGGCCATCGACGGTCCCGGCGGGATGGGGGCAACCGTGGGCCCGGTCCGGGAACGGTCCCGGGTGAGCAGTATAGCCACCACGATCGCGATGATCGCGGCGACCCAGCCGAACCCGTCGCCGGTCAAGCCCGTGGAGAGCACCGTGAGCCCGGCGAGCGCCAGGGCGCCGATCAGCAGGGCGGTGCGCAGCGATTCGTTGGTGGAGACGACGGTCTCCTCGGTCTCCTCCTCGGGCACCAGGAGCCACGCCGCCGCGTACAGGATCACGCCGGCGCCACCGAAGAGGGCCAGCACGACCAGCAGCACGCGGATGAGCGTCGGGTCGATGTCCAGGTAGCGCCCGAGGCCGCCGGCGACACCGGCGATCTTGCGGTCGTAGCGGCTGCGGCGCAACCCGGACAGGTCGGAGAGGGAGCGGCGTGGTGGGGGCGGCCCGGCATTCGGCTCGGCCGGTGCTTCGGCGGTGGGAGCCTCGGGTCCGGCTCCACTGGTCTCGGTCATGACTCCAGCCTGGCCCCTGAGGAGGCGCTGAGGCATCAGGGAAGCACCCGAGGGAAACCCGGACGTCGCCTCCGTCGGGAGTCAGGGGTTCCACGCATGGTTCGCCAGGGATCGCCGTGTGACGATGACAGGACCATGCCTGAGACTCCTGTGCCCGCGCCCGATGCCTGGGAGCCACGTCGCGCCTACCGGGTCAGCGACGGCGCGTTCCTGGGCGGTGTGGCCGGTGGTCTCGCCGTGCACCTGCGCGTCGATCCCCTGTGGGTGCGGGCGTTCTTCGTGCTGAGCAGTGCGATCGGATTCGGTGTGGTGCTGTACGCCGCGCTGTGGCTGGTGCTGCCGCTGGCGCCGCAGTCCGAGCCCGCGGCCCCCGGGCTCGCGGCCGCCTCGCGTCAGGGGCGTCGTCCCCGCAGCGGCGCGCGATTGACCGAGCCGGGTCCGCTGGTGGCGATCGCGGTCCTCGGGCTCGGGCTGGTGCTCCTGGTCGGTGGCCGGATCTTCGACCCCGTCTCGCTGCTGCCGATCGCGGTGGCCCTGGTGGGACTGGCGGTGCTGTGGCGTCAGGCCGACGAGACCCAGCGCGAGCGCTGGCGCGACGCGGGCGGGCGCCTCGACGTGCGCCGGGTGTTCCTCGGTGACGGCGGGACCGCGTCGTGGGCGCGTCTGCTCTCCGGGCTGGGTCTGATGGTGGCCGCCCTGGTGCTGTTCGCCGCCCAGACCGGTCGACTCGCGGTGGCGCGCGACGTGCTCCTCGCCGGCACGCTCGGCGTGATCGGACTGGCGTTGATGCTGGGGCCGTGGGTGGTGCGACTGGTGGCCGACCTGGGCGCCGAGCGCGAGGAGCGCGTGCGGTCGCAGGAGCGCGCCGACGTCGCAGCGCACCTGCACGACTCCGTGCTCCAGACCCTGGCGCTGATCCAGAAGAACGCCGCGGACCCGCAGCAGGTCGCCCGCCTCGCGCGTGCGCAGGAGCGGGACCTGCGCCAGTGGATGTATGCCGCGGCGCCGGCCGCCGAGGAGTCGCTGGCCGCCGCGCTGCGTGCGGCCGGCGCCGACGTGGAGGACACCCACGGGGTGCCCGTCGAGGTGGTCACCGTCGGGGACCTCCCGCCGACCGAGGAAGTGGCCGGCCTGGTGCTCGCTGCTCGCGAGGCGATGGTCAACGCCGCGAAGCACTCCGGCGCCGCACGCATCGACGTCTTCGCGGAGGCCGAGGGCGACGCGGCCGAGGTCTTCGTCCGCGACCGGGGCGTCGGCTTCGACCCGGGCTCGGTGCCCGAGGATCGCCTCGGCCTGCGTGGCAGCATCGTGGACCGGATGGAGCGGTACGGCGGGGTCGCCACGGTGCGCTCCGCCCCGGGAGAGGGCACCGAGGTGCGGCTGCGGCTGGGCCGTCGGTCGGAGCCTGCGGGCACGAGGAGGGACGCATGAGACGGGTACTGATCGTCGACGACCACGCGATGTTCCGCAGTGGGGTGCGGGCGGAACTGGCCGGCAGGGCCGAGGTCGTGGCTGAGGCCGACGACGTGGACACCGCGGTCGCCGCGGTGCTGGCCCATCATCCGGAGGTGGTCCTGCTCGACGTCCATCTTCCGGGCGGCGGGGGCGTGGAGGTGATGCGCCGGACGCAGGGGCGCGCACCGGGGACGACGTTCCTGGCGTTGTCGGTCTCCGACGCCGCGGAGGACGTCATCGGGGTCATCCGTGGCGGCGCCCGCGGCTACGTCACCAAGACGATCACCGGTCCGGAACTGGTGGCGGCCATCGAGCGGGTCGCCACCGGGGACGCGGTCTTCTCGCCGCGGCTGGCCGGCTTCGTGCTCGACGCCTTCGCCGGCACCATCGAGGTCGCCCAGGTCGACTCCGACCTCGACCGGCTCACCGAGCGCGAGCGCGAGGTGATGCGGCTGATCGCACGTGGCTACGCCTACAAGGAGGTCGCCTCCGAGCTCTTCATCTCGGTCAAGACCGTGGAGACCCACGTCTCCAGCGTCCTGCGCAAACTCCAACTGTCCTCGCGGCACGAGCTGGCGCGGTGGGCGAGCGACCGTCGCCTCCTCTGAGCGGTGCGGGCGTGGCCCGCTGACCAGGGGCTCGCTACGGTCGGATCATGAGTGCTGACTCCTCCCTCGCCGGTTCCCGGGTGCTGGTGGCGGGCGCCTCCGGTTTCGTCGGTCGCCGGCTCTGCCCCGCGCTCGACGAGGCCGGCTACCAGGTCGTGGCGATGACGCGGAACCCCGATCGCTACCAGGGCGTGGGGGAGGCCGTGTTCGGTGACGTGCACGACCCCGGCACCCTGGACGCGGCCCTCGCCGGCTGTCGGTTCGCGATCTATCTGGTGCACTCGCTGGACTCGCCGGACTTCGAGCGTCTCGACGCCGAGGCGGCCAGCGCCTTCGGTGCGGCGGCGGCCAAGGCCGGAGTGGATCGCATCGTCTACCTCGGCGGTCTCGGGGACGACTCCGACGACCTCTCCGCGCATCTGCGGAGCCGGCGCGAGGTGGAGCGGCTCCTGGGCGCGGCCGGAGTGCCGGTCACGACGCTGCGTGCCGGGATCGTCATCGGCGACCAGGGCCTGTCCTGGGAGATGACGCGCCAGCTCGTCGAGCGGTTGCCGGTCATGGTCACGCCCAAGTGGGTCTCGACGCGCACGCAGCCGATCGCGTTGGCCGACGTGGTGCGCTACCTGGTCGACGTACTCGCCGTGCCCGAAACCGCGGGCCGCGCCTTCGACGTCGGTGGCGACGAGGTGCTGCGCTACTCCGACATGATCCGTCGGGTCGCCCGGATCGAGCAGCGCACCGTGGTGCTGCTGCCGGTGCCGTTGCTCACCCCGAGCCTGTCCTCGCACTGGCTGGGCCTGGTCACCGACGTCGACGCCAAGGCCGGTCGCTCACTGGTGGACTCGATGGTCAACGAGGTCATCGTCCGGGATCCGGCGCTGCGTCAGCTCGTGCCCTTCGAGCTGACCTCCTTCGACGACGCCGTACGGCACGCCCTCGCCGACCGGGAGGCGCGCCGCCGCCGGACCGGGGACACCGGTCCGACCCTGCGCGCGTCGGTCGGGAAGTTGCTGCGCAAGACGCCGATGTCCCTGACCCACAAGGTCCCGCGCGACCACGAGGAACCCCTCACAGTTCGCCGCCGGCGTCGGCAGGTCGTCACCGGCACCGCGCTCGCCGGAGCGGGTCTGCTCGGCTACGGGCTGTCCACCAAGCCGGGCAGCCGCGAGTTCTACGCCACCACGCTGGCCACCGCTGCGGTCTACACCGTCGGCGGCCTCTCGTCCGGCCCCCTGCACCTGGGGTGGATCCAGCTGCGCGACACCACCGTGCGCCGTCCGATCCTGGTGCCGGTGGCGACCGGCGTGGGCGCGTTCGGCTTCTTCGTGGGCTGCGCCCTGGTGGCCAAGCGGATCCCGCTGCTCGCCGACGCGATCACCTCGGTGCTGCAGTACGCCGACGAGGGCGACTCGCGCCTGGTGCTGGCCACCACGATGGCCAACGGGGTGGCGGAGGAGATCTTCTTCCGCGGCGCGGCCTACGCCGCGATGGGGTCGCTGGAGCACAGTCCCGTGGTGCAGTCGACCGCGCTCTACATGGTCTCCACGGTGCCGACCCGCAACCCGTCCCTCGTGCTGGCCGCGGGAGTCATGGGAAGCCTGTTCGCCCTGCAACGCCGGGCCAGCGGCGGCCTGCAGGCGCCGGTGCTCACCCACCTGACCTGGTCGTCGCTGATGCTCTACTCGATGCCGCGGATCTTCCGGTCCAACCTCGACCAGGCACCCGCCCACCAGGCACCCGTGCCGGCGCTCACCCTGGGGGGTGAACGGCCCCGCTAGGGTCTGGACATGGATCTGGTCAAGGACATCCTCGTCTTCCTCCACCTCATCGGTTATGCCGCTCTCTTCGGTGGCTTGTTCGTGCAGCTCAAGGCGAACCCCCGAGTGGTCAACATGGCGATGTTCCACGGCGCACTCACCCAGTTGGTGACCGGCGTGCTCATCGTCGGCGTGCTCGAGTCCGACGACGCCGACGTCAACCACGCCAAGATCGGCGTCAAGCTGGTGGTCGCCCTGGCCATCACCGCCCTGATCCTGATGAACCGCAAGAAGCCGAGCCTGACCGACGGACTGTTCTTCGCGCTGCTCGGCCTGACCACGCTCAACGTCGCGGTGGCCGTCTTCTGGTGAGGCCCGTCTCGTGAAGGCCGGGGCCGGTGCTGTCGCCCTCGCGGCGGCGCTGCTCCTCCCGGCCTGCTCCACGGACCTGCCGGGACGGGAGGCCGCGCGCCCGACGCCCAGCCCCAGCGCCACCCCGATCCCCAGCGAGACCCCGACCCCCACCCCGACCCCCGGCCCGGCGTACTCGGACTGGGTGGTCGGCGCCTCGCCGTTGCCGTTGCGCGACGACGGCTTCGGCCAGGTCCGGCCGACCCCGCGGACGCTCCGGGTGCGCCTGCTGCCCACCCCCGACCGGCTGCCACCGCCCGACCCCGTGCGGTTCACCGCCGAGATCGCCCCGGTCACCGCGGCCCTGGTGCGGCGTACCGACCTGGCCTGGCGACCTGGCTGCCCGGTCGACCTGGGCGACCTGCGGATCCTGCGGGTCGGGTTCTGGGGGTTCGACGACCTGCCGCACACGGGCGAGCTGGTGGTGAACACATCGGTGGCCCGGGACGTAGTGTCGGTCTTCCACCGGCTGTGGGACGCGCGGTTCCCGCTCGAGGACGTCCGGCTGGTGACCCAGGCCGTCAACCCGTTCCAGAACCCCTACCAGCGCGGGGATCTCGTCCTGCCCGAACTGGCCTCGGCGTACCTGGACCGCGACTGGCGGCGCCCCGGCATGATCGAGCCCGCCGGGGTCGTGGTGCGCGCCTTCTCCGCGATCGGGTGGACCTGGGGCGGCACCTTCACCTCGGTGCTCGACCTGCACCACTTCTCGGCGACGGGACGCTGAGGGCGTCCCGCCGCCGAGTGGGCGTCGCACGACCGCTCAGTAGGCGATCGTCCGCCAGCCGGAGACGTACACCGGGGCCGAGCAGGTGCCGATGGCGACGCCGTTGCGGTCGGCCTGGCAGGAGCGGACCTGGATCTGGTTGACCTGGCGCGACGCGGTCACCCAGGGCGAGGAGCCGTAGGCGCTGGTCGTGGTGGAGCAGGTCGCAGAGACCTTGTACCAGCCGGTGACCGCGGTGCCGTTGACCAGGGCCCGAGCCTGGGAGACCGCGCAGTAGCCGTCGTTGCGGACGTCGCGGGTGTAGCCCGAGACCGTGAAGCTGCGCAGGTCGGAGGTGATGTAGCCCCACCCGCTCGCCGCGCCGTAGTAGGTGTTCATCGAGTAGGTGCCCTCGTTGAGGTAGCCGGCGGCCTGGGCCGGCGTCGCGACGCCGAGCAGACCGGCGACCAGGGCGACCACCAGGGCCAGCGGTGCCAGCGCGCGCCTGGTGAGGGGGCGCAGGGTACGGCGGGCCAGCGTGCGGCGGGTGGCGAGCGGGCGGGCGGCGGGGGTAGCGACGGGGGCGACGGTGCCGGCGACGTTGGTGCGCATGGGGTCCTCCTGGGAGTCCGGCGGCCCCCGGTGGGCCGCTCTGAGAGGACTCTGCGGCCCGGCGCTTAGCAACGACTTAACAGCCTCGACCGCGCCTGTCCGGACCTGTCGGACCGCGGACGTAGGCTGAGCCGGACATGAGTGCCACGTTCCCCGTCCCCGGCCGCCAGGCGTCCCGCATGACCGAAGCTGAGCAGGGTCTGTTCGACCGCGAGCAGCTCTCCGGTGCCCGTGCGCCGCGCCCCACCTCCGAGGCCCTTCTCGACGGTCTCAACGAGCCGCAGCGGCAGGCGGTGACCCATGCCGGCGCGCCGCTGCTGGTGGTCGCGGGCGCCGGGTCGGGCAAGACCCGGGTCCTGACCCGCCGGATCGCCTGGCTGATCGCGGAGCGGGGTGCCCACCCCGGGTCGATCCTGGCCATCACCTTCACCAACAAGGCCGCCGCGGAGATGCGGGAGCGGGTGGAGGAGCTGGTGGGTCGCCGGGCCCGGGTGATGTGGGTCTCGACCTTCCACTCCGCGTGCGTGCGCATCCTCCGCAAGGAGATCGAGAAGTTCGGCTACAAGTCGTCGTTCTCGATCTACGACGCCGCCGACTCGCTGCGGCTGATGACGCTGGTGCTCAAGGAGCTCGAGCTCGACCCCAAGCGCTACCAGCCGCGGGCGGTGCTCAACTGGGTGTCGAACCAGAAGAACGAACTGCTCGACCACGAGGCCGCGGCGTCTGCGGCCGCCAACGACACCGAGCGCACGTTCGCCGAGGCCTACGGGCTCTACCAGCGGCGGCTGCGGGCGGCCAACGCGCTCGACTTCGACGACCTGATCATGACCACGGTGCACCTGTTCCAGGCGTTCCCCGCGGTGCGGGAGACCTACCGGCGCCGGTTCCGTCACATCCTGGTCGACGAGTATCAGGACACCAACCACGCGCAGTACGCGCTGATCCGCGAACTCTGCGGGCACGCGGTGGGGCGGCCGGCGGCCGCCGGCGGCGACGACCCCGACCTGCCCGACGGCGACGGCGGGGTGGGCCCCTCGGAGCTGATGGTGGTGGGCGACGCCGACCAGTCGATCTACGCCTTCCGCGGGGCGAACATCCGCAACATCCTCGCCTTCGAGGAGGACTTCCCCGAGGCCCGCACGATCCTGCTGGAGCAGAACTACCGCTCCACCCAGCACATCCTCACCGCCGCCAACAGCGTGATCAGCCGCAACTCCGGGCGCAAGGTGAAGAACCTGTGGTCCGACAATGGCGAGGGTGAGCGGATCGTTGGCTACGTCGGCGACGACGAGCACGACGAGGCGCGGTTCGTCGCCGAGGAGATCGACCGGCTCTCCGACGAGGGCGCCGCGAAGGCGCGGGACGTGGCGGTCTTCTACCGGACCAACGCCCAGTCCCGGGTGTTCGAAGAGGTCTTCATCCGGGTGGGCCTGCCCTACAAGGTCGTGGGCGGCGTCCGGTTCTACGAGCGCAAGGAGGTGCGCGACGCGCTCGCCTACCTGCGGTTCCTGGCCAACCCCGCCGACGAGATCAGCCTGCGTCGCATCCTCAACGTGCCCAAGCGCGGCATCGGCGACCGGGCCGAGGCGTGCGTGGAGGCGCTGGCCCGCCGCGACATGACCACGTTCTGGGAGGCGCTGCGCCGTGCCGACGAGGCGCCGGGCATCGCGTCGCGCTCGGTCAACGCCATCCGTGGCTTCGTCGCGGTGATGGAGGATCTGGTCGCGCTCGCCGCCTCCGGCGAACGGGCCGACGTCGTGCTCGAGCGGGTGCTGACGAGTTCGGGCTACCTCGCCGAGTTGGAGAACAGCGACGACCCGCAGGACGAGTCCCGGGTGGAGAACCTCGCCGAACTGGTCGCGGTCGCCCGCGAGTTCTCCGACGAGCCGTTGCCGCCGCCCTCGGCCGACCCGGCCGACCTGGCTCCGGTGACGCCGGGGGTCGCGGAGTTCCTCGAGCGGGTCGCGCTGGTGGCCGACTCCGACCAGATCCCCGACAACGACGGGGAGGACGGCGGGGTGGTCACGCTGATGACGCTGCACACCGCCAAGGGGCTGGAGTTCCCCGTGGTGTTCCTGACCGGTTTGGAGGACGGTGTCTTCCCGCACCTGCGCTCGCTGGGCAACCAGACCGAACTGGAGGAGGAGCGGCGGCTGGCCTACGTCGGGCTGACCCGCGCCCGGGAGCGGCTCTACCTTTCCCGGGCGGTGGTCCGCTCCGCCTGGGGCGCCCCGTCCCACAACCCGGCGTCCCGCTTCCTCGACGAGGTCCCCGTCGATCTCGTCGACTGGAAGCGTACGGCGGCGGAGCAGACCTCCTGGTCGCGCGCGGTCATGCCCGCGCTGCCCTCGCGCGGCCGCGGGCTGCAGCAGCGCTTCGGCACCAGTGCGATCAAGGCAGCGGCGCAGTCCAAGTCGGTCCAACGCGAGGTGCCGACGCTGGCCGCCGGGGATCGGGTCACGCACGACACGTTCGGACTGGGCACCGTGGTCTCGGTGGAGGGCGCCGGCGCGCAGGCGGTGGCGTCGATCGATTTCGGGTCGCAGGGCGTCAAGAGGCTGCTGCTGCGCTACGCCCCGGTCGAGAAGCTCTAGACCGCCACGACCCCGGAAGGTCGGTCAGGGGGTCTGACCCTTGACCGACATGGCGGTGTAGGGGTCGACGGGGTCGCCCGCGCCGGGGCGAACCTCGAGGTGCAGATGCGGTCCGGTGGTGTTGCCGGTCGACCCGACGGTGCCCAGCTGCGACCCGCCGACGACCCGGTCGCCGACGCTGGCACTGAAGGACGACATGTGGCAGTACCAGAGCTCGGTGCCGTCCTCGAGCGTGACCACGATCTTGTTGCCGTAGGCACCGTCGTAGCCGGCCTCGGTCACGACGCCGTTGGCGATGGACAGGATCGGGGTGCCGCTGGGGGCTGCCAGGTCCAGACCGGTGTGGCAGTGCGACCACAGGTAGCTGCACTCGCCGAAGCGGCTCGTCAGACGGTAGGAGCCTGCCGGCAACGGCAGTTGCCAGGCGTTCTGGGCGATCTCCGCGGCGTGCTTCTCCGCGCTCGCGGCGAGCTTGGCCAGGGCGGCGTTGCGCTGCTGGGCCTGGGCCTCGGCGGCGGCCTTGAGATCCTCGTCCGCGGCGTCGGCGAGAGCCTGGCGGGCGGTGTCGCGGCTGACCCGCGCGGAGCGTCCGGCCAGGGCGCTGGAGACCGAGGCGCCGGTGCTGCCGGTCAGAGCGGTCGCCTGGGCGGCGTACCCCTGGACCCCGTCGGGAGCCTGGTCGGTGCCGGGGACCGAGGCGGCCGAGGTCAGCGCACCGGCGGTCGCGACGGTGACGGCGACGAGGCCGACGAGCGACGGCAGCCCGCCGCGAAAACGGGTCCCGAGACGCGCTTGCGAGCGGCCGGGGGCGCGTTGAACACGCTTTCCGGAATAGCGGGCAGGCACGCGGCAGTTCTCCGTGTCTCGTGGCAGGGACCACTCGAGGGTACGTGCGCTTTACCATCCGTCGCAAAACAACGACCGCTCGGCCTGTGTGACTGAGGCGACGTGGCCGGTCCGCGCCCAGCGGTCTAGGGTGCGAAAAGCATGCCCGCGCTCGCCCGAGGAGTGCGGGACCTCCCACGACACAGACAGGCGACCAGCGTGGACCTGATGGAGTACCAGGCGAAGCAACTCTTCGCCAAGCACGGCGTGCCAGTGACTCTCGGCACCGTCATCGAGAAGCCCGAGGACGCCGCCGCCGCGGCCGAGGCGCTGGGCGGCCGCGTGGTCGTCAAGGCGCAGGTCAAGACCGGCGGCCGCGGCAAGGCCGGTGGCGTCAAGCTGGCGACCGACCCCGCCGACGCGACGGCCAAGGCCGAGGAGATCCTCGGCATGGACATCAAGGGCCACACGGTGCACCGGGTGCTGCTCGCACCGGCGGCGGCGATCGCGGAGGAGTACTACTTCTCCTTCCTCGTCGACCGGGCGAACCGCAACTACCTCTGCATCGCCTCGATCGAGGGCGGCGTGGAGATCGAGGTCACCGCGGTGGAGAACCCCGACGCGGTCGCCAAGGTGTCCATCGACCCGCAGGTCGGCTGCGACGCCGCGAAGCTGGACGAGATCGTCGCGGCGACCCGGTTCCCGGCCGAGGTGGCCGAGCAGGCCAAGGACGTCATCGCCAAGCTGTACGACGTGTTCATCAAGGAGGACGCCTCGCTGGTCGAGGTGAACCCGCTGGTCAAGCTGGCCGACGGCTCCTTGGAGGCACTCGACGGCAAGGTGACGCTCGACGCCAACGCCGACTTCCGCCACCCCGACCACGCCGACTTCGAGATCCGCTCGGAGGAGGACCCGCTGGAGGCGGCCGCCAAGGACAAGGGCCTGAACTACGTCAAGCTCGACGGCTCGGTCGGCATCATCGGCAACGGCGCTGGTCTGGTCATGTCGACGCTCGACGTCGTGGCCTACGCCGGGGAGAACCACGGCGGCGTGAAGCCGGCGAACTTCCTCGACATCGGCGGCGGCGCGTCCGCGCAGGTGATGGCCGACGGTCTGCACATCATCCTGGGCGACCCGCAGGTCAAGAGCGTCTTCGTCAACGTCTTCGGCGGCATCACCGCCTGCGACGCGGTGGCCAACGGCATCGTGCACGCCCTGGAGCTGCTGGGCGACGAGGCGAACAAGCCGCTGGTGGTCCGGCTCGACGGCAACAACGTCGAGGAGGGTCGCCGCATCCTGAACGAGGCGAACCACTCGCTGGTGACCCTGGTCGACACCATGGACGGCGCGGCCGACAAGGCCGCCGAGCTGGCGAACGCCTGAGGACGGAAAGAGAACAATGGCAATCTTCCTCACTGAGAACAGCAAGGTCATCGTCCAGGGCATGACCGGCTCCGAGGGCATGAAGCACACCACGCGCATGCTCGCCTCGGGCACCCAGATCGTCGGCGGCGTGAACCCGCGCAAGGCCGGCGAGAAGGTGGACATCAACGGCACCGAGATCCCGGTCTTCGGCACCGTCGCCGAGGCGATGGCGGCCACGGGCGCGGACGTGTCGGTGCTCTTCGTGCCTCCGGCGTTCACGAAGGCCGCGGTCATCGAGGCCGTCGACGCCGGCATCGGCCTGGCCGTGGTGATCACCGAGGGCGTGGCCGTCCACGACACCGCGGAGTTCTACTCCTACGCGGTGGCCAAGGGCGGCACCACCCGGATCATCGGCCCCAACTGCCCGGGCCTGATCAGCCCCGGGAAGTCCAACGCCGGCATCATCCCGGCCGACATCACCAAGTCCGGCAAGGTCGGGCTGGTGTCGAAGTCGGGCACGCTGACCTACCAGATGATGTACGAGCTGCGCGACTACGGGTTCACCACCTGCGTCGGCATCGGCGGCGACCCGATCATCGGGACCACCCACATCGACTGCCTCAAGGCCTTCGAGGAGGACCCGGAGACCGAGGCGATCGTGATGATCGGCGAGATCGGCGGTGACGCCGAGGAGCGTGCGGCGGCCTACATCAAGGACCACGTCACCAAGCCGGTCGTCGGCTACGTGGCCGGGTTCACCGCTCCCGAGGGCAAGACCATGGGCCACGCCGGCGCCATCGTGTCCGGCTCCTCGGGCACCGCGCAGGCCAAGAAGGAGGCCCTCGAGGCCGTCGGTGTCAAGGTGGGCAAGACCCCCTCGGAGACCGCGCGGCTGATGCGGGAGATCCTCGAGACCCTCTGAGGTCCGGCAGTTGGACCAGCGACACCAGCGACATCGAACGGCCCCTCCGGCACCTCGCCGGAGGGGCCGTTCGTCGTCCTCGAGGTCGCCGTGAGCGCCTTGTTCGGCGACCAGTAGCGATATATCGTCAGAGTATCGCGACTGATTGTGGAGGGAGTCTCGTGAACGGTCGAGGCGGATGGGAGAGCTGGATCCCCGGTGGGGCCGGATGGTCCGCCGGAGGGGCCCAGCAGCCGTGGCGCAAGGGCGGTCCGCCGCCCTGGGTGGCCGGGCTGCTCGGGTTCGCCGAAGCGGGACAGGCCGCCCGAGGCGCACCGAAAGTGCGCCGCGGCGACGTCCGTGCGGCAGTCCTGGACGTGCTCGCGACCGGCCCGATGAACGGCTACCAGATCATCCAGCAGATCGCCGAGCGCACCTCGGGCCTCTGGAAGCCCAGCCCGGGCTCGGTCTACCCGACGATCCAGCAGTTGGAGGACGAGGGCCTCGTCGAGGGCGACACCTCCCAGGGGCGGCGTCTGCTGCGGCTCAGCGCGACGGGGGAGTCCTACGTCGCCGAGCACCCCGACGAGCTCGCCGCGACCTGGCGTCCCTTCGACGAGGCGCAGGTGCAGAGCGGCACCGACGAGGGTCCGGACCTCAAGCCGGTCATCGGCCAGGTCCTCGGCGCGGTGTGGCAGGTGATCACCACCGGCACCCGTCAGCAGCAGGCCGAAGCGGCGGAGATCCTCTCCGATACGCGCCGCCGGCTCTACACGATCCTCGCCGACGGGGAGCCGGAGTCATGAGCCACTCCGCGCACCACCCCGGGTCCCGTCACCCGCACCCACGGTCGGCCCCCCGGCCCGCCTGGGCCGAGACCTGGCAGCAGAACGTCCAGCAGGCGGTCGCGATGACCGTGCAGGGCGCCTGGCAGGGCGTGCGCACGGGAGTCCGGGTCGGCCAGCCCGTCGTCCGGATCGGCGACGCCGACCGTGAGTTCGCGCTCCAGGCACTCACCGAGCACTTCGTCGCCGGCCGGCTGGACCAGGAGGAGTTCGAGGAGCGCAGCGGGCGCGTGTGGCAGGCCCGCACGGCAGCCGACCTGACGCCGCTGTTCGCGGATCTGCCGCTGCTGGCGCCGCGACCCGTGCCGCGGCGTACGTCACCGGCGCGACAGCGCTGGCGGATCCGGATGCGGCTGCTGCCGTTGCTCGCGGTGCTGATGGTCTTCGCCGCGTTCGGGGATCTGCCCTGGGTCATCGTGGCGCTGGCCTCGACGCTGTGGCTCGTGGGACCGCCGGCCTGGGCGCCGCGTCGACGCTGACGCTCAGGTGACCGCGAGGCGCTGGGCGTAGGCAGGGTCGCGGTGCGCCGCGGTGCGCAGCACGTCCGCGAGCGCCGCGACGGCGTCGAATGCGTCGACGTGGCGCACGTAGAGCGGCGCGAACCCCCACCGGATCACGTCGGGCTCACGGAAGTCCCCGACCACGCCGCGGTCGATGAGGGCGCGGACCACGGCGTACGCGTCCGGGTGGCGCAGCGCGACCTGGCTGCCGCGGCGCCTGTGCTCGGCCGGGGTGAGGACCTCCAGGTCGGGGAGCTGCTCGGCGACCAGGCGCATCACCAGGTCGGTCAAGGAGAGCGACACCCGGCGTACGTCGGCGAGGTCGACGCCCTCGAACGCCTCCAGCGCGCGCTCCAGGGCGGTCAGCGCGAGCACGGGTGGTGTGCCGACGGTGAAGCGGGTGGCGCCCTCCGCCGGCTCGAAGTTGCGCACCATTGCGAACGGTCGGGTGTGGCCCCACCAGCCCTGGATGCCCGGCAATGCAGCCGACTGATGGCGCTGCGCGACCCACAGGTACGCCGGAGCTCCGGGCCCGCCGTTGAGGTACTTGTAGGTGCAGCCCACGGCGAAGTCCGCGCCGTCGTCCTCCAAGGCCACCGGGACGGCGCCCGTGGAGTGGCTCAGGTCCCACACGGTGACCGCGCCGGACTCGTGCGCGGCCGCCGACACCGCGGCGATGTCGTAGAGCGCGCCGGTGCGGAAGTTGACCTGGGTCAGGCACAGCACCGCGACGTCCTCGTCCAACGCCGCCGTCGGGTCGGCCGGGTCGCACCAGCGTAGGTCGAGGCCGAGCAACCGGGCGACACCCTGGGCGACGTAGCCGTCGGTGGGGAACGTGGTCGGCTCGACCACCAGGACACGGCGGTCAGGGCGCAGGGCCGCGGCCGCGGTCAGGGCCTGGAAGAGGGTGACCGAGGTGGAGTCCCCGACGCTGAGGTCGCTGCCGCTGCGGGCGCCGACGAGCGGGGCGATGCGTGCAGCCACCCGCGCGGACAGGTGCGTCCAGTCCGCGGTGTTCCAGGCCGAGACGAGGTCTGCGCCCCACTCACCGGTCACCGCCGCGGCGACCCGCTCGGGCACGCCGCGCACCAGGGCGCCGAGGGAGTTGCCGCACAGGTAGACGACGTCGTCCGGGAGATCGAACAGGTCGCGACGACCCAGCAACGGGTTCTGCAAGTCCAGTGCCTCGGCGTCGGCGCGGGTCAGGGGCGAGGAGGACGTGGACATGGCCTGACGCTAACCCACCACGGCAGGCTGGGTCAGGCGCGCTCGCGGAGACGTTCGCCCGCCCGACGCAGCACCCCGGCGAACGCCTCGGGAGCCAGGTCGGCCCCGGCGGCCGGCAGGAAGGTCACCTGGGTGACCAGGCGGCCCACCCGGACGACCCCGACCCGGAACACGACCTCGGCGTCCTCGGCCACGGCGGTGGTGACCGTCCACGCCGCCGTGGTGCCGCCGTCGGGTCGGGGGCCGGCCGGTGCCCGGACCACCTCGGCGGTGACCTCCCGGTCGGCGCAGGAGTCCAGCCGGGCGATCGCCCGGTCCACGAACCGGGTCGCGGCCCCGACGCTGCCCAGTTCGCCGACCGTCTGGGCCAGGCCGAAGCGCACCGGCAGCCGGCCTCCCGGCACCAGGAACGTGCGGGTGCGCGGTCGGTCGGCATCGGCGAAGGAGGTCGCGTCGCACGGCGTCGCCGCCGGGTTGGCCCGCCGGGCCGGTTCCGCGTCCGTGCCGACCCAGGCCCGCGTCACCGCGCTGGGGGGTGGGAGGTCGACGGCGGTGAGAAGCCCGCTCGCCTCACCGGTCTCCGGCGGTGCGGTGCGGCGGACTCGGAGGCGTCCGGTGCACGGCGCGTCGGTGCAGAGGCGGTCCACCGCGGCTGCGACCAGCGCTGCGGCGGTCCGCGGACTCGGGCCGTCCCCGCGACCGGCCACGGCGACCGCGGTCAGCATCGCGCCGGTCCTGGCGACCGCCACCTGCCGCGTGCTGCGCCGGTCGCCGGGGAGGTCGACCTCGACCACGACCGCCTCCTCGCCGACCCCGGAGACCTCGAACGTGGTCCGCAGCCAGGCCCGCTCCTCGTCGCAGGTGGCCAGCCACCCGACCACGGCGTCGTACGCCGCGCGGGCAGCGGCCCGGTCCTCGGACAGCTCGATCGTCTGGACCACCTGCTCGGGGCCGACACGACCGGGGCGTCGGGGAGCCGTGAAGGTCCGCACCAGCGCGTCGAGTCCGGCCGGGTCGGCGTACCGGGCCTGCTGGCAGGGCAGCACCAGCCCGTCGCCCTCGGTGTTGGCGCTGGTCTCCTCGGTCGTGAAACGGCCGGGAAGCGCGTCGAGGTCGTCCTCGGTCAGCGCCAGGTCCGTCAGGACCACCGCCGGCACCTCGGGGGTGGGCGTCGTCGGTGTCGGTGACGCACCGGTCGCCGGGGTGTCCGGGTCCTGCCGGGCGAGCGCCCCCACGCCCAGGGTCAGCGCGATCGTCGCCACCCCGACCACCGCGGCCTGGCCGCGCCGCCGGCGTGCCCCGGACCTCAGGATCGCGGGCGTCCCGGGCAGCCCGAGGGTGCCCTCGGGCCCGCTGACGGCGCGGGCCAGTTCGCGCAGCCGCACGGGGAGCTCGGCCGGGTCCAGGCCGGTACGCCGGACGACCTGCTGCTCGGCTCGCGCGAGCCGCTCCGCTGCGGCCTCGGGGGTGCGCCCGATCTCCTGCGCGGCATCGGCCAGGGGGAGCCCGGCGACATGCGTCGCGACGATCAGCCGGCGGCCGCGCCCGCTGATCTGCTGGACGGCCTGCAGGAGCGCATCGAGGTCGGGAGGCAGCGCCGGAGGGCGGTGCCACACGCGTCCGGTGTGACGACGTTGGGCCGAGCGCCAGGCGTGGTGCCGGGTCCACCTCAGCAGGTCGGCCTCGGAGGCCTCGCCGTGCGCTCCCTCGGCGACCCGGGCCCAGTGGTGCCACAGCGAGACGTACGCGTCGCGGGTGCCGTGCGCCGCGGCGGCCAGGTCCCCGGTGAGGACGAAGGCCTCGCCGAGCAGCCCGGCGCGGGAGCGGTGGTAGAAGGCGTCGAACGTCGCCTCCCGCATACCTCTCGCCTCCCGCTCCTGGACCGGACTCGAGGTTACCCGCCGGCGCCACGGCGCCGCCGGGGACGGCCGCGCGGCGTGGCAGCGGGGACACGACCTCCGGCTGGGTGAGACTGGGGACGATGACCGACCTGCTGAGCCTTCGCCCCCCTCGCCGTCAGTCACCCGGTGACGCGACAGCCCCGCGTCGACCCCTCGCGCTGATGGCGCTCGCCGCCGGGCTGATCGCCCCGGCCGGCGTTCTGCTGGTCGGCTGGGCGATGGCCCTCGCGGGCTGGTTCGCCTCCGACGGCGGCGCCCACGGCACGACCCGCTCCGCGTTGCGGCTGGCCTCCGACGCGTGGTTGCTGGCGCACGGCACCCACCTCGACGTCGCCGCCGTGACCGTCACCGCCAGCCCGCTGGGGCTGACCGCGTTGACCGCCTGGCTCACCTACCGGACGGCCCGGTGGGCGGGTCGGCGCGCCGACGACGGTCCCGGTGCCGGGTCGCCCCCGTCCTCGCTGCTGCGCAGCGGCCTGCCCCGACCCGAGCGCACCCGTGGGGGTCTGGATCTCACCACGTGGGGGCTGGCCACCGCGGTCCTCGGCGCCACCTACGCCACCGTCGCGGTCCTGGTCGCGGTGCTCGCCTCGGTCCCCGCGGTCCAACCGCACCTGGCGCAGGCGTTCCTCGGCGGCCTGGGCATGGGCGTCCTGGCCGGTGGTCCCGGGCTGCTGGCCGGCACCGGTCAACTGCGGACTCTCGTGCTGCGGGTGCCCCGCAGCGCCCGTGCGGTCGTGCTCGGCGCGTTCGCCACCGTGCTGCTCCTGCTCGCCGCGGGATCGTTGTTGGCCGGCGTCTCGCTGGCGCTGCACAGCGGGGCTGCCGGGGAGGTCTTCTCCGCCCTCGAGCCCGACACCGGTGACGCGTTGGTGATGACCATGCTGCTGCTCCTGGCCTCGCCGAACCTGGCTGTGCTCGGCGCCACCTATCTGCTCGGCCCGGGATTCGCGGTCGGCGCCGGCACGGTGGTGGCCCCCTCCCAGGTGCTGCTCGGCCCGGTCCCGGCGGTGCCCGCCCTGGCGGCGTTGCCCGCCACCGGTCCGGGTCCGTCTTGGGGGTGGGCGTTCGTGGTGGTCCCGCCGGTCCTGGCCGGACTCGCGGCGCTGCTGGTCGCCCGGGTCTACCCCGAGCGGTCCTGGTGGCGCGGCGCTGCCCGCGGCCTCGCCGGCGGCGTGCTCGCGGCTCTCCTGCTGGCGGTGCTGGTGTGGGCCGCGGGAGGTTCCGTGGGCCCCGGTCGGATGGCCGTCACCGGAGCCTCGGTGCCGGAGGTGACCGGGCTGGCCCTGGCCGCCCTCGGCCTCGGCGGCGCTGTCGGAGGCCTCGTCGCGGCGCTGGTGCGTCACGTCCGGGTGCCGGTGGAGGACGAGCCGATCGACGAGCCCACCGAGCAGGTCGACCTCTCCGCCGAGCACACCGTCCGCATCCCGCTGCCGCGCGACTGAGCACGTCCGCGGATCGGTATCCTCTGCGGGTGCCCCACCACCCCGACCGCGCCCCTGCGCGCCTGGTCGTCCTCGTCTCGGGCTCGGGCACCAACCTGCAGGCGCTGCTGGACGCGTGCGAGGACCCGGCGTACGGCGCCGAGGTCGTCGCCGTGGGCGCGGACCGTGACGGTATCGAGGGGCTCGCCCGCGCGCAGCGCCACGGCGTACCGACCTTCGTGCACCGGGTCGCCGACTTCGCGAGCCGCGAGGAGTGGGACCGGGCGCTGACCCGCACCTGTGCGGACCACCGGCCCGACCTGATCGTCCTGGCCGGCTTCATGAAGCTCGTGGGGGAGGAGTTCCTCAGCGAGTTCGAGGGTCGCTGCGTGAACACCCACCCGGCGCTCTCGCCGTCGTTCCCGGGCATGCACGGCCCCGCCGATGCGCTGGCCTACGGCGTGAAGATCACCGGCGCCACCCTCTTCGTCGTCGACGCCGGGGTCGACACCGGCCAGATCGTCGCGCAGGTGGCGGTGCCGGTCCTCGACGACGACGACACCGAGACGCTGCACGAGCGGATCAAGACCGCCGAGCGGGAGATGCTCGTCGAGAACGTGGGCCGTCTGGCCCGAGAAGGTTTCACCATCACTGACAGGAAGGTCCGGTTCGGACAGTGAGCGCAACAGGTTCGTCCAGCAAGCGCGAGATCAAGCGGGCGCTGGTCTCGGTCTACGACAAGACCGGTCTGGAGGAGCTCGCGCGCGGCCTGCACGCGGCCGGGGTCTCGCTGGTCTCCACCGGAGGGTCGGCGAAGCTGATCGAAGGGCTGGGCCTTCCGGTCACCAAGGTCGAGGACCTCACCGGCTTCCCCGAGTGCCTCGACGGCCGGGTCAAGACGCTGCACCCCCGGGTCCACGCCGGGATCCTCGCGGACCTCCGGCTGGAGTCGCACCAGGAGCAGCTGACCGAGCTCGGCGTGGAGCCGTTCGACCTCGTCGTGGTGAACCTGTACCCCTTCACCGCCACCGTCGCCTCGGGCGCCACCCCGGACGAGTGCGTGGAGCAGATCGACATCGGTGGCCCGTCGATGGTGCGCGCGGCGGCCAAGAACCACCCGAGCGTCGCCGTTGTGGTCGACCCCGCGCGGTACGGCGACGTCCTCGCCGCGGTCGCCGACGGCGGCTTCACCCTGGCCCAGCGGCAGCAGCTCGCCGCGCAGGCGTTCGCGCACACCGCGTCGTACGACGTGGCGGTGGCCTCCTGGATGGGCAGCGTGCTGACCGACACCAGCGACGGCACCGGCTTCCCGGCCTGGGTCGGCGCCACCTGGGAGCGCTCCGCGGTGCTGCGCTACGGCGAGAACCCGCACCAGCCGGCTGCGCTCTACACCGGCTTCCCCGGGGGTGGGCTGGCCGGCGCCGAGCAGCTGCACGGCAAGGAGATGTCGTACAACAACTACGTCGACGCCGACGCCGCGCGTCGGGCGGCCTACGACTTCGAGGGCCCGGCGGTGGCGATCATCAAGCACGCCAACCCCTGCGGCATCGCGGTCGGCGCGGACGTCGCCGAGGCCCATCGCAAGGCACACGCCTGCGACCCGGTCTCGGCCTTCGGAGGCGTGATCGCCACCAACACACCGGTCTCGGTGGCGATGGCCGAGCAGGTCTCCGAGGTGTTCACCGAGGTGATCGTCGCGCCCGGCTACGAGGACGGCGCGGTGGACGTGCTGGCCCGCAAGAAGAACCTGCGCATCCTGGTGGTGCCCGGCGACAGCCACCGTGGCGGCGCCGAGATCCGTCCCGTCTCGGGCGGGCTACTGATGCAGCACACCGACGTCCTCCAGGCCGAGGGCGACGACCCGACCACCTGGACGCTCGCCTCCGGTGAGCCCGCGGACGCGCAGACCCTGGCGGACCTGGCCTTCGCCTGGCGGGCCTGCCGGTCGGTGAAGTCCAACGCGATCCTGCTCGCCGCCGACGGCGCCTCGGTCGGTGTCGGCATGGGGCAGGTCAACCGGGTGGACTCGTGCCGCCTCGCCGTCAGCCGCGCCGGTGACCGCGCCGCCGGAGCTGTGGCGGCCAGCGACGCGTTCTTCCCGTTCGCCGACGGGCTGCAGATCCTGCTGGACGCGGGCGTGCGCGCCGTCGTCCAGCCCGGCGGCTCGGTGCGCGACGAGGAGGTCGTCGCCGCGGCGAAGGCGGCCGGAGTCACGATGTACTTCTCCGGTACCCGGCACTTCTTCCACTGACGTCCCCCAGCCTTCGAAGGAGCACCCCGTCGTGACAGCGCAGATCCTGGACGGCAAGGCCACCGCGGCCACCATCAAGAGCGAGCTCACCGAGCGGGTCGCCAAGCTCGCCGAGCAGGGCGTGGTCCCAGGGCTCGCCACCGTGCTCGTCGGTGACGACCCCGGCAGCCGGTGGTACGTCGCGGGCAAGCACAAGGACTGCGCGGAGGTCGGCATCGAGTCGATCCGCGTGGACCTGCCCGCCGACGCGCCCCAGTCGGCGGTGGAGGAGGCGATCGCGGAGCTCAACGCGAACCCGGCGTGCACCGGCTACATCGTCCAGCTGCCCTTGCCCAAGCACATGGACGAGAACCACATCCTCGGGCTGATCGACCCGACGAAGGACGCCGACGGGCTGCACCCCACGAACCTGGGTTGGTTGGTGCTGGGGCGCGAGGCGCCGCTGCCCTGTACGCCGGCCGGCATCGTCGAGCTGCTGCGCCGCCACGGGGTGGAGATCGCCGGCGCCGAGGTGTGCGTGGTCGGCCGGGGTGTCACCGTCGGGCGCCCGCTGGGCCTGCTGCTGACGCGTCGGAGCGAGAACGCCACCGTGACGCTGTGCCACACCGGCACCCGCGACCTGGCCGCCCACGTGCGCGCCGCCGACATCGTGGTGGCCGCCGCGGGCGTGCCCGGCATCATCACCGGCGACATGGTCAAGCCCGGCGCGGCCGTCCTGGACGTGGGCGTCTCGCGCGACGCGGCCGGCAAGATCGCCGGTGACGTGGCGGCCGACGTCCTCGACGTGGCCGGGTGGGTGTCGCCGAACCCGGGCGGCGTCGGTCCGATGACCCGGGCGATGCTGCTGGCGAACATCGTGGAGGCGGCGGAGAAGTCGCTGCGATGACCGAGCCCGCCGACCCGGCCTCGGTTCCCGTTCCGGTGCCCGGTCCGGAGCACGCGGTGGTCCGCAAGCCGCGCACCGTGGGCGGTGTGGTCTACCTCGGTGTCCTGCTCGCCACCCTGACCGGCCTGGTCGTGGTGGTGGCAGGAGCCTGGCGAACCGGGCTGACGCTGATGGGGTTGGCGTTCCTCGCCGGCGCGGTCGGCCGCCTGGTGCTCAGCGATGCCGCCGCCGGGATGCTCGGCATCCGCCGCAAGTTCGTCGACGTCACGTCCATGACCGTCATCGGCGCCGGGCTGGTCGCCCTCGCTGCCGTGATCCCGTCCTCAGGAGGCACCGGATGATCCGCTCGCGTCGATCGCGGCCCACGACGGCCGCCGTGGTCGCGGCCCTGGCCGTGGCGACCCTCGCGGCCTGCGACGGCTCCTCGGACCCGGACGCGTCCCCGAGCATCGATCCGTCGCGGATCGTGACCTCTCCGTCCCTCGACGCCGGCGAACGGTCGCTGGTCGAGGTGCTCGGACTCATGGGGGCCACCGAGGTGGGGACGGTCGAGAGCGAGGGCGCGACCGCCTTCGCCTACGGTCGCGTCGACGATCGCAGCCTGGTGCTGCGGTCCTTCGCCAAGCCGGCCGATGCCACGAAGGGCAGGCCGCTGGGCACCGCGGACGCGGCCGGGACCCAGGTCCGGCTGCTGCGCACCGACGGGTTCGGGATCATCGCCGTCATCCCGTGCGGACCCAGCACCTACGAGTTGTCGGTGCGGGAGGTGGACGCCGCGACGTCGCGCAGCCAGGCCGACGTCGAGCAGTTCAGCGGGGTTCTCGTGCAGGTCGCCGGCTGCCCGTAGGCGGCCGGCGACCCCGCGAGATCAGACCTGGCTCAGATGAGGCCCAGTTCGGTCACGGCCGCACGCTCGTCCTCGAGCTCGGCCGCGGTGGCGTCCATCCGAGCCCGGGAGAACTCGTTGATCTCCAGACCCTGCACGATCGACCAGTCGCCGTTGCTCGTGGTGACGGGGTAGGAGTAGATGAGGCCCTCGGGGATGCCGTAGGAACCGTCGGAGGCCACGGCCATCGACACCCAGTCGCCCTCGGCCGAGCCGAGCAGCCAGTCGCGCGCGGCGTCGATGGTGGCCGACGCGGCGGAGGCCGCCGACGAGGCGCCCCGGGCGTCGATGATCGCCGCACCACGCTTGGCCACGGTCGGGATGAAGGTGTTCTCGATCCACTCCTGGTCGCCGACGACCTCGGCGGCGTTCTTGCCGCCGATCTCCGCGTGGAAGATGTCGGGGTACTGCGTGGCGGAGTGGTTGCCCCAGATCGACATCTTGGTGATGTCGGTGACCTTGGCGCCGGTCTTCGCGGCGAGCTGGGAGATCGCCCGGTTGTGGTCCAGACGGGTCAGCGCCGAGAACCGCTCGCGAGGGATGTCGGGGGCGTTGGTCATCGCGATCAGCGCGTTGGTGTTGGCCGGGTTGCCGGTGACGCCGATGCGCACGTCGGAGGCGGCCACCTCGTTGAGCGCCTTTCCCTGCGCGGTGAAGATCGCGCCGTTGGCCGAGAGCAGGTCGCCGCGCTCCATGCCCGGGCCGCGGGGGCGGGCCCCGACGAGCAGCGCCAGGTTGACCCCGTCGAAGATCTTGGTGGGCTCGTGACCGATCTCGACACCGGCCAGCGTCGGGAAGGCGCAGTCGTCGAGCTCCATCACGACACCTTCGAGCGCCTTGAGGGCCGGCTCGATCTCGAGCAGCTGGAGCTGCACGGGGGTGTCCGGGCCGAGCAGGTTGCCGGCGGCGATCCGGAAGAGCAGGCTGTAGCCGATCTGGCCGGCGGCACCGGTCACGGCCACCTTGACGGGCTGGGTCACGAGGGACTCCTTCGCAGGCTGAGGAACGTCGAGGACCGACGCTAGCAGCGCCCGCCCTCGACGTCCGCACCGCGTCAGATGCCGAGCTCTCCCTGCACCCAGGACCAGATCCGGGCGCGGTCCTCCGCGCTGTCCCGGGTCCACGGCACCAGGTGGTCCGGCCGCGGACGCCGGTCGTGCCACAGGCGCCCGCCCTCGGGGGTCGGGCTGGTCGCCGAGAGCCACACGGTGGTGTCCGCACCGCCGTCGGCGTCGCGCAGGATCGGCTTGGTCAGCTTGTGGAAGCCGGGCAGCGAGTCGACCACTCCAGGGGTGTCGGCCCACCCGGGGTGGGTCGCATGGACGTGGAACCCGCCGGCCGACCAGCGCTGCTCCAGCACCGGCAGCAGTGACACCTGGACCCGCTTGCTGCGGGCGTACGCGGTGGCGGGTTTGTAGGCGCCGACCCGGTACTCCGGGTCGTCGACCGGGAGCTGCTGGGTGTACATCCCGCCCGAGGTGACCATCACTACGCGGCCGTTGCCGGCCGCGAGCGGCTGCTTGAGCAACTCGGTCATCAGGATCGGGCCGAGCACGTGCACCGCCTGGGTCATCTCGTGCCCCTGCGGCGACACGCTGCGCTCGGGCGGCATCACGCCGGCGTTGTGGACCAGCACCGAGATCGCGGGGCGGGCGCCGGCGAGGTCGTCGGCGAAGCGGCGTACGTCGTCGAGGTCCGACACGTCGCAGCGCCACAGCTCGAACGCGGCGCCGGGGACGGCCTTCTGCAGTTCGGCGCGCGCCTCCTCGCCCTTGGCCACGTTGCGTACGACGAGGTGCACGTGGGCGCCCAGACGCGCGAGCCCGGCGGCGGTGGCCAGGCCCAGGCCGCTGCTTGCGCCGGTGACCACGGCCTCCTTGCCCCGTAGGGCGTCCGGGGCCGGGTCGGCCGGCCAGGAGTCGAACCGGCGACGCAGCGCGTAGCCGACCTGGGAGTAGCCGAGCACGACGGTGCGGTCGAGCACGGTGTCGACCGCACGGCCGACGGCGGCGCTCACAGCTTCTCCAGCGCGCTGCGCATGCCCACGGCCGCCGAGTCGCCGAGCTTGGTGAAGGCCGGGGAGAGGACCGGGCGCAGCAACGGTAGGAGCTTCCCGACGATGCCGGAGAAGGTGAACTCGGCGTTGTAGCGGACCTCGGTGCCGCCGCTGGAGGTGCTGCGGAACGTCATCGTGTCCACGGCCTCGACGGTCTTGTTGTGGCCGCGCAGCCGGAAGAGCTCTCCCTCGCGCCGGTCGGTCACCGAGTAGTCGAGCTCGGTCTCACGACCCAGGAAGCGGGAGGTGTTGCGGTAGAGGGTGCCGGGGCCGCCGTCACCGGAGACGCGGATCGTGCGGACCGTGCCGGGGTCCCATTCGGTCGTCGTGGTGAAGTCCGCGAGGTAGGCGTACACCTTCTCCATCGGGGCGGCTGTCGTGACAGTGCGGGTGATCTCGATCGAAGCCATGCCTCCAGCATGTCGGGCGGGGCCAAGTCCGCGGGGGAGTGACCCCGCCCGCGCGCTGCGGCAGGATGGGCCGGGTCGCGGGCGTGTGCGGGCCGCCCGGGACGTGAGGTATCTTGACGTCAAGAGATCCCCAGTGTGAGCAGCAGCCCGCCTGAGCAGCCGAGCCGAGGAGCCCGTCGTGAGCGACGCGAAGATCATCTACACCTACACCGACGAGGCGCCGCTGCTGGCGACGTACTCGTTCCTCCCGATCATCTCCGCGTACGCCGCCAAGGCCGGCGTGGCCGTCGAGACCCGCGACATCTCCCTGGCCGGCCGCATCCTGGCGGCCTTCCCCGAGCACCTGAGCGAGGAGCAGCGCATCGGCGACGCCCTCGCCGAGCTCGGCGCGCTCGCGACCACGCCCGAGGCGAACATCATCAAGCTGCCGAACGTGTCGGCCTCCATCCCGCAGCTCAAGGCCGCCATCGCCGAGCTCCAGGGCAAGGGCTACGCGCTGCCGGACTACCCCGACGACCCGCAGACCGACGACGAGCGCGACGCGCGGGCCCGCTACGACAAGATCAAGGGCTCCGCGGTCAACCCGGTGCTGCGCGAGGGCAACTCCGACCGCCGCGCGCCGCAGTCGGTCAAGAACTACGCCCGCCAGCACCCGCACTCGATGGGTGCGTGGAGCAGCGACTCCAAGACCAACGTCGCCACCATGGGTGCCGACGACTTCCGCTCCAACGAGAAGTCGGTCGTGATCGCGGGCGACGACACCCTGCGGATCGAACACGTCGCGGCCGACGGCACCGTGACCGTCCTCAAGGAGTCCGTCCCGGTGCTGGCCGGTGAGGTGGTCGACGGCACCTTCATGAACGTGGCCGCGCTGCGCAGCTTCCTCGCCGAGCAGGTCGCCCGCGCCAAGGCCGAGGGCGTGCTGTTCTCGGTGCACCTCAAGGCGACCATGATGAAGGTCTCCGACCCGATCCTCTTCGGCCACGTCGTCGAGGTCTTCTGCCCCTCGCTCTTCGGCACCGGCGAAGGCCAGTTCGGCGCGGTCCTGGCCGAGGCGGGCCTGAGCGCCAACGACGGCCTGGGCACCGTGCTCGCCGGGGTGGAGAAGTTGCCGCAGGCCGCCGAGATCCTCGCCGCCTTCGAGGCGGACCTCGCCGCGGGCCCCGCCCTGGCGATGGTCGACTCCGACAAGGGCATCACCAACCTGCACGTGCCCAGCGACGTGATCATCGACGCCTCGATGCCCGCGATGATCCGCATCGGCGGTCACATGTGGGGCCCCGACGGCCAGGAGGCCGACACCCTCGCCGTCATCCCGGACTCCTCCTACGCCGGCGTCTACCAGGCCGTCATCGACGACTGCCGCGCCCACGGCGCCTACGACCCGACCACGATGGGCTCGGTGCCCAACGTCGGCCTGATGGCCAAGGCCGCCGAGGAGTACGGCTCCCACGACAAGACCTTCGAGGTGCCGGCCGACGGCACCGTGCGCGTGGTCGACTCCGCCGGCGCGGTCCTGATGAGCCACGACGTCCAGGCCGGCGACGTGTGGCGTGCCTGCCAGACCAAGGACGCCCCGATCCGCGACTGGGTCAAGCTGGCCGTGACCCGGGCCCGGGCCACCGGCGCACCGGCGATCTTCTGGCTCGACGAGTCCCGCGCGCACGACGCCAACCTGATCGCCAAGGTCCAGCAGTACCTGCCCGAGCACGACACCGAGGGCCTGACCATCGAGATCATGGACCCGGCCGCCGCGACGACCTACTCGGTGGAGCGCATCCGTCGGGGCGAGGACACCATCTCGGTGACCGGCAACGTGCTCCGCGACTACAACACCGACCTGTTCCCGATCCTCGAGCTCGGCACCAGCGCCAAGATGCTCTCGATCGTTCCGCTGATGAACGGTGGCGGCCTGTTCGAGACCGGTGCCGGCGGCTCGGCCCCCAAGCACGTGCAGCAACTGGTCAAGGAGAACTACCTGCGCTGGGACAGCCTGGGTGAGTTCTTCGCGCTCGCGGCCTCCTTCGAGCACCTGGCCCAGACCCAGGGCAACGCCCGGGCCCAGGTGCTGGCCGACACGCTGGACCGGGCGACCGGGACCTTCCTGGCCGAGAACAAGTCCCCGGGACGGCGGCTGGGCACCGTGGACAACCGGGGCAGCCACTTCTACCTGGCGCTCTACTGGGCCCAGGAGCTGGCCGCGCAGTCCGACGACGCCGAGCTGGCCGCCGCCTTCAAGCCGCTGGCCGACGCCCTGGCGAGCAACGAGGAGACCATCGCCGCCGAGCTGCTCGCGGTCCAGGGCCACCCGGCCGACATCGGCGGGTACTACTGGCCGGACCCGGAGAAGGCGAACGCGGTGATGCGTCCCTCCGCGACACTGAACGAGGCGCTCAGCTCCTTCTGAGTCAGCGGTCGCTCAACCGCACCGAGGAGACGGGCCGCGCCTGGACGCCGCGTTCGAAGATGAACCGCAGCGCGAGGGTGCGGTCCGGCTCCGTGCGTGGGTCGCGCCGGGTCGGCACCGTCACGATCGTGGAGTCCTCCCCGAGCGCGATCCGGGTGGTGACGCCGAACGAGACCCGGGTGAGCGGGAGGGCGTCCGCGCGCGGCTGGACGAAGCGGCGTACCCAGGCCTGACCGAGGTCGCCGACCCGGGCCGGCTGCAGGGCGCGATCGCCGCGGACCGCGCTGATCGAGCCGAACAGCGAGTACTGCCGTGCGGGGAACACGCTGACCCGGAACCGGGCCGGCTCACCCTCGACGATGCGGTTCCGCACGGGCTCCACGGAGATCCGGGGCAGGTCCCGGGTGTCACGGAACGACGTCTGCCGCACCCACGCGCGCGCGACCACGCCGTCGAGCCCGTAGGCGCGGACCTGCACCCGCGCCCGCCCGCGTACGTCGCGGAAGTCCAGCGGCAGGGCCACGGTCAGTTCCCCGGACGTGGGCCCGGCGGGGATCTCCAGGTCGGCGCTGGTGACCACGCCGCCGCTGTCGGGGTCGGCCAGCACGAGCCGGAGCAGGGCGGGGGAGTCCAGGGCCGACGACACCGTGTACGGCGTGACGACGTCGTACGTCCCCGGTCCGGTCCGTGCGACCTCGGGGGTGCCGACGTCGAGCTGGGGGAGCCGTCGCTCGGGCACCGGGGCCAGGTCCGCGGGGACGGCGCTGAGGTCCAGGACGTAGACGTGGCCGCGGTCGGAACGGCCGACGAGCGAGACCTCGGTGATGTCGGCCAGGTCGAGGCCGGCCAGCGTGGCCGGGTCGACCCGCAGTGACTGCGCCCAGAGCTTCTCGGTGAACGCGCCGTAGGGCAGGGGTGCCCGGTCGACGCCCCCGACGGGGTCGACCGTGACGGTGGTCCCCGAGCCGTCGCTGACCCGGACCTTGACCTTCACCGCGCCGCCGTCCGCCGCTGCGTCGTCGGGTCTGACGATCGTGCGCAGCTCCAGGGAAGCGGCGTCACTGAGGTCCAGCGGCTCGGCGAGCACGAGGCCGCCGACGCCACCGGGGGCCTGCCAGCGCAGCTCGAGCGCCGGGCGCCGGGGTTCGCGGTTGGCGTGGAAGGGCCAGTGCGGGGTGCTGTCGGGGTCGAGTTCGTCGCCGCAGCTGTTGTCGGGGGCGGGCCCCGACGAGCCGACGCACAGGCGCGCCTCGGCGTTCTGCTCGATCACGGAGACGGTGTCGAGCCCGGGCGCGCGGGTATCGCGACCCCCGCCCAGCGCCGCGCTCAGCATCACGGCCGGGCCGGCGGAGGCGACCTCGGTGGCGCTGCCGTCGAACATCGGCAGGAAGTCCGACTCGCCGCGGGCCAGCAGTCGGACCGCTCCGGCGACGTACGCCTTGCCCGCCTGCCGTTCCTGGGCGGCGCTCAGGCGGGTGGGGGCACCCACGGCGCACGGTCCTCGGCCCACGGCGTCGTCCTGCGACGGCGTCGAGGCGATGCCCGGGGTCCACTCGGTGTTGAGGAAGTTGTGGTTCCCGCCGATCATCATCACCGCGCTCTTGAGGGCGGTGTCGTCGTCGACCAGGTCGCGCGCCTCGTCGACGAACACCTGCCCGTCGAGCCCGCTCACGTCTCCGTCGCACGAGGGAAGCAGGGCGACGGTGGGGACGTAGGGCGACGTCTGGCGGGAGAAATCGGTGGGAGCGAGCAGCACCTGGCCGACGACGCGATACGGCGCGTCGAGCGCGATCTCGGACGAAGCCCGGGCGACGCCTTCACCACCACGGCTGTGACCGACGAGCACCACCCGGTCCAGGTCGGCCTGGAGGCGTCCGGAGTCGTCCCAGGCCGCCAGCAGGTCGAGATGGCGCCGGACCAGTTCCGACCGTGCGGTCATGCCTCCGTCGACGGTGCGGTCGTCCTGCTGGTTGATGCCGTTGGCCGCGATGCTCACCGTGACGAAGCCCTGACGGGCCAGCAGGCGCTGGATGTAGTCGTAGCCCAGTGCGGAGGGAACCGGTCGGGCCGCGCCCTCGCACGGCCAGGTGACGGTGAACTTCCGGGCCACGGCGTCGTAGCACGCGTCGTGGCGGCCGTGGAGGAAGACCACCACGGGGTTGGCCGGGCTCGCGGCGGCCGGGGCCGGCTCCACGACGTGACCGGCCATCTCGACCCGGGGCAGCCCGTCGACCTCGGCGGGAGCCCGTTGGTAGTCCCAGGTCACGATCGGACCGACGGCGTCGGCGGTGGGGTCCACGGCAAGGGGGGTGCGCTCCGGCGGGGTCCACGCGCCGTCGGCCCGTGGGGCGAGCGGCCTGAGGGTCGCGTCCAGGGTGCGTCCGCCCAGGCGAACGTCCAGGGCGCCCACCCTCGGCGTCGAGGGGCCGGTCACCACGGCGCTCACGCTCCGGCGCTCGGGCCCGATCCGGACCGGGCCGACGCGGAAGGACGCGCCGCGCACGACGATCTCCGGGTCGTACGACGCGCGCGGTATCTGCCTCGGCGACGTCCAGGTCACCCGCCACTGGCCGGGGCCGACCGGGGTCACCTGCCAGCGCCCCTGCGGGGTGCCTGCGGACCGGTCCTGCGCTGCCGAAGCGGCGCCGGCGGTGGGAGGGGGAGCGGCCTGCGCGTTCGTGCCCCACGGCAGCAGCCCCACGGCGAGGACGGCGGAGAGGACAGCCCCGGCGTGGCTGCGCGTGCGGCTGCGCGTGCGGGTGCGGGGGGTCAGCATCGACGGTCTCCCGGGGTCGTGGCGGCCGCCGTACGGCAGCCGACGGTATGGGTGATCGTGACCAGCGCGGTGAAGCGACCCACGCTCACGTCGTGGAGCGCGAAGGCCTTGACGACCAGTTCGTCGTCGGGCTTGAAGACCACGCTGCGGTCGGCGTTCACCGTGAACGGCACCACCCCGGAGAGGTCGCCGGGCCCGAGGTCGAGCACCTGACAGCCCAGCGACACCCCGGTCCCGTCGTCGAAGCCGCAGACGCGCAGCCGCGCCGGTGCGGGCACCGGATCGCTGAGCGACCACGGCACCTCCACGGTGACCGTACCGGTGCTGCCGTCGCGGATGTCGATCGCGACGTCGCCGAGGTCGAAGAGGGCGGCACGCTGCGCCGGCACCGAGGCAGCGGCGACGGGGACCGCTGCCACGTCGAGGATCCAGAGCCGGCCGGGCCCGGTGCCGGCGACCACCTCGACCGACGTGATCCGGGCGAGGTCGACGCCGGAGACGGTCCCGGGGTCGAGGCGCAGCGTCTTCGCCCAGCGCCGCGCCAGCATCGCCGGGCGGCGGGGCAGCGGGCGCACCTCCGGTCCACCCGTCGGGGTCACGGTGGTCCGGGCGCCGTCGGCGTCGGTGAGCCGCACCCGCAGGCGCTGCGCCGGGAACCGGCCGTCGAGGACCAGACGCAGGTCGAGTGCGCGGGCGTCCTCAAGGTCGAGCGGGGTCGCGAAGGCGAGGCCGCCGCGCGCCCCCGGCTCGGTCCAGCTCATCCGGAACGCGGGCGCCACCGGCGCCGGCCACTGGTCGCGGCCCGGCCAGTGCACGTCCATGGCGGTGTTGGCCGACGGCGTCCCGCACGACCGGGGTGTGCCGGTGCCGAGCCCCTGACACAGCGACGTGGTGGCGCCGTCGGGGGCGGTCGGGGTGGCGTCGACTCCCGGGCGGCGCAGGTCGCGCCCGGCGCCGAGGGCGTGGCTGAAGACCACCGCGGAACCGGCGGAGGGCGGCCGGGTCGCGGTGCCGTCGAAGAACCGCAGCAACCGCGGGTCACCGCCGGTGAACAGCTGCACGGCTCCGGCGACGTACGCCGTGGTGGCGGCGCGCTGCGCGGCGGGGGCGAGCCGGGTGGGCGCCTTGCGGGCGCATACGCCGCCCTGTCCGGCGGCGTCGTCGGCGGACAGCGTGGACGCCGTACCGGGGGTCCACTCGGTATTGAAGAAGTTGTGGTTGCCACCGACCATCATCACGCTGCTGCGCAACGAGGTGTCGTCGGCGAACAGGTCGCGGGAGGCGTCCACGAACGCCTGCCCCTGGAGGTCGGCGACGTCGCCGTCGCAGGAGCCGAGCAGCACCACGGTCGGGACGTACGGCGAGCTGGCGCGCCCGAAGGAGGTCGGCGACAGCAGCACCTGACCGGCCACCCGATAGTCCGCGTCCAGCGGGATCGCGCGTGAGGCCGCTGCCACGCCGTCGCCCCCGCGGCTGTGACCGACGAGGACCACCTGGTCGAGGTCGGCCTCCTCGACCCCGCCGGAGACCCAGGTGGCCCACTGGTCGAGGTGGGCCTCCAGGAGAGCGGCACGGGCGGCGGCGCCGCCGTCAGGAGTGTCGGTGGTGAAGGCGTTGACGGCGTTGGCCGACACCGACACCGTCACGTAGCCCTGCGAGGCCAGGACCTGCTGGAGGTAGTCGTACCCCAGGTTGCTCGGCACCGGTCGCGCGGCCCCGCGGCACGGCCACTCGAAGCGGGTCTGGCCCTTGACGCCGTCGTAGCAGGAGGCGTGGTTGCCGTGCAGGAGGACCACCAGCGGGTGGCTGGGGTCGGCGACCTCGTCAGCGGGCCGGACGACGTGCCCGCGCATCTCCGAGGTCGTGCCGAGGCCGGGGATCACCACCGGGTCCAGCCGGTAGTCGCTGACACTGACCGGCAGGTCTCCGGCGACACCGGGATCGAGGACGGCGCGCGCGACGGCCGCCGGTGCGGCGGCGCTCGGCTGCGGACCGGGAGAGCCGACCGACGGCACGCCCGCTCCCGCCAGGGCGATCACTGCGGTCAGGACGGTCAGCACGAGCGCGGATCGGACGGGGCGCACGGGACTCCTTGCGGGGGAGGTGCGTTCGGGCAACGCACGTGCCGGTCAACGTAGCGTCGGCTGATCCCCGGTGTGGGCGACTTCGTCGGATTCGTCCGGTGGGGCAGGTGGCGTCCGCATGGCCAGCAGTCCGGCCCCGACCGCCGCGCCGAGACTGGCGGCCACCAGCGTCCCGGCGGGGATGAAGACCACGAAGACCAGGAGGGCGGCGATCGGGCGCCGCAACGCGGTGGCTGCGGCCGCGACCAGCCCGGCGGCGGCGACCGCGCCGACCGCCTCGGTGCCGGTGACCTCGGCGACCGCCAGGCCGATCGTGGTGCCGATCATCGCGGCGGGGAAGATCTCGCCGCCGTACCAGCCGGTGGCCAGGCAGGCGACGACGGCGACGAGCTTCAGGAGGGCGAGTCCGACGAGGACGGCGGCAGTGCGCTCCCCGACGGAATCGAAGAGCTCCTGGATCTGGTGGTGGCCGGAGAAGAGCACCAGCGGACTGATCGCCGCACACGCGCCGAGGACGATCCCGCCGAGGGCCCCGCGCAGCACCAGCGGCGGCGCGACCTGTGCCGCGAGGCGCTGGGCGGGGACCAACAGGGCGTGCAGCAGTAGACCGGCGGCCGCGGCGAGGCAGGCCGCGATGAGCGCGGCGACGAGCGCGAGCCCGATCTCGTCGTCGGGGTTCACGGTGATCGTGAACCGGTCCAGGCTGCCCTGGGGAAGCACGGCGACCAGGACCCAGAGACCCGTCACGGCGGCGACGACCGAGGGACCGGCCCGGTCCAGGCGCCCCAGTCGGCCGTTGCCGTCCTTGGGGTCCTCGACGGCGAGCGCGACCGCGCCCAACGGTGCTCCGAAGAGTCCGCCGACGGCGGCCGCCAGGGAGAACTGCAGTGTCTCGGCGCGGGTCAGGTGCAGGATGCGGTGGAGCCGCCCGGCCAGCGCCGTGACGACCGCGATGAGGGGCGCCTCGGGACCGAGCGCCCCGCCGAAGCCCAGCGAGACGATCCCCAGCGTGGCCAGGCGCAGGATGCCGGCGGGCCGCGGCGGGGGACCGGCGGCGTCGCGCATGGCGGCGTCGACGTCGTGGACGGTCTGGTCCGCGTGGGTGCGCGGGTGAGCGCCGCGGTTGACGATGCCGACCAGCAGGCCGCCGAGGCCGCACACCAGCACCGCCCCCCAGCCGGGGTGGTCACTGAGCCCGGTGTCGTTCCAGATGTCGTCCCAGATCAGCGTCTCGAGGAGGTGCACCGCGCCGAGGAAGGCGACCGAGACCAGCCCGACCGCGGCACCCAGGACGGCGGCGGTGAGGTAGAGGCGAGCGGTCGCACGGGACCGCTCGGCGGAGAGTCGCACCGGCACGGGCCTGATCCTGCCACCGCGAGCGCGCCTACGGGCGCAGCACGTCGTACGTCGCGGCGTCGGCCAGCGCGCCCCCGCCGAGAGTGAGGCGGCGGCGTTCGCGGCCCGTCAGCGTCATTCCGGCCGCCTCCAGGACCCGCCGGGAGGCGAGGTTCTCCTCCGCGGCCCGGGCGTGCACGCGCACCAGTCCGAGCCCGCCGTCCTCGACCTCGACGAACCCGTGCCGGATCGCCAGGCGGGTGGCCCCGGTGGCCACACCGCGGCCGCGTGCCCCGGGGTGCACCCAGTAGCCGACCTCGGCCTGACGCCCGAGGGTGAGGTCGAAGAGGTTGACCAACCCGATCAGGCGGTCGTCGTCCGGATCGGCGATCGCCCAGGTGAGCGCGGTCGCGGCCGCGTGCTCGGCCTCCTTGGAGTCGAGGAACTCGATCGCGTGCTGACGGGTGAACGGCTGTGGGATCTGGCCCAGCCAGTGGGCCGTCTCCGGGTCGCGGCACCCCTCGACGACGCGGTCGACGTCGTCGGCGCGAGGGCGGCGCAGCACCACGTGTTCTCCGTGGAGCACCGGCACGTCCAGCCAGGGTGAGCGTGGCGCGCGGGCGTCCTCGGCGCGCAGGGTGCCCACCCAGCCGTCGAGGAGGGCGCCGCGCTGCGGCAGCCAGGTGCGCACCGGCCCGACGCAGTCGAAGCCGACCTTCCACGCGAGCCGTCGCGAGGCCCAGTTGTCGCTGTGCGCCCACCAGATCACGGTGTGCAGGCGCTGGTGCTCGAAACCCCAGGCCAGCAACAGGCGCAGCGCACGCTCCATCACGCCGCGCCCGCGCGCCCACGGGTGCGCGCCGTAGGCGATCTCGGCGCGCCCCGCGCCCTCGGGGCGCAGGGACACCGTGCCGGCGAAGCGGGCCTCGGGACCGGTCGGGTCGAGGGCCTCCACCGCGAACGCCCAGTCGCTGTCGTCGCGCCAGCCCGCGGGCACACGCGCGGTGACGAACGCGCGCGCATCCTCGGCGGTGTAGCCCTCGGGCACGGTGGTCCACCGGACGCTGGCCGGGTCGAGACACTGGTCCAACACGCCGGGGGCGTCCTCGAGGCGGTGGGCCCGCAGCACCACCACGCCATCGGTCAGGGTCGGGACGTCGTCGGGGAACCGCATGCGGACCAGCCTGCACCACCGGTACCGAGGGCTCCCAGGGGCCGACCCCTATCCTGATCGCCATGGACGACGGTGGCAGACGCCCATGAACAGCACCCTCACCTCGATCGGGCTCGTGGTGCTCTTCGTACTCATCGGCGGCGTGTTCGCCGCCGCCGAGATCTCGCTCGTCTCTCTGCGCGACAGCCAGGCCCGGGCGCTGGCCTCGCGGGGACGCCGCGGGCGCGTGGTCGCCGAGCTCAACGAGGACCCCAACCGGTTCCTGGCCGCGGTGCAGGTCGGGGTCACGCTGGCCGGCTTCCTGTCCGCGGCGTACGGCGGGGCCACCCTGGCCGACGACCTGGCGCCGGTCCTGCTCGACGCCGGGGTGCCGGAGGGGCTGGTCGACACCCTGGCGCTGATCCTGGTCACCCTGGCCATCTCCTACCTCTCGCTGGTCCTGGGCGAGCTGGTGCCCAAGCGGCTCGGACTCCAGCGCGCCGAAGCCTTCGCCCTGGCCCTCGGGCCGCTGGTCGACCGGATCGCGCGGCTGTCGCGGCCGGTGATCTGGCTGCTCTCGAAGTCCACCAACGTCGTGGTGCGCTTGCTCGGCGGCGACCCGACGGCGCAGCGCGAGCAGATCTCCGACGAGGAGCTCCGCGAGCTCGTCGGGTCCCACGAGACGCTCGGCGAGGAGGAGCGCCAGATCCTGGAGGAGGTCTTCGCGGCCGGAGACCGCCAGATCCGCGAGGTGATGGTGCCGCGTACCGAGGTCACCTTCCTCGACGCCACCCTGCCGGTCTACAAGGCCGCGCGCGAGGCGATGCACCTGCCGCACTCCCGCTACCCGGTGATCCGGGGTTCGGCCGACGACGTCGTCGGCTTCGTCCACGTGCGCGACCTGCTCGACCCGGAGATGTCGGGCCGCTCGGTGCGGTTGGAGGACCTGACCCGCGACGTCCTCACCCTGCCGTGGACCCGCCCGATCCTCTCCGCGCTGACCGACATGCGCCGCGAAGGCATGCACATGGCGGTGGTGGCCGACGAGTACGGCGGCACCGCCGGCATCGTCACGATGGAGGACCTGGTCGAGGAGCTCATCGGCGACATCCGCGACGAGTACGACGTCGACGCCGCCGAGACCACGCGCGGTCTCACCGGGGAGATCGAGCTCGACGGGTTGACCAACCTGGACGACTTCGAGGACGAGACCGGGCTGGAGCTGCCCGACGGTCCCTACGAGACGGTGGCCGGCTTCCTGATGGCCGAGCTGGGCCGGATCCCGGTGGTCGGCGACGAGGTCGAGTTCGCCGGGATGCGTCTTGCCGTGACCGACATCGACGGTCGGCGGGTCTCCCGTGTCCGCGTGCAGGCAATCCCGGTCGAGGAGCCCGAGCAGGGCTGACACAATGGCGCCCATGTCCGACGCCACCGCCTCCCCCGGGTCCACGGCCCGGCCCCGGGTCCTCTCCGGGATCCAGCCGACCGCAGACTCCTTCCACTTCGGCAACTATCTGGGCGCCGTGCGGCAGTGGGTGGCGTTGCAGGAGACGCACGAGCCCTACTTCTTCATCGCCGACCTGCACGCGATCACCGTGGAGCAGGACCCGAAGCAGCTGCGTCGGCGCAGCTTGGTCTCGGCCGCTCAGATGATCGCCGCCGGGATCGACCCGGAGCGTTCCACGATCTTCCTGCAGTCCCACGTGCCGGCCCACGCCCAGCTCGGGTGGGTGCTGTCCTGCCTGACCGGCTTCGGCGAGGCGCGGAGGATGACGCAGTTCAAGGACAAGTCCGCCAAGCAGGGCGAGGGGGCGGCCAGCGTCGGCCTGTTCACCTATCCGATCCTCCAGGCCGCGGACATCCTGCTCTACCGCCCCGAGTACGTCCCGGTGGGGGAGGACCAGCGTCAGCACCTCGAGCTGACCCGCGATCTCGCCCAGCGTTTTAATCACCGGTACAAGAAGACCTTCCGGCTTCCCGAGCCCTACATCCTCGCCTCGACCGCGAAGATCATGGACCTCCAGGACCCCACCTCGAAGATGTCGAAGTCCGCGTCCAGCCCGAACGGCATCATCGACATGCTCGACGAGCCCAAGGTCAGCGCCAAGAAGATCCGAAGTGCGGTCACCGACTCCGAGGCCCCCGGCGACGGGGTGAACCCGGTGCGCTACGACGAGGAGCACAAGCCGGGCGTCTCCAACCTGCTCACGATGTACTCCGGGCTCACCGGCGAGTCGGTGGAGGCCTTGGAGGAGCGGTACGCCGGTCGCGGCTACGGCGACTTCAAGGGCGATCTGGCCGAGGTGGTCGTCGACTTCGTCACGCCGTACCGGAACAAGGTCCTCGAGCTCATGGACGACCGGGCCCAGCTCGACGCGATCCTCTGGGACGGCGCCGCCCGCGCCAACGAGGTCGCCGAGCGCACTCTGGCCGACGTCTACGAGCGGGTCGGCTTCGAACGCGTGGCCGCCGCCGCGGGGGCTGCTCGTCCGTGACGACCATCGGGGTGGCGCTGGCGGTTCCCGAACCTTGGGGAGGCGCGCTGCAGTCCTACCGCGTCGACCTGGGCGACCCGACGGCCGAGGGCATCCCGACCCACATCACGTTGCTCCCTCCGGTGGACGTGGAGGACGAGCTGATGCCGGGCATCGTGCGCCACCTGGAGAAGGCAGCGGCGTCGGTGACCCCGTTCGCGGTGCACCTGCGCGGCACCGGCACGTTCCGTCCGGTCTCCCCGGTGGTCTTCGTCGGCGTGGTCGAGGGCATCGCCGGCTGTGAGCAGCTCGCGGGCGCGGTGCGTACCGGCCCGCTCGCCATCGACTCCGAGTTCCCCTACCACCCGCACGTGACGGTCGCGCACCACCTCAGCGAGGACCTGCTGGACCGGGCGTTCGCGGAGAAGGCCGACTTCGACTGCCGGTTCACCGCCGAGGAGTTCCTGCTCTACGTGCACCGTGAGGACCGCGGCTGGACGCCGCACCGAACGTTCCGGCTGCAGGGCTGAACGCGCCGCCGAAGGGGTACCTTCCGGGCATGGTCAGTCCTTCCGAGGTGCGCACCCGTGCCGTCGACGCCGTTCATCGTGCCCGCGAGCGCTGGGGGTGGTTCGACCACGCTGTCGCGACCGTGCAGCACTACCAGCGCACGCAGGGCGACAACCTCGCCGCGGCGTCGACGTACTTCGGGTTCCTGTCGTTCTTCCCCCTGGTGGCGCTGGCCTTCTTCGCCGTCGGCATCATCGCCCGTGTCTATCCCGAGGCGGAGGACGCGCTGATCACCTTGCTCAACCAGGCACTCCCCGGGATCGTCGGCGACGAACCGGGGCAGGTGCCCTTCTCGGTCTTCACCGAGAACGCGGGCAAGGTCGGCGTCATCGGGTTGGTCGGCATCATCTACGCCGGGACCGGCTGGATGGCCGGGATCCGCTCGGCGCTGGCCGCGGTCTTCGAGGTGCCGCAGCCGGAGCGCTTCGGGTTCGTGGCCGGCAGGACGCGGGACCTCGCCACCATGGTGCTGGTGGGAACGGCGCTGCTCGTCTCCGTCTCGTTGTCGGGAGTGGTGTCCGCGCTCTCCGCGGACGTGCTCGACCTGATCGGGCTCAGCGGCACCGCCGCGTTCGTCGTGCTCTGGCTGATCGGGCACGGCCTGGCCATCGCGGCCTCCACGGTGGTGCTGCTGGTGATCTTCCGGTTGCTGGCTCCTCCGCACCTCACCCGGCGGTCGATGCTCGAGGGTGCGCTGCTCGGGGCGGTCGGCTTCGAGGTGCTCAAGGCCGTGGCCTGGTTCCTGCTGGAGTTCACGCGCGAGTCGGCCGCGTTCGCCGCGCTGGGGGTCTCCCTGGTGCTCGTGGTGTGGATCAACTACTTCTGCCGGCTCCTGCTGCTGGCAGCCTCCTGGGGCGCCACCGCGCCATCGACCCTCGAGGACGCGCAGCCGGAGGCCAGCTACGCCTGAGGAGGGCCGGCCTGAGGCGGACCGGCCTTCCCGCGGACCATCCCCGCGGTCCGGCTGACCGCCTTGGTCGCCGCCTGCACCGGTGTGGTCACCAGCCCGGTCACGCCGAGGACGGCATCGAGCTTGTCGGTGATCCGATCGAGCTTCCCGGACACGTCGTCGATCTTCTCCGCAGCGTCACTGAACCGGTCCAGGGCGACCGAGAACCGGTCGAGTGCCTCGGAGAAACGGCTCAGCATCACGCCGAGCTCGTCCGCGGCGATGTCGACCTTGGCCACCGTCTCGTCGACGGTGAGCAGGGTCCGCGCCCGGTCGCGGACCCGGCGGCGCTGCTCGGGGGACTCCTCGCTCATCAGCAGTCCCCTCAGCGCATCGAGACGCCGAGCACCACGAACAGCAGGAGCACGAGCAGGCTCAGGCCCAGCAGCACCGTGGAGATGATCCCGAGGATCTTGCCGGCCTGGGCGCTGCTGCGCCCACCGATCGCCCCGCCGCGGGCCGCGGCCGCGTCGATCTCGGCGACCGCCTTGCCGCCCATCGACCAGGCGAACGGGCCGAGCAGCTGGCAGAGCACCAGGCTGAGGATGCCGAGCACGAGCGCGGTGGTCGCCTGCGGATGGTTCGGCGGCACGGAGTAGCCGTAACCGGACGGGGGCGGCGGCGGGTAGTTCGTCACAGGCAGGACAATAGACCTCGTGACCTTCACCCGCCGCCATGCCGTCCTGCTGCTGGGCATCGCCGCCTGGAACGTGTTCAGCTACGTCAACTTCGCCCGCAACCTGTACGACGCCTGGGCCGACGGCGAGGACCGCGCCGCGGGTTACTGGGTCGCGCACATCGTGCTGATCGTGGTGAACCTGGCGATCGCCGTGGTGCTGGCCAGGCTGGGCTGGCGGGCGTGGCGGTCGACCGCGGCCACGCAGGCGGCGACCGACGACGTCACGCGTGTCTGAGGCCGCCGCCACCGGAGCCCGCACCGACCGGGACCGCTGGGGCATCCCGCGGCACACGGCCGGCGATCTGCTCGCGCTGGCCCACGAGCAGGGTCGCGTGGTCGCCCGCGACCGCACCTGGCAGCTGGAGTGGGGCCGGCGTCGCGCCACCGGGACCACCGCGGAGCTGGTCGGCGTCGCGGGCGTGCCCTGGGACGGCCTGGCCCTCCGGGTCGACCTGCCCGGCCTCGGACGCCGCGCGCTGGCCTCGCTCGACCGCGAGTCCGCCGCGTTCGTCGGCGCCTTCGTCGAGGGGGTCAACCTCGGGCTCGCGTCCGCCGAGTGCCCCGAGCTGGCACACCTGGGCGTCGACCCCGGGAGATGGGACCCGTGGGTGCCTCCGGCGCTCTTCGCCGCCCACCACCTGCTCTTCGCCACCTACCCGACCAAGCTCTGGCGCGACCACCTGCGCTCGGTGCTGCCGGCCGACCTGGTGCCGCTCTTCCACGACGAGGGCCGATGGGTGGGCGACCGCTGGATCGACACGCTGAACACCGCCGGGTCCAACGCGTGGGTGGTGGGAGGGGACCGCACGGCGAGCGGGTGGCCGCTGATCGGCGGCGATCCGCACCGCACGTTCGAGTCGCCCAACGGCTACCAGCAGGTCCGGCTGATCTGCGAGGACCCCGAGGATGGGTTCGACGTCGTCGGGTTCACCTTCCCCGGCATCCCTGGCGTGCAGCACTTCGCGCACGCCGGCGAGGTCGCCTGGGGGATCACCAACGCGATGGCCGACTATCAGGACCTGCTCCGCGAGGACCTGCGGCGCACCGAGTCCGGTGAGGTCGAGGCGCTCGGACCGGACGGCTGGGAGCCCGTCACCCGGACCCGGCACCGGATCGGCGTGCGTGACGCCGGCCCCGTCGAGGTCGAGGCCCTGCGCACCGTTCGTGGGCCGGTGATCCACGGCGGCCCCGACGACGCGGTGGCCCTCTCCCTGCGGACGCCGTCGCTGGTGCTCGGTGACGTCGGCTTCTCCGCGCTGCTCCCGCTGCTCCGGGCCCGTCGTGTCGGCGACGTCACCGCCGCGCTGTCCGGCTGGGTGGAGCCGGTGAACAACCTCGTCGCCGCCGACGTCGACGGCGCCGTCGTCCAGCAGGTCGTCGGCCGCGTGCCGCTGCGTTCGGAGACCGCCCGGTGGGTGCCGGTCCGGGCGGACTCCACCGAACACGCGTGGCGCGGCTGGGTCGAGGATCTCCCCGGACGCGTTGTCGCGCCGGACGGCCACGTGGTCACCGCGAACCAGCGCCTCGACCCGGACTTCGACCGGATCGGTGTGGAGTTCGCCCCGCCCGGGCGTGCGGACCGCATCGAGGCGCTGCTCGGCGAGCGCCGCGATCTGACGCCGGCGGACTTCGCCGCGATCCACCGCGACGACCTCGCCGGGCAGCCGGTCGCGCTGCTGGCCGCGCTGCGCGACCTGGCTCCGGAGGTCGTGGACGGCCTCTCCGCGCCGGTGGCGGAACTGCGGGAGCGGTTGCTGGCCTGGGACCAGCGGTTCGCCGTGGACAGTCGCGAGGCCGCGGCGTACGTCGAGGTGCGCACCGCCTTCGTCCGCCGCCTGGCCGCGACCCCGGCACTGGCGAGGCTGGCCCCGTCCGACCGTTCCGGCGGCAGCCCGTTCGGTCCGCTGTACGCCGGATGGTTCGACCCGGTCACCCAGCTCTACCTGAGCCTGGAGAACGTGACCTCTCCGTCAGGCCGCGCGGCGCTCGCTGCCCACGACGTCGACGTCGACGTCCTCCTCGCCGCCGCCCTCGCCGACTGGTCTGGTCTTTCCGCCGACTGGTCGCAACTTTCCGGCGACTGGTCGGGTTTTCCCTCCTGGGGCGAGCAGCATCGGTTCGAGCCCTCCCACGTGCTCGGGGGAGAGTTCGCCCTGCCGGTCACCCCTGAGGTGGCCGGGGACAACGACTGCGTCCGGTGCACGGGCTCGGTGCCGGGCAGCACGGTCGCCTTCCGCGGGTCGGTCGCCCGCTACGTCTGGGACCTTGCCGGCAGGTCCACCAGCGGCTGGGTGGTCCCGCTCGGGGCCTCAGGGCGGCCCGGGGATCCGCACCATCACGACCAGCTCGACGCGTGGGTCCAGGGACGGTTGGTGCCGCTGGAGGATCCGGAGACCCGGTAGGTCGGCCATACGGCGCCACACACACGAGGCCCGGCCGGGAATCCCCGGCCGGGCCTCGTGACGAACAGGTGCAGATCAGCGACGGAAGATCAGCGCGCGCTTCACTTCCTGGATCGCCTTGGTGACCTCGATGCCGCGCGGGCAGGCCTCGGTGCAGTTGAAGGTCGTGCGGCAGCGCCACACACCCTCCTTGTCGTTGAGGATCTCCAGACGCTGGTCGGTGCCCTCGTCACGGCTGTCGAAGATGAACCGGTGCGCGCCGACGATCGCCTGCGGGCCGAAGTACTGCCCGTCGGTCCAGTACACCGGGCACGACGTGGTGCACGCGGCGCACAGGATGCACTTCGTGGTGTCGTCGAAGCGGTCGCGGTCCTTCTGCGACTGGATGCGCTCCCGAGTCGGCTCGTTGCCGGTGGTGACCAGGAACGGCATCACCGAGCGGTAGGCGTCGAAGAACGGCTCCATGTCGACCACGAGGTCCTTGAGTACCGGCAGGCCCTTGATCGGCTCGACGGTGATCGGCTTGCCCGGGTTGACGTCCTTGAGCAGGGTCTTGCAGGCGAGCCGGTTCTTGCCGTTGATCCGCATCGCGTCCGAGCCGCAGACGCCGTGCGCGCAGGAGCGACGGAAGGTGAGCGTGCCGTCCTGGTCCCACTTGATCTTGTGGAGCGCGTCGAGGACCCGGTCGGTCGGCTCGGCGCTGACCTGGTACTCCTCCCAGCTCGCGTCCTCGGAGACCTCGGGGTTGTACCGGAGGATCTTGATCGTGACGTCCATCAGTACTTGCGCTCCATCGGCTTGTAGCGGGTCTCGACGACGGGCTTGTAGTCCAGTCGCACGGAGCCGTCCTCGTTGCGGTAGGCCATCGTGTGCCGCATGAAGTTCACGTCGTCACGGGCCTGGTAGTCCTCGCGGTAGTGACCGCCGCGGGACTCGTTGCGGGCCAGGGCCGACACGACCAGGACCTCGGCGAGGTCGAGCAGGAAGCCGAGCTCGACGCCTTCGAGCAGGTCGGTGTTGAACCGCTTGCCCTTGTCCTGCACCGTCACGTTGCGGTAGCGCTCCTTGAGGCCCTCGATGTCCGAGAGCGCCTGCTTCAGCGAGGCCTCGGTCCGGAAGACCTGGGCGTTGATGTCCATCGTCGCCTGCAGTTCGCTGCGGATGGCGGCCACACGCTCGTTGCCCGCGCTGGTGCGCATCGATTCGATCATCTCGATGACGCCGGTCTCCGGCGACTCGGGGAGCTCGGTGTACTCGGCCGTCGCGGCGTACTCGGCGGCGTAGATGCCCGCACGGCGCCCGAAGACGTTGATGTCGAGCAGCGAGTTGGTGCCCAGGCGGTTGGCGCCGTGGACCGAGACGCAGGCGACCTCGCCCGCGGCGTACAGGCCGGGGATGGTGTCGTCGTTGTTGCGCAGCGCCTCGCCCTTGATGTTGGTCGGCACCCCGCCCATCGCGTAGTGCGCGGTCGGGAACACCGGGATCATCTCGGTGTAGGGCTCCACGCCGAGGTAGGTCCGGGCGAACTCGGTGATGTCGGGGAGCTTGGCGTCGATCTGTTCCTTGGGCAGGTGCGTCAGGTCGAGGTAGACGTAGGCCTTGTCGGGGCCGGCGCCGCGTCCCTCGCGCACCTCGTTGGCCATCGCACGCGCGACCATGTCGCGGGGGGCGAGGTCCTTGATGGTGGGGGCGTAGCGCTCCATGAAGCGCTCGTTCTCGCTGTTGCGCAGGATGCCGCCCTCACCGCGGGCCGCCTCGGAGAGCAGCACGCCCAGGCCCGCCAGACCCGTCGGGTGAAACTGGAAGAACTCCATGTCCTCCAGCGGCAAGCCCTTGCGCCACACGATGCCCATGCCGTCACCGGTGAGGGTGTGGGCGTTGGAGGTCGTGCGGAAGACCTTGCCGAACCCGCCGGCGGCCAGGATCACGGCCTTGGCCTGGAAGACGTGGATCTCGCCCGTGGCGAGCTCGTAGGCCACGACGCCGACGGCCTTGCCGTCGTTCATCAGCAGGTCGAGCACGTAGAACTCGTTGTAGAACTCCACGTTGTGCTTGATGCACTGCTGGTACAGCGTCTGCAGGATCATGTGGCCGGTGCGGTCCGCGGCGAAGCACGAGCGGCGTACGGCGGCCTCGCCGTGGTTGCGGGTGTGCCCGCCGAACCGGCGCTGGTCGATCTTGCCTTCCTCGGTCCGGTTGAACGGAAGGCCCATCTTCTCCAGGTCGAGGACGGCGTCGATGGCCTCCTTGGCCATCACCTCAGCGGCGTCCTGGTCGACCAGGTAGTCACCGCCCTTGACGGTGTCGAAGGTGTGCCACTCCCAGTTGTCCTCCTCGACGTTGGCCAGAGCGGCACACATGCCGCCCTGGGCCGCGCCGGTGTGGGACCGGGTCGGGTAGAGCTTGGTGAGCACCGCGGTGCGGACGCGCTGTCCCGACTCCAGGGCTGCACGCATACCGGCGCCGCCGGCGCCGACGATGACCACGTCGTACTTGTGTGTCTGGACCATGCGTCACTTCCCGTTGCAGACGTCGAGGGTGGAGTTGGGGTCGATGCAGGGGTCGAAGGTGAAGATCACCAACGTGCCCAGCACGATGACCGCGAGGCTCGCGAAGTAGAGCAGGGACTTCAGCGTGAAGCGCGTGTTCGGCTTCGTGGCGTAGTCGTTGATGATCGTGCGCATGCCGTTGGTGCCGTGCAGCATGGCCAGCCACAGCATGGCCAGGTCCCAGACCTGCCAGAACGGGTTGGCCCACTTGCCGGCGACGAAGGCGAAGTCGATCTGCTTGATGCCCTCGCCCGTCATCAGGTTGACGAAGAGGTGACCGAAGACCAGCGCGATCAGCAGCACGCCGGAGGCGCGCATGAACAGCCAGCTGTTCAGTTCGAAGTTGCCGCCCTTGGCTGCCTTCTCACGAGGCTGGGCGATCTGCGGGGTGTACAGCGTGGACATGACCCTCACTCCGAGAAGACGTTGCCGAGGTGGCGGATGACGAACGGAATGAACATGACGGCGAAGACCCCGAACACCCCGTAGAGGAGCTGGCGCTGGTAGCGCGGGCCCTGGGACCAGAAGTCGACGAGCACGAGGCGCAGGCCGTTGAGGCCGTGGAAGAGCACGGCGGCGACGAGGCCGATCTCCATGACGCCCACGATCGGGTTCTTGTAGGTCTCGACCGCGGCGTTGTACGCCTCGGGGGAGACGCGCACCATCGCGGTGTCGATCACGTGGGCGAAGAGGAAGAAGAAGATGGTCACACCGGTGATCCGGTGAGCGACCCACGACCACATGCCTTCTCGGCCGCGATACAACGTTCCAACCGGAGTGGACAAGGAGATCCTCCGAATCAGGTTCGTATGAACGGATGTCCTCCGTGGGCTTCGCCGGGGCGGTGACCGAGGCGGGGCGAACGAGGGATCTTTCGTACTCTACTGACCCGTGCGAGCCGGGTTCCCGGACGCGCCTGTGAGATCAATTACGCAACGCACACGTGTCGATAATCGGCGAGGTTGCCCTTCTCACACCGGGTGGCCCGCCCCGGTCCCACGTTCCTATAGTTCGCGCCATGGAGCACCTGTCACTCCTCGCCGGCGGGCAGGAGCACACCGTCGCGGACTGGGAGAAGGCGGCGGCAGCCGTCCTGCGCAAGTCCGGTCGACTCACGGCCGACGATCCCGATGCCCGGGTGTGGGAGAAGCTCACCCGCACCACCCTGGACGGGCTCGCCGTGGCGCCCCTGGGCACCCCGGCGACGGCCGCCGACGTCGCCGACCCGGGCCTGCCCGGCGTTGCTCCCTACACCCGCGGGGCGTCCGCGGCTCGCGCCGAGGACGGCTGGGACGTCCGCGCGCACCTGGCCGACCCGGACGCGCGTCGGTCGGCGGAGGACGCGCTGACCGACCTCGAGAACGGCGCCACCAGCCTCTGGTTGGCCGTGGGCCGTGGCGGCATCGCCCCGGGCGACCTGCGCACGGTGCTCGAGCGGGTCTACCTCGACCTCGCGCCCGTCGTGCTCGACGCTCCGCACGACCAGCGGTCCGCCGCCGACGCGTTGGCCGCGATCATCGACGAGCGGGCGATCTCGCCCGCGCCCGGCACCAGCCTGGGCGTCGACCCCGCCGGCGCCCGACTCCGCGGCGCCGAGGGTGACCTCGAGGCGGACGTAGCGTTCGCCGCCGAGCTCGCCGGACGCCTCGGCACCCTGGCGCTGACCGTGGACGCGACCGCCCTGCACGACCTCGGCGCCTCCGACGCCCAGGAACTGGGCTACTCCCTCGCGGTCGGGGCGGCCTACCTGCGGGTGCTCACCGGTGCCGGACTGTCGGTCGCCGACGCCGCCGCGCTGATGGAGTTCCGCTACGCCGCGACCGTCGAGCAGTTCCCCACCATCGCGAAGTTCCGTGCCGCACGGCGGCTGTGGGCGCGCGTGCTCGAGCTCTCCGGGGCCCCCGAGGCGCCCGGACAGGTGCAGCACGCGGTGACCAGCCGACCGATGGCCACGACGTACGACCCCTGGGTCAACATGCTCCGCGGCACCGTCGCGGCGTTCGCCGCCGGCGTCGGTGGGGCGACCTCGGTGAGCGTGCTGCCCTTCGACCTGCGCCTCGGTCTTCCCGACGCGCTCGCCCGCCGCAACGCCCGCAACACCTCCTCGCTGCTGATCCACGAGGCCCACCTGGCGAAGGTCGTCGACCCCGCCGGCGGCTCGTATGCCGTGGAACGGCTCACCGAGGACCTGGCCGGTGCCGCGTGGGCGGAGTTCCAGCGGATCGAGGCCGAGGGTGGGCTGCCGGGTGCCCTGGACGCCGAGGACGGTCTGCGGGCCCGGGTGGCCCGCGTCGCCGAGGAGCGCGCGCGTCAGATCGCCCTGCGCCGGCGGCCGGTCACCGGGGTCAGCGAGTTCCCCCAGTTGCACGAGGATCTGCCCGAGCGCCGGCCCGCGCCCGAGGGTGCCGCTCTCCCGCCGTCGTACGCCGCGGCGTACGAGGCGATGCGTGCGGACGCTCCGTCGGCGCCGGTGTTCCTGGCCACGCTCGGCTCGGTCGCCGCGCACACCGCACGGGCGACCTTCGCCGCCAACCTGTTCGCCGCGGGCGGGGTCGACACCCGCAGCGCCGGGGCGACCGAGGACGTCGCCGGACTGCTCGCGGCCTACCAGGGCGAACGGGTGGTCTGCCTGGCCGGTCCCGACGGCGCGTACGCCGCCTGGGGCGCCGAGGCCGTGGCCGCGCTGCGGGAGGCGGGAGCGGCGTACGTCGTGCTCGCCGGCAAGCCGGGCGAGTCCACCGTGGCCCCTGACCTCGTCGACGACAGCTGTGCGATGGGCCTGGACGCGTTGGCGTTCCTGGGCCGCGTGCGTGAGGAGCTGAACAAGTGAGCGTTCCGGAGAGCTTTGCCGAGTTGCCGCTGGCCGGGGCCGGCCCAGTGGTTGAGGAGGGCGACGGAGGAGCCCGTCTCGAAACCACCCCGTGGATGAGCCCGGAGGGCATCGGCATCCAGCCCGTCTACACCGCCGCGGACGTGGCGGGTCTCGACGGTCTGGACACCTACCCCGGCCTGGCGCCGTTCCTGCGCGGCCCCTACCCGACGATGTACACCACGCAGCCGTGGACGGTCCGGCAGTACGCCGGCTTCTCCACCGCCGAAGAGTCCAACGCCTTCTACCGCCGCAACCTCAAGGCCGGCCAGAAGGGTCTCAGCGTCGCCTTCGACCTGGCCACGCACCGCGGCTACGACTCCGACAACCCGCGCGTGGTGGGCGACGTCGGCATGGCCGGCGTGGCGATCGACTCGATCTACGACACCCGCACGCTCTTCGACGGCATCCCGCTGGACCAGATGTCGGTGTCGATGACCATGAACGGCGCCGTCCTGCCCGTGCTCGCGCTCTACATCGTCGCGGCCGAGGAGCAGGGGGTGAAGCCGGAACAGCTCGCGGGGACCATCCAGAACGACATCCTCAAGGAGTTCATGGTCCGCAACACCTACATCTACCCGCCGGCCCCGAGCATGCGGATCATCAGCGACATCTTCGCCTACACCGCGCAGAAGATGCCGAAGTTCAACTCCATCTCGATCTCCGGCTACCACATCCAGGAGGCCGGAGCGACGGCCGACCTGGAGCTGGCCTACACGCTGGCCGACGGCGTGGAGTACCTGCGCGCCGGGCTCGACGCGGGGTTGGACATCGACGCGTTCGCCCCGCGGTTGAGCTTCTTCTGGGCGATCGGGATGAACTTCTTCATGGAGGTCGCCAAGATGCGCGCCGGCCGCGCGCTCTGGTCGCGCCTGGTGGGCCAGTTCGACCCGCAGAACCCCAAGTCGCTCTCGCTGCGCACGCACTCGCAGACCTCGGGCTGGTCGCTCACCGCCCAGGACGTCTTCAACAACGTGCAGCGCACCTGCATCGAGGCGATGGCCGCGACCCAGGGCCACACCCAGTCGCTGCACACCAACGCTCTCGACGAGGCGATCGCCCTGCCGACGGACTTCTCCGCGCGGATCGCCCGCAACACCCAGCTGCTGCTCCAGCAGGAGTCCGGGACCACCGGCGTCATCGACCCGTGGGCTGGTTCGTACTACGTGGAGCGGCTCACCCAGGAACTCGCCGACCGCGCCTGGGCCCACATCCAGGAGGCCGAGCAGGCCGGCGGCATGGCCAAGGCGATCGACGCCGGCATCCCCAAGATGCGCATCGAGGAGGCCGCGGCACGCACCCAGGCGCGGATCGACTCCGGGCAGCAGAAGGTGATCGGGGTGAACACCTACCGGCTCACCGAGGAGGACCGCCTCGACGTCCTCAAGGTCGACAACCGGGCGGTGCTCGCCTCGCAGGTCGCCAAGCTCGAGCGGCTGCGCGCCGAGCGCAACGCCGACGACGTACGCCGTGCCCTGGAAGCGCTCACCAACTCCGCAGCCGACGGTGCCCGGAAGGGATCGCTGGAGGGCAACCTGCTCGCGCTCGCCGTCGACGCGGCCCGGGCCAAGGCCACCGTGGGCGAGATCAGCGACGCCCTGGAGAAGGTCTACGGCCGCCACCAGGCCGTCATCCGTACGATCTCGGGTGTGTACCGCGCCGAGGCCGGAGCCTCCAACGAAGCCGTCGCCCGGGTCGTGGCGGCGTGTGAGAAGTTCGAGGAGGACGAGGGTCGGCGCCCCCGGATCCTGGTCGCGAAGATGGGCCAGGACGGGCACGACCGCGGCCAGAAGGTGGTCGTCACCGCATTCGCCGACATGGGCTTCGACGTCGATGTGGGCCCGCTGTTCTCCACCCCCGAGGAGGTCGCCCAGCAGGCGGTCGACGCCGACGTGCACGTCGTCGGGGTCAACTCGCTCGCGGCCGGCCACCTGACGCTGGTGCCGGCCCTGCGGGACGCGCTGGCGGCGCTCGGGCGCGACGACATCATGATCGTGGTGGGCGGGGTGATCCCGCCCGACGACGTCCCCACCCTGCTGGAGATGGGCGCTGCCGCGGTCTACCCGCCCGGCACGGTGATCGCGGAGTCGGCGCTGGAACTCCTCGGGAAGCTCTCCGCGAGCCTGGGACACGCGAGCCCGGGCCACTGAGGCGTGCCCAGACCGGTCGACGTCCCCGCCCTGGTCGCCGGAGTCCGCTCCGGTGACCGGGCCTCGGTGTCGCGGGCGATCACGGTGGTGGAGTCGACGCACCCGGACCATCGGCGTGCGGCGCGGGACCTGGTCACCGCGCTCACACCGACACCACCCGGTGTGGTCCGGGTCGGCATCTCCGGGGTCCCCGGCGTCGGCAAGTCCACCTTCATCGAGTCCCTCGGTGCCCACCTGACCGACCAGGGACTCCGCGTCGGGGTGCTGGCGGTCGATCCGTCCTCGGTACGCACCGGCGGCTCGGTCCTGGGCGACAAGACCCGGATGGCGCGCCTCTCGGCCGATCCGCGGGCCTACATCCGGCCCAGCCCGTCGGCCGGCACCCTCGGCGGCGTCGCGAAGGCGACCGCGCAGGCGATGACGATCCTGGAGGCGGCCGGCTACGACGTGATCCTGGTCGAGACCGTCGGGGTGGGGCAGTCGGAGGTCACCGTGGCGGGAATGGTCGACACCTTCCTGTTCCTCACCCTGGCCCGCACCGGCGACCAGCTCCAGGGCATCAAGAAGGGCATCCTGGAGATCGCCGACGTGATCGCGGTCAACAAGGCCGACGACCGTGAGACCGAGACTCGCGCCGCTGCCAAGGAACTGGCCGGGGCGCTGCACTTCGTCCATCAGGGGAGGGGCGCCTGGATCCCCCCGGTGCTCACCTGCGCCGGGCTGCACGGGACCGGCGTGGCCGAGGTCTGGGGCCAGGTGCTGGCCCACCGCGAGTCCCTCGGCGAGGAGGGGCTGGCCCACAAGCGCTCCGCGCAGCAGTGGGAGTTCACCTGGGCCCTGGTCCGCGACGAGCTCGAGCAGCGTCTGCGCCGCTCGACGGGCGTCGCCGCCGTCCGCGCACCGATCCGCGACGAGGTGCTCTCCGGCCGCCTGCCCGCCACCGCCGCGGCGGACCGCATCCTGGCGGCGTACGACGAGGAGGAACAGCCGTGACCCGACTCGCCGAGAGCCCGCGTCGGCTCTTCTCCGCCCTGGCGCTGGCCGAGGCCGTCACCTGGACGCTGCTGATCGCCGGCATGCTCCAGAAGTACGTCTTCGACGCGGGCGACTGGGGCGTGCGCATCGGCGGTGGGCTGCACGGCTTCGTGTTCCTCGCCTTCGGCGCGGTGACCCTGCTCGTCGCGGTCAACCAGCGCTGGTCCCCGACGGTCACCGTGCTGACCCTGGTGGCGTCGGTGATCCCCTGGGCGACCGTACCGACCGAACGGGCCCTGGAGCGACGCGGGCGGTTGGACGGCCCCTGGCGCCACGACGCGCATCGGACCGGTGACCGGCGCGCACCGGACCGGGTCCTCGCTCTCGTGCTGTCCCGTCCCGTGCTCTCCGCGGTCGTCACCGGGGCGGGTGTCACGGTCGTCTTCGGTGTCCTGCTGGCGATCGGACCACCAGGCGGGCCCCGCGGCGGCTAGCCTGGGGCCGACATGACTTCTTCACCTGCCGCCACCCCCGCCGCCGACCTCGTCTCCTCGACGACCTCGGAGCTGGAGGGCCAGCTGATCGACCTGCGTCGAGAGTTGCACGCGCATCCCGAGCTCGCCTGGGCCGAGCACCGCACCACCGACCGCGTCGCGGAGATCCTCTCCGAGGCCGGCCTGGAGGTGCAGCGGCTGCCCAAGAGCGGCCTGATCGCCGACCTCGGTCACGACCCCCTGCGGCGCAAGCGCGCCGTGGTGATGCTGCGCGCCGACCTCGACGCGCTGCCCGTCGCCGACCTCATCGAGGACCCGTGGCGCAGCACCAACCCCGGGATCGCCCACGCGTGCGGGCACGACGTGCACGTCGCCTCCCTGGTCGGCGCGGGGCTGGCGCTGCGCCGGGTCGAGGAGGCGGGGCTGCTCCCCGGCCGGGTCCGGCTGCTCTTCCAGCCGGCGGAGGAGGTCATGCCCGGGGGAGCACGAGAGGTCCTCGCCACCGGGGCGCTCGACGACGTCTCCACGGTCTTCGGGCTGCACTGCGACCCGTCCCTCGACGTCGGCAAGGTGGGCCTGCGGGTGGGGCCGATCACCGGCGCGGCCGACAGCGTCCGCGTGCTGCTCACCGGGCGTGGCGGCCACACCTCACGCCCGCACCTGACCCAGGACCTCACCTACGCGCTCGGGGCGCTGGTGACGCAGCTGCCCGCGGTGCTGGGGCGTCGGCTGGACCCGCGGGTCGGAGCGAGCCTGGTCTGGGGCCTGATCCGCGCCGGCTCGGCGACCAACGTCATCCCCGGCGCCGGGGAGGCCTCGGGCACCGTCCGGATGCTCGACCCGGTCGCGTGGAGCGACGCGGAGGAACTGATCTGCGAGTTGATCGCCCAGATCGTCGCGCCGTACGGCGTGGACGCCGACATCACCTACACCCGCGGCGTCCCGCCCGTGGTCAACGAGCCGGCCGCCACCGCGCGTCTCCTGGATGCCGTCGAACTGGTGCTCGGCGAGGACGGCGTCGAGTCGACGATGCAGAGCCTGGGTGGGGAGGACTTCGGCTGGTACACCGAGTCCGTCGCCGGGGCGATGGGACGCCTCGGGACCCGCACCCCTGGCGGGCCGACGTACGACCTGCACCAGGGGGACCTGCGCGTCGACGAGGCCTGTACGGCGATCGGCGCACGCGTGCTGGCCCAGGCGGCCCTGCAGACCCTCGCGGAGTGAGGACCAGGGCCCCCGGGGCTCAGCTCTTGATGTAGGGCTGCCCGTCCGCGGCCGGTGGGCGCGAACGTCCGACCAGACCGGCGACGGCGAAGATCGTGACCAGGTACGGCAGCATCAGCATGAACTGGCTGGGCACCGGGGACCCGATCACCGAGAGCACGCCCTGCAGCGTGGAGGCGAAGCCGAAGAGCAGCGCCGCCAGCGTCGCCCGGATCGGGTCCCACTTGCCGAAGATCACCGCCGCGAGCGCGATGTAGCCCGCGCCGCCGGTCATCTCCCGGTTGAACTGGGGCACCGAGACCAGCGTGTAGAAGGCACCACCCGCACCGGCGATCGCACCCGCCAGCAGGATCGCCCGGTAGCGGGTCCGGTTGACCTTGATGCCGACCGTGTCGGCCGCCTTCGGGTGCTCGCCGACCGCACGCAGCCGCAGGCCCCAGCGGGACCGGTAGAGCATCCAGGCCACGACCCCGACGGTGAGGTACATCAGGTAGACGATCGGGGTCTGCTGGAAGAGCACCGGGCCGATGAGGGGGATCTCGCTGAGCAGCGGGATGTCCCAGGTCTTGAAGCTCGGCGGGGAGTTGAGGCTGGCGGCGTTCTTGGCGAGCACCTGGCTGAACATGAAGCTGGTGATGCCGATGACCAGCACGTTGAGCACCACACCGACGATGATCTGGTCGACCACGTAGGTGATGGCGAAGACGCCCAGGATCACCGCGACGAGCAGGCCGGCGACCATCGCCGCTCCCAGGCCGACCCAGGTGGACCCGGTCAGCGAACCGACCATCGCCGCGGCGAAGGCTCCGGCGAGGAGTTGCCCGTCGATGGCGATGTTGACCACCCCGGCGCGCTCACCGATGACGCCGCCCATCGCCCCGAAGACCAGCGGCACGGCCAGGGCGATCGCCCCGGCGAAGAGCCCGACGACCGGGATCGTGCCGCCCGCGGCGGCCCAGGTCAGGAACGAGAACAGGCCGGCGAAAGCGAAGAGCGACACCAGCCACAGCGGCGTACGACGCTTGTTGACTGTCAGCCACCAGGAGAACCCGGTGATCGCGGCCATCACGACGAGCAGCACCCAGGCGGTGGCCTGCGCGGGCACGACCAGCGATCCGAGGTCGATCGTCGCGCCGCGCGGGGACAGCCGGTAGGTGGTGTCGCCCTCGGCGGGAGCCAGGAGCAGGATGAGGGCCATCCCGGCGGTGAGCACCGAGAAGATCGTCGGTGCCTTGCGGTCGACGATGGTGACGACGGTCGGTTCGGGCGCGGGCGCCGCCGCAGCGGCCGGGCCCGGGGCGATCTGGGTCATGCCTTCTCCTTCGCCGGGAGCCGGAAGATCGCGCGCACCAGCGGGGGTGCGGCGAGGAAGAGCACGATCAGCGACTGGACGACCAGCACGATGTCGATGGGGATCCCCTGGGAGGCCTGCATCGCGAAGCCGCCGGCCTTGAAAGCACCGAAGAGGAGCCCGGCTGCCAGGATGCCCAACGGTCGGGAGCGGCCGAGCAGCGCCACGGTGATCGCGTCGAAACCGATGCCGGCGTCGAGGTCGACGGTGACGCCGCTGGTGACGGTGCCGAGCACCTGGTTCGCACCGGCCAGCCCGACCAGGCCACCGGCGATCAGCATCACGTAGACGTAGGCACGGCCGACGTCGATGCCGGCCACCCGGGCGGCGTCGGGGTTCTCGCCCACCGCGCGGATCCGGAAGCCGAACGCGGACCGGTTGAGGATCCACCACACCAGCGCCACCGCGAGCAGCGCCAGGATGAACCCGAGGTGGAGGGTGAAACGGTCACCGAGGATCCGGGGGAGCGTGGCGCTGTCCTGCATCGGCAGTGACTTCGGGTTCGCCGAGTCCGGGGCCTGCAGGATGCTCTGGGAGGAGAGCGCGTAGAACACCAGGTAGAAGCCGATGTAGTTGAGCATGATCGTGACGATCACCTCGTGCGCCCCGGTGCGTGCCTTGAGGACACCGGCGATGCCGGCCCACAGCGCTCCGAAGACGACCGCCGCGACCAGGGCCACCAGCAGGTGCAGGCCCGGAGGCAGGTCGAGCTTCACGCCGACCCAGCCCGCGGCCGCGCCGCCGAGCAGCATCTGGCCGCGGCCACCGATGTTGAACAGCCCCGCCCGGAAGCCCAGGCCCACGCCGAGACCGGCGAGGATCAGCGGCGCCGCGAACTTCAGCGTCTCGGTCAGCGGCCGGATCGCGGTGGCGAAGTCGTCGACGCGGGTGTTGAAGATCGAGCCCCGGAAGAGGGCGGTGTAGGCGCCCCAGACGGCGTCCCCGGCAGCCGCGAGCATGTCGCCGGGGCGGGAGAAGAAGTACGACGAGGCGTCGCGGACCCGCTCGTCGGTGAGCACGATCATCAGCGAGCCGACGGCGACGGCCAGGACCACGGCGAGCACGCCGGCCAGGGCGTCGCCGGCGGCGATCTCCCGGGCGGCGACGCGCCACCGCGACGGCGGGGGCGGTGTTTCCTGCGGTGCGGCGGCGGGCTCCTGGGCCGGTGCGGCGGTCACGCGACAACTCCTTCGGGTCGCTCTCCGGTCATCATCAGGCCGAGCACCTCGCGCGGTGTGTCGGCGGGCACGATGCCGACGACCTGACCGCGGTAGAGGACCATGATCCGGTCCGCGAGGGCGACGACCTCGTCGAGCTCGGTGGAGACCACGAGCACCGGGATGCCCGAGTCGCGGGCGGCCACGATCTGCTTGTGGATGAACTCGATGGACCCGACGTCGACGCCTCGGGTCGGTTGCGCGGCCACCAAGAGGCGCAGGTCGCGGGAGAGCTCGCGGGCGACGACCACCTTCTGCTGGTTACCGCCCGAGAGCGTGCCGACGGCGCTGGCGATGCCGGGGGCGCGGACGTCGTAGGCCTCCAGGGTCCGCTGCGCGAACGCGTCGCGCTCGGAGAGCTGCAAGGACCCGCCGCGCACGAACGGCGCGCCGTGGCTGCGGTTCAGCATCAGGTTCTCCGCGATGCTCATGCCGCCCACCAGGCCGTCGACCTGGCGGTCCTCGGGGACGAAGCCGACCCCGGCGTCGAGGATCTGGCGCACCGTCCTCCCGACGAGCTCGTGCCCGTCGAGGGTGATGGAGCCGGTCACCCGCGACTGCAGGCCCATCAGCGCCTCGGTGAGCTCGGTCTGGCCGTTGCCCTGGACACCGGCGACGCAGAGCACCTCACCGGCGCGGATGCTGAAGCTGACGTTGTTGACGTGGACCTGACCGGTCGCGTCGACCACGGTGAGGTCGCGCACCACGAGCGCCTCCGCGCCCAGCGTCGGCGGCTCCTTGTGCACGACCAGCTCGACGGGACGCCCGACCATCATCGAGGCGAGCTCGGCGTTGGTCGCGGTCGGGCTGGCCTCGCCGACGACCTTGCCGAGCCGGATGACCGTGATCCGGTCGGCGACCTCGCGGACCTCCCGGAGCTTGTGGGTGATGAAGACGATCGCCTTCCCGGCGGCCTTGAGCTGGCGCATGATCTCCATCAGCTCGTCGGTCTCGGCCGGGGTCAGCACGGCGGTCGGCTCGTCGAAGACGAGGACCTCGGCGTCCCGGGAGAGCGCCTTGATGATCTCGACCCGCTGCTGCACGCCGACGGGGAGGTTCTCGACCAGGGCGTCGGGGTCGACGTGGAAGCCGAACCGCTCGGCGATCTCGGTGACCCGGGCGCGCGAGGCGTCCAGGTCGAGGCGGCCGGCGAAGCCGACGCTCTCGTTGCCGAGCATCACGTTCTCGGCGACGGTGAAGACGGGGATGAGCATGAAGTGCTGGTGGACCATGCCGATGCCGGCCGCCATCGCATCGCCGGGGCCCTCGAAGTGCTGGACCTGGTCGTCGAGCAGGATCTCGCCCTCGTCGGCCCGGTAGAGGCCGTACAGGACGTTCATCAGGGTGGACTTGCCGGCACCGTTCTCACCGAGCAGGCAGTGGATCTCGCCGGGCTCGACCGTCAACGAGATGTCGTCGTTGGCGACCAGCGTCCCGAACCGCTTCGTGATGTTGCGCAGCGCGAGCTTCAACGGGTGTCCTCGTTCCGTGCCGGGTAGTGACGCGGGGGAGGCCCTGTGGGCCTCCCCCGCATCTTGCACTACGTGGTCGAGCGTGCCGGTGTCCGACCTACTGGAGGTAGGAGGTGACGGGGATCGAGCCGTCGATGATCCCGGCCTTGATCTCGTCCAGCTCGCCCTGCAGGGTGTCGGCGACCTTGTCCTCGAAGTTGTGGAACGGAGCCAGGCCGACGCCGTCGTTCTCCAGGGTGCCGACGTACGGCGTGAAGTCCAACTCGCCCTCGCCCGCCTGCATGATCGCCTCGTAGGTCGAGATCTTCATGTTCTTCAGGATCGAGGTCAGCACGACCTCCTGGGTGTTCGGGTCGGTCTCGAAGAAGTCGGCGTCCACGCCCACGAGCGCCACGGGGCGGTCGGAGTTCTCGATCGCGGTCAGCGCGCCCTGGTAGATCGGGCCACCGACGGGAAGGATCACGTCGACGTCCTGGTCGAGGAGCCGCTGCGCGGTCTGAGTGGCGACGTTGTTGGCCTCGAAGCCACCGGTGAAGGTGCCGTCCTTGCCGTCCCAGCCGACGACCTTGACGTCGGTGCCCTTCTCCTGGTTGTAGTAGTCGACGCCCTGCTTGAAGCCGTCCATGAAGATCGTCACGGTCGGGAAGGGCTGGCCACCGTAGGTGCCGACGACGTCGGTCTCGGAGTAGTCCGCGGCCGCGTAGCCGGCGAGGAACGCCGCCTGGGCGGTGTCGTAGAGCAGCGGCTTGATGTTCGGCTGGTCGGGCTGGCCGTCGAAGGTCGCGCCGTCGTCGCCGCCGTCAGCGGCGTCGTCGATGAGGATGAAGTCGACGTCGGGGTTCGCCGCAGCGGCCTCCTTGGTCGCGGCCGCGAGCGCGAAGCCGACGGTCACGATGGCGTCACAGCCCTCGGCGACCAGGCTGTCCAGGTTCGGGCCGTAGTCGTTCTCGCTGTTGGACTCCACCGCGGTGAACTCCACGCCCAGCTCGTCGGCGGCCTGCTGGACGCCCTCGTAGCCGAGCTGGTTGAAGGACTTGTCGTCGAAACCGCCGGCGTCGGAGACGATGCACGGCGTGAAGTCCGAGGCGGCCGGCTCGCCGGCGCCGTTGTCGTCGTTCTCGTCCGGTGCGTCACCGCACGCTGCCAGCGCTGCGGTCGCCAGCAGAGTGGCGAGGCCGCCGGCGACGGCCCTCTTGGTCCTGTTCACACATGCCTCCATGTCCTCGCCCCCGGTGCAGGGGTCTGAGCGTTCGTCCACGCACTCTCCCCCGAGGTCAGCGTTCGGAGGAAGGTCGCCACGCCAAGGGTTATCAGGTTGGTATCTTCGCCCGCCGTCCAGAGGGCCCGGGGTGGGGCATAGTGGACGCCCATGGACTGGGAGGAACTCATCGGGCGGGCACGCGAGATCATGCGACGGGCCTACGCGCCGTACTCCCACTACCCCGTCGGGGCGGCCGCGCTCGTCGACGACGGCCGGGTCGTGGTGGGCTGCAACGTCGAGAACGCGTCCTTCGGGATGACGCTGTGCGCCGAGTGCGGACTGGTGAGCCAGTTGCACGCCACCGGCGGAGGGCAGCTCGTCCAGTTCGTCTGTGTGAACGGGGACGGCGCGGTGATCATGCCGTGCGGCCGCTGCCGCCAGCTGCTCTTCGAGCACGGCGGCCCGCAGCTGCGGTTGATGACGGTCTCGGGCGAGCGCACGATGGCCCAGGTCCTCCCCGACGCGTTCGGACCGCACGACCTGACCCACTGGCCGGCACCCGAGGAGGGAGCAGCACCGTGACATCCAGCCCCGTGACCGAAGCCCACGACGCCGTCGAGGTGATCCTCGCCAAGCGCGACCGCGGCGAGCTGAGCGACAGCCAGATCGACTGGGTGGTGGACGCCTACACCCGCGGAGCGGTCGCCGACGAGCAGATGTCGTCCCTGGCGATGGCGATCCTGCTCAACGGGATGAACCGGCGCGAGATCGCCCGGTGGACCGCGGCGATGATCGCCTCGGGGGAGCGGATGGACTTCTCCACGCTCTCGCGGCCCACCGCCGACAAGCACTCCACCGGCGGGGTGGGCGACAAGATCACCCTCCCGCTGGCACCGCTGGTCGCCGCCTGCGGTGTCGCGGTGCCCCAGTTGTCCGGCCGCGGCCTGGGGCACACCGGCGGCACGCTGGACAAGCTGGAGTCGATCCCGGGCTGGCGCGCGGCGCTGAGCAACGAGGAGATGCTGCGCCAGCTCGAGGACGTCGGAGCGGTGATCTGCGCGGCCGGCTCCGGTCTGGCTCCGGCCGACAAGAAGCTCTACGCGCTCCGCGACGTGACCGGCACCGTCGAGGCGATCCCGCTGATCGCGTCCTCGATCATGAGCAAGAAGATCGCCGAGGGCACCGGCTCCCTGGTCCTCGACGTCAAGGTCGGCACCGGCGCCTTCATGAAGGAGCTGCCGATGGCCCGTGAGCTCGCCGAGACGATGGTGGCCCTCGGCACCGACGCCGGGGTGCACACCGTGGCGCTGCTGACCGACATGAGCACGCCGCTCGGTCTCACCGCGGGCAACGCGCTGGAGGTGCGCGAGTCCGTCGAGGTGCTGGCCGGCGGGGGGCCCTCCGACGTGGTCGAGCTGACCCTGGCCCTGGCCCGGGAGATGCTCGCCGGGGCCGGTCGCGCCGACGTGGACCCGGCCGACAAGCTCGCCGACGGCTCCGCGATGGACTCCTGGCGGGCGATGATCGCCGCCCAGGGAGGCGACCCCGACGCGCCGTTGCCGACCGCGCGGGAGACCCACGTAGTCACCGCGCCGGCCTCCGGGGTGCTGTCGCGCCTCGACGCGATGGCGGTCGGTCTGGCCGCCTGGCGGTTGGGCGCCGGTCGTGCCCGCCAGGGCGAGCCGGTGCAGGCCGGAGCCGGTGTCGAACTGCACGCCCGGCCCGGCGACACCGTCGTCGCGGGGGCCCCGCTGATGACCCTGCACACCGACGAGCCCGAGCGGTTCGCCCGGGCGCTGGCCGCGCTCGAGGGCGGGTACGACGTCGGCGGCGACCTCACGAGCACACCCCTGGTGCTGGGGCGGATCAGCGCCGACTGAGCGCGCTCAGTCGACTGACCTCACTCGGGCAGGAACAGCACCACGGTCTCGGCGACGCAGGCCGGCTTCTCGACGTCCTCGATCTCGATGACGTAGCTGATCACCAGTTGGGTGCCGACCGCGCTCTCGGTGAGCGACATCGGGGTCGCGCGCGCTCGGATGCTGGAGCCGACCACGACCGGGCTCGGGAAACGCACCTTGTTGACGCCGTAGTTGAGTTTCGGTCCGCGCGTCTCGATGCGGAACAGCTTCGAGGCCAGCACCGGGATCAGTGACAACGTCAGGTAACCGTGGGCGATCGTGCCGCCGAAGGGGCTGGCCGCCGCGCGCGGGACGTCGACGTGGATCCACTGATGGTCGTCGGTGGCGTCCGCGAACTGGTTGACCCGTTCCTGGGAGATCGTGAGCCAGTCGCCGGGCCCGATCTCCTCCCCGAGCGCCGCACCGAGCTCCGCCAGGCTCTGGAAGACCCGCATGACTCCACCTCCCGTGTTTGGATGTGATCCATGACCGAACCTAGCGAAGTCGTGCGTCGCGCGCCGAAGGTCCTGCTGCACGACCACCTCGACGGGGGCCTGCGACCGGCGACGGTGGTGGAACTCGCTGCCGAGGCCGGACACGAGCTCCCGGCCGCGACCGCGGACGAGCTCGGGCGCTGGTTCGTGGAGGCGGCCGACAGCGGCTCGCTCGAGCGCTACCTCTCCACGTTCACCCACACCGTCGCGGTGATGCAGACCCGCGACCACCTCCGCCGGGTCGCACGCGAGTGCGTGGTCGACCTGGCCGCGGACCACGTGGTCTACGCCGAGATCCGCTACGCCCCCGAGCAGCACCTCCAGGCCGGATTGAGCCTGCAGGAGGTCGTCGACGCCGTCCAGGAGGGCTTCGACGAGGGCGCCGCGCAGGCCGCCGAGGCCGGCACCCCGATCGTGGTCGGTCAGCTGCTCACCGCCATGCGTCACGCGGCCCGCTCGATGGAGATCGCCGAGCTCGCGGTCGCCAACCGCGACCGCGGCGTGGCCGGGTTCGACATCGCCGGCGCCGAAGCCGGCTACCCGCCCACCCGGCACCTGGACGCCTTCGAATACCTCCAACGCGAGAACTTCCACTTCACCATCCACGCCGGCGAGGCGTTCGGCCTGCCCTCGATCTGGCAGGCGCTGCAATGGTGCGGCGCGGACCGCCTGGGCCACGGGGTCCGCATCATCGACGACATCACCTTCACCGACGGCACCGCGCACCTGGGCCGGCTCGCGGCGTACGTGCGGGACAAGCGCATTCCACTGGAGATGTGCCCGACCTCCAACCTGCAGACCGGCGCCGCGCCGTCGATCGCCGAGCACCCGATCGGGAAGCTCAAGGACCTGGGCTTCCGGGTCACCGTCAACACCGACAACCGGCTGATGTCGGGGACCTCGATGAGCCTGGAGTTCCAGAAGCTGGTCGACGCGTTCGGTTACACCGCCGCGGACCTGCGGTGGTTCACGATCAACGCGATGAAGAGCGCGTTCCTGCCCTTCGACGAGCGGCTGGCGCTCATCAACGAGACGATCAAGCCGCAGTACGCCGCGCTCGGGGCATGACGATGCGTCCGCCGCGCGCCCGAGCCGCCGCGACCCTGCTGGTCGCGCTGGTCGCCGTCCTGGCGACCGCGCTGGTGAACGTCGCGGGTGTCCCTGCGTCGGTCGCCGCCGCACCCCCGGTGCACTCCGTGGCGGTCGGCGGAGTCGGGATCGCGATGTACCCCGCCTTCGACCCGACGATCACCCGGTACGCCGTGACCAGCGCCGGCGCGGTCGGCTCGGTCACCGTCACCGCGACCACGGACGACCCTGCGGGCTCGGTCCGGGTCAACGGGCGGCCCGTGGACGGCCCCGCGGTCGTCTCGGGGCTCGCCCCCGGCGACGAGATCTCGGTGCTCATCGACGACGCGGGCGGCGCCGCGGCGTACTCCCTGTTCGTCGCCCCGGCAGGCTTCCCGACTCTGACGACCCTCCAGACGCCGGGGCTCACCCCGCGGCTGTTCGCGCTGACACTGACCCAGTGGAACCAGCCCACGGCGAACTACGAGACCATCGTCGACCGCCGCGGAGTGCCGGTGTATGCGCGCGCCTCGTTCGGGCAGGTCGCCGACCTCAAGCGCAGCGCCAACGGGTCGCTCACCGTGATGCGTCGCTCGGACAGCAAGTGGACCTTGCACGAGCTCAACGACGACCTCACCGAGCGCCGGACCTGGTCGACCCCGGATCCGGCGGGCCTGGACAACCACGACTCGCAACTGCTGCCCAACGGCAACCGGCTGGTGATGCTCTACCAGCGCGACGGCGACCTCGAGCACGCGGTCATCCAGGAGCTGACCGCTGCGGGGAAGCAGGTGTTCCGGTGGAGCAGCAAGCCCTACCAGAGCTACTCCTACATCAGCCCCGACGGCGACTACGCCCACATCAACTCGCTGCAGCTCACGGCCGACGGCCACATCCTCGCGTCGTTCCGCAACTTCAACAGCGCCTGGAAGATCGCCCGGCGAGCGAAGGACGGCTACGCCAAGGGCGAGGTGATCTGGCGGTTCGGCGGCAGGAACTCCGACGTCACCTTCCCCGACGACCCCCACCACGGGCCGTGCGCGCAGCACACCGTCTATCAGCAGCCCGGTGGGAACCTCACCGTCTTCGACAACGGCAGCACGAGCTTCTGCCCCGACGGCGCGGGCGGCACGGTGGCTCGTCAGACCACCCGCGCCACCGAGTACTCCCTCGACCTCAAGGCCGGCACCGCGTCGCTGGTCCGTTCCTGGGACCTGGGTTGGTTCGCGGTCTTCGGTGGCTCCACCCAGCGGCTGGGCAACGGCAACCTGCTCACCGGGTGGGCCTCGATGCCGTACAGGGCCGCCGCGGAGACCGAGCCGGACGGTGATGAGGTGTGGTGGCTCAAGGACGCCTCCGCGCAACTCTTCGGCGTCTACTACTCCACCTACCGGGTCAGCGCCCTGTCGCTGCCCGACGTGATCGAGCCCGAGGTGAGCGTGACCTCACCGGCCCCGGGCACCCGGGTCGCCGTCGGTGCCCCGCTGCTCGCCGACTACTCCTGCGCCGACCGGGGCGGCTCGACCCTGCGCACTTGCGTCGGCCCGGTACTGCCGGGGGAGACCCTCGACACCAGCCGCTACGGCACGTTCCCGGTGCCGATCACGGCCACGGACGGCCGCGGCAACACCGGCACGGCCTCGGGGACCTACGACGTCACCGGCCCGGTCGTCCCCGACGCGCGCATCGTGCGCGGCACGACCGCCCGGGGAGCCGGAATCATCGGTGGTGCTGCCGGGCAGACCGTGCAGGTCGCCCTGGCCCCGAAGAAGTCGGCCACGGCGACGGTCGTCGTCCGCAACTTCGGCACCGAGCCGGCGTCGTTCGCGGTGCGGGGAACGGCGGGCACGAAGGCGTTCCCGGTCGCCTACCGTGTCGGCACGAAGGTCGTCACCGCCTCCGTACGGGCCGGCACCTGGACCACGCCGCTGCTCGGCCCCGGAGCCACCACCCGGCTCACCGTGCAGGTGACCCGGGCGGCGTCGGCGAAGAAGGGCGCGACCCGCACCGTGACCGTCCAGGTCGGTGGCCTCGACAACGTGGCGGTGAAGGCGACCGCCCGCTGAGCGGTGTCGGACGGGGCCGGGTCAGATCCCGACCGGGTGCCAGACCGTCTTGGTCTCCAACACCCAGGTCATCGGTTCCAGTCCGGGGTCCGCGTCCCAGTCGTACGGGGCGTCCTCAGGGGCCGGACGGCGGACCCGCTTGAGGTTCTCCGCAGCCAGGACCTCCAACTCGGTCGCGTCGGCGTCGGTGCCCTGAGCTCCGGCGAGGTCGATCGCGTTGACGTCCATGTGCGAGGCCAGCGTCGGTGCGGTGTCGCCGAGGGCCCCGGTGAGCAGGTTCACCACGCCGCCGGGCACATCGCTGGTGGCGAGCACCTCGGTCAGGTCCACCGCCGGAAGGGGTCGAGACTCCGACGCGGCCACGATGCAGGTGTTGCCGGTGACGATCACCGGCGCGACCACGCTGACCAGTCCGAGCAGGGACGACTCCTGCGGTGCGAGCACTGCCACGACCCCGGTCGGCTCGGGGAGCGAGAAGTTGAAGTACGGCGCGGCGACCGGGTTGGTGCCGCCGACGACCTGGGCGAGCTTGTCGGCCCACCCCGCGTACCAGACCAGGCGGTCGACCGCGGCCTCGACCTGCTGCTCGGCGGCGCGGCGGGTGCCGCCCTCACCGCGCTGCACCGACTCGGCGAACTGGGCGCGGCGCGACTCCAGCACCTCCGCAACCCGGTAGACGACCTGGCCGCGGTTGTACGGCGTCCGGGTGCTCCAGCCGCCGAAGGCCTTGCGGGCCGCGACGACGGCATCGCGCGCGTCCTTGCGGGAGGCGTACGCCGCGTTGGCGGCGAAGCGGCCCTTGCTGTCCTCGACCACGAAGGTCCGGCCCGACTCCGAGCGGGGGAAGGCCCCGCCGATGTAGAGCTTGTAGGTCTTGCGTACGTCGATGCGACTCATCGCAGGTAGCCCTCCAGTCCGTGCCGGCCGCCCTCGCGGCCGTAGCCGGACTCCTTGTAGCCGCCGAAGGGCGACGTCGGGTCGAACTTGTTGAACGTGTTGGCCCACACCACGCCGGCCCGCAGGTGGTCGGCCGTCCACAGGATGCGCGAGCCCTTCTCGGTCCACACGCCGGCCGAGAGGCCGAACGGGGTGTTGTTGGCCTTCTCGACCGCCTCGGACGGCGTGCGGAAGGTGAGCACCGAGAGCACGGGCCCGAAGATCTCCTCGCGCGCGATCCGATGGGCCTGGGTGACCCCGGTGAAGATCGTCGGCGGGAACCAGAAGCCGGTGGCGGGCAGGTCGCAGGCGGGGGACCAGCGGTCCGCGCCCTCGCTGTCCCCGACGCCGGCCAGCTCACGGATCTTGGCGAGCTGCTCGGCGCTGTTGATCGCACCGATGTCGGTGTTCTTGTCCAGCGGGTCGCCGACCCGCAGGGTGCCCATCCGGCGCTTGAGACGCGCCAGCACCTCCTCGGCGACCGACTCCTGCACCAGCAGGCGGGAGCCCGCGCAGCACACGTGGCCCTGGTTGAAGAAGATGCCGTTGACGATGCCCTCGACGGCCTGGTCGACCGGGGCGTCGTCGAACACGATGTTGGCGGCCTTGCCGCCGAGCTCGAGCGTCACCTTCTTGTCGGTGCCCGCAACCGCCTTCGCGATCTGGCGACCGACCTCGGTGGAGCCGGTGAAGGCGACCTTGTCGACCCCCGGATGGGAGACGACGGCGCGGCCGGTCTCACCGGCGCCGGTGAGGATGTTGACCACGCCGGGCGGCAGGTCGGCCTGCTGGCACACCTCGGCGAACAGCAGCGCGGTGAGCGGGGTGGTCTCGGCCGGCTTCAACACGACCGTGTTGCCGCAGGCCAGCGCGGGGGCCACCTTCCACGCCAGCATCAGCATCGGGAAGTTCCACGGGATCACCTGACCGGCGACGCCGAGCGGCTCCGGGTCGCGGCCGGGCACGGCGTACTCCAACTTGTCGGCCCAGCCGGCGTAGTAGAAGAAGTGCGCCGAGGCCATCGGGATGTCGACGTCGCGGGACTCGCGGATGGGCTTGCCGTTGTCGAGCGACTCCAGCACGGCGAACTCGCGGCTGCGCTCGGCGAGGATGCGCGCGATCCGGAAGAGGTACTTGCTGCGCTCGCGGCCACTCATCCGGCCCCAGGTGCGCGTGTACGCCCGGCGGGCCGCCTTCACGGCCCGGTCGACGTCGGCGGCCGAGGCCTCGCTGACCTCCGCGAGGACCTCCTCGGTGGCCGGGCTGATCGACTTGAAGCCGTCTCCGCTGCCGTCGACGAACTCGCCGTCGATGAAGAGGCCGTAGGAGGGCTTGAGGTTGACAGGGGCGCGGGACTCGGGGGCCGGCGCGTACTCGAAGGTCGTCATCTCAGTCCAGGGTGAAGTAGTCGGGGCCGGAGTAGCGGCCGGTGCGCAGCTTGGTGCGCTGCATGAGCAGGTCGTTGAGCAGCGTGGAGGCGCCGAAGCGGAACCAGTCGGGGTCGAGCCAGTCCTGGCCGGCGACCTCGTTGACCATCACCAGGTACTTCAGCGCGTCCTTGGCGGTGCGGATGCCGCCGGCCGGCTTGACGCCGACCATGGTGCCGGTCGCGTCGCGGAAGTCGCGGACCGCCTCGAGCATGACCAGGGTGACCGTCAGGGTCGCTGCCGGCTGGATCTTGCCGGTGGAGGTCTTGATGAAGTGCGCGCCGGCCAGCATCGCCAGCCAGGACACGCGTCGTACGTTGTCGTAGGTCTGCAGTTCGCCGGTCTCGAAGATCACCTTCAGGTGCGCGCTCGTCCCGTCGGGGCGGGCGCAGGCCTCGCGGACCGCGACGATCTCCTCGAACACGTGCAGGTATCGACCTGACAAGAAAGCGCCGCGGTCGATGACCATGTCGATCTCGTCGGCGCCCGCCTCGACGGCGTCGCGGGTGTCGGCCAGCTTGATGTCCAGGGCGGCCCGGCCGCTCGGGAAGGCCGTGGCGACGGCCGCGACGTGCACGCCGGAGTCGCCGAGCGTCTCCTTGGCGGTGGCCACCAGGTCCGGGTAGACGCAGACGGCGGCGGTCGCGGGGCAGGTCGGGTCGGCGGGGTCGGGGCGCATCGCCTTGGTGGCCAGCGCCTTGACCTTGCCGGGGGTGTCCTGGCCCTCCAGGGTGGTCAGGTCGACCATCCGGATGGCGAGGTCGAGGGCGAACTCCTTGGCGCTGGTCTTGATCGACCGGGTGCCGAGCTGGGCGACGCGGCTCTCCGCGCCGACCTGGTCGACGCCGGGCAGGCCGTGCAGGAAACGCCTGAGTGCGGTGTCCGACGAGGTCACCTCGGCCAGGTCCATGGCCGGGAGGAGCCCCGTCGGGGGAGGAACGACGGTGGTCATCGGGCCAGTCTAGGGGGAGCCCTCGTTTGCGCCACGAGGCACAATGCGGCCATGTCCGCTCCCCACCCCGACCTGCCCCTCCAGGTGTTCCGAGCCACCAGCGGCACGCTGGTGGGCCGGGTGTCCCTGGGGATGGCCGTGTTCCTGATCGCCTACCAGTGGGCGGTCTCACCCGGGATGGGCGCCGCCCAGCTCTCGGCGGTGGTCCTGGTGGTCGGGGTGCTCGTGTGGTCGGTGCTGCTGCGCCCGCGGGTCGTCGTACGGCGCGACGTGGCCGAGTTGCGCAACATGTTCAGCGACACCGTGGTGCCGCTGGCCTCGATCGACGACGTGCGGGTGCGCCAGACCCTCAACGTCTACGTCGGGGAGCAGCGCTACCAGTGCGTGGGGATCGGCCGCTCCGCGCGGAGCCTGATGAAGGGCCGCGGCGGGACGACGGCGGTCGGTTTCGGCTCCGTGGCCGGTCCGGGGGACGCCGGCACGGGCCAGTCCGAGCAGGGCATGCCGTACCACCAGGTCGTGGAGGAGCAGTTGCTCGAGCGGGCCGCGATGGCGCGCCGGGACCACCTGCCGGCCGGGCCGGTGCGGCGCGAGCCGGCGTTGCCCGAGCTGGGGGCGCTGGCCGGTGCGGTGCTGCTCTCCTTGCTCGCGTTCTTCCTCTGAGACTCTCTTGGGCGTGCTCAGCGCAGCCAGGGGAGGGTGACCCCCGACGGGTAGCGCTCCGAGGTGTGCACCGTCAGCGGCACCAGGGTGCTGAGCGCGTCGGGCAGCGTCGGGATCAGGTGCGGCACGTCGAAGGCCTGCACCGCCAGGCGCAACCGGTGTCCGGGCTTGATCACCGCGCCGGTCGGGAAGATCTCGACGTCGACCGGCGCGATCTCCCCGGAGGTCAACGGGTCCTTCGACGCGCGGGTGAACGGGTGGAACGGCTGCAGCACCGCCCCGTCGAGGAATCGGGTCCGCGAGCGGTCCAGGGCGCGCTGGGAGACCATCTGCCAGCCGCCGGAGAGCCGCCTCACGGTGCCGTCCGGGGCGACGTCGGAGACCGACACCGACAGCAGGCCGTCACCGCTGGGGGCGGAGACGAACAGCCGGGCGTTCATCGGCCCGGCGAACCGGACCGCCGTGGTCGTCGGCGCGGTCTCGTAGACCAGGCCCAGCTGGTCGTTGGCCGCCTGGTCGGTGAAGCACGGGTTGTCGGCGAGCACCTGCTGCGGGAGGCCGGCGGTCCACTGGTTCGACGAGCGGGTGCAGAGACCGGACGCGGGCACCGGCGGGACGAGGGCGGTGCCGGGCTCGGCCGCGCTCAGAGTGAGCCGGCCATGGCCGCCGCCGGCGGTCGCCGGGCCCGAGAGGCGGTAGGTCCGCGCCTTTGCGCGAGGGCTGATCCAGCGCTGCTGGGTGCGCCAGCGGCCCGATCCGTTCTCGAAGTAGGTCAGCGGCGGCACCGCGCCGAGGTCGGTGGACCGGTCGGCGCGCAGCCAGCGGTCGAACCAGCGCAGCTGCAGTTCGGCGAGGCTGCCGTGGCCCGCCTGGACGACCTGCTGGCCGCCGGAGGCCTGCAGGTGGTCCCACGGCCCGACGATCAGGCGGGTCGGGACGCCGTTGGCCTGGAGGCGCTCGAAGAGCATCGGGGTGCCGCGCTGGAAGAGGTCCTCCTGGCCGGCCACCAGGAACGTCGGCACGCGGACCTGGTCGATCACGCGCAGCGGCGAGCGGGTGCGGTAGAACGGCCCGTCGTACGCCGCGTCGCCGCCGAGAGCGGCGTCGAGCAGCAGCGGTGCGGTGAAGGTGAGCGCGCCCTGCAGGTGGTCGAGCAGGGCCGCGAGCCCGGACTGCGGGTCGGTCGCGGTCACGGCAGGGGGGATGACGCCGGTGCCGGTGACCAGGCCCATCCACAGCGGGATGAACCCGACGTCGACCTGGCCGCCGGTGGCGACCACGTCGCGGTAGACGTCGCCGGCGGGGACCTGCGGGAAGATCGCCTTGAGGCCGCGGGGGCGCTGAGCGGCGGTGAAGATCTGGTTGATGCCCATGTACGACGGGCCGCGCATGCCGACCGAGCCGTTCGACCACGGGCGGGCCTTCGAGGCGGCCCACTCGACCACTTCGGCGCCGTCCTTGTTCTCCCGGGCGCTGAAGGCGCCCCACGTGCCCTCGGAACTGCCGGTGCCGCGGGCGTCGACGGTGAGCTGGGCGTAGCCGCGGCGGACCAGGTAGTCCGGGCCGGGGCCGCCGAGATCGCCGGCGCTGGAGAGGACCGACTTGTTGTACGCCGTGATCGTCACGATCACCGGGAAGCGTCCCGGGGCGGCGGTGCCTGCGGCCGTCGCGGGCAGCGTGATGTCACCGCGCAGCACCGTGCCGTCCGACATCGGGATCGCCAGGTCGGTGCGGGTCACCGTGGCCGGGTACGTCGCCGGACGAGGCTTCCAGGCGCCCGCACGCAGAACAGGTGCTGGTGCGGCCGCGCCGGCCGTGGTGGCCGTGTCCGCGGTCGCCGCCGGCGGCAGCGCCCCCAGGGTGAGCAGCGTCAGGGCGCTGGTCAGCAGCGCGGCGCCGTAGGTCCGTGTGCGCATGGGGCTTCCTCCGGTGGGGTCGGTCGCCGGTTCAACGACTGACAACCCGGCACGTCACATGGGGCGTGGGTCACAACCCGGTGTCGTCACAACCCCGCGGCGTGGGCGAGATCGGTGCGGATCGCGTCGAGTCGGCCGGCCGCGACGATCCGCGCGGCGTCGACCCCGTCGTCGGCTCCGGGCTCGACTGGGACCACGACCTCGAGGTAGCACTTCAGCTTCGGCTCGGTGCCCGAGGGGCGCACCACGACGCGGGCGCCCTCGGCGAGCCGGTAGCGCAGGCCCTCGGTCGGCGGCAGCCCGCCGTCGCCGCGGCTGAGGTCCTCGACCAGCTCGACCGCCAGGCCGCCCAGTGACGTCGGCGGCGCCTCGCGCAGCCGGGCCATCGCGGCGGCGATGATGCCGAGGTCGTCGACGCGGACGCTGAGCTGGTCGGTGGCGTGCAGGCCGTGCTCGCGCGCGATGTCGTCGAGCCGGTCGACCAACGTGCGGCCCTCGGCCTTCAGCTGGGCCGCGAGCTCGACGACCCGCAGCAGCGCCGAGACGCCGTCCTTGTCGCGGACCAGGGCCGGGGCGACGCAGTAGCCGAGCGCCTCCTCGTAACCGAAGGCCAGGCCTGGGACGCGGCCGATCCACTTGAAGCCGGTCAGGGTGTCGACGTACGGCTGGTCGTGGGCGGCGGCGAGGCGGCTCAGCAGGGACGAGGAGACGATCGAGGCGGCGTACGTGCCCTGGGTCCCGCGGCGGAGCAGGAAGTCGCCGAGCAGCGCGCCGACCTCGTCCCCGCGCAGCATCCGCCAGCCGTGCGGGCCGCCGGGGACGGCCACGGCGCACCGGTCGGCGTCGGGGTCGTTGGCGATCACCAGGTCGGCGCCGACCTCGGCCGCACGCGCCATGGCCAGGTCCATCGCGCCCGGTTCCTCGGGGTTGGGGAACGCGACGGTCGGGAAGTCCGGGTCGGGTTCGGCCTGCGCGGTGACGACGTCGGGCTCGGGGAAGCCGGCCAGGCGCATCGCCTTGACGACGCTCTGGCCGCCGACGCCGTGCAGCGGGGTGTAGACGGTGCGCAGGTCCTTGGGCCCGCAGGTGTCGACCAGGGCGGTGACCGCGCCCAGGTACGCGCCGACGACCGCCTCGCCGAGAATCTCGCCCGCGTCGCCGCGAGGGACGTCGGCCAGAGCGCCGACCGCGTCGATGCGCGCCGCGATCTCCGCGTCCGCGGGCGGCACGATCTGGCTGCCGTCGCCGAGGTAGACCTTGTAGCCGTTGTCCTGCGGAGGGTTGTGGCTGGCGGTGACCATCACGCCCGCGACGCAGTCCAGGTGTCGGATGGCGTAGGCGAGCAACGGCGTGGGCAACGGGCGGGGGAGCACCAGGGCGCGGAACCCCGCCCCGGTCATCACCTCGGCGGTGTCGCGGGCGAAGACGTCGGAGTTGTACCGGGCGTCGTAGCCGATCACCACGGAGGCGCCGGCAGGTGCGCCGGTGTCGCGCAGGTACGCCGCCAGCCCGGCCGCCGCCCGGCTCACCACGACGCGGTTCATCCGGTTGGGGCCTGCCCCCAGGGCGCCGCGCAGGCCCGCGGTCCCGAACTCCAGCGTCCCGGCGAACCGGTCGGCCAGGTCGGCCGCCTCCGGTCCTCCAGGTGCGGCCTCGACAGCGGCGACGAGCGCCTCCAGTTCCGCACGGGTCGTGGGGTCGGGGTCCTCGGCGGCCCAGGCGCGGGCGCGGTCCAGCAGATCGGCGGTCATGGCGCCAATCTAGGCCGGGTGGTTCGAGAATGCGCGGGGGTGCCGGCGGCGATCTTGAAAATCGGTCTCCCGATCATTCGAACTGTTCGGTTTTTGTCGGTGGGTGTCCGTAGCGTTCTCACATGGACCTCCTGACTCTCGCCGCTGCACCCGAAGCGGGAGCCTGCGCGGAGGATGCCTTCGGGCTCGAGGCCGGGGCGGTGTTGGCGGCGGCGATCGAGGCGCGTGCCTCCCAGGATGCGGCTGCTGCGCGTGAGTTGCGGTTGGTGTGTCACTTCGCTGATCTCCACCGGGTGCCGGCCGGCACGGGTTGCCTGGATCCGGAGGTCGCCGAGCACGAGGCGCGGGCGGATCTGGCAGCGCACCTGAGCGGTGCTGGTGGTCACGTGCCGGGGTCGGTGGGGACCGAGGGCCGGTTGCGTCTGCTGCATCAGGGTGCGCACACGGTCGAGGAGTTCGCGCTCAGTGAGCTTGCTGCCGCGCTGCGGCTCTCGGAGTCGGCGATGCGTTCTTATGCCGGTCAGGCGCTGGAGTTGCGGGAGCGGTTGCCGCGGCTGTGGGGCCGGGTGATGGCCGGTGAGCTCCCGTCGTGGAAGGCGCGGCGTATTGCCGCGGAGACTCTGCCGCTTTGTGCCGAGGCCGCGGCGTACGTCGACCGGCATCTGGCGGCTCACGCCCACAAGATCTCGCTCACCCGTGTCCTGCGGTGTGTGCAGGCGGCGCTGGAGCAGCACGACCCGGACACCGCACGGCAGCGCGCCGAGGACGCGGCAGAACGGCGCGGTGTGTGGTTGGAGGACCGCGTCGATGGCACCACGGAGGTCCGTGCGGTCACCTCCACGCCGGATGCGCACGACCTGGATCGGGCCGTTTCCGACCTGGCGCACGTGCTGGGCCAGCTCGGGAACACCGACTCCCACGACGTACGGCGCGCGGCGGCGCTCGGACTCCTGGCGGATCCGCAGCATGTCCTGCACCTGCACCAGGTCGCGACCGATCACACCGACAACACCGACTCTGCGATCAGCCAGGGGAGGTCCGGGCGGGGTCGCGAGATCGCGATCCACCTGCACCTCGATCCGCACGACGTCATGTCCGCGGGCGCCCGCGTGGAGGGCCTCGGTCCGCGCGCTCGGGCGGCGCTGGAGTCCTGGTTCGCGAACGCCACCCCCACGCTCGGAGCTGCGACCGGGGTGAGGGTGAGCCTGCGAACGGTCATCGACCTCAACGCCGAACCGGCCGTGGACGCCTACGAGATCCCGCAGGGCATCCAGGAGCAGGTGCGGCACCGTGACCTCACCTGCCAGTTCCCGTGGTGCGGTCGTGTGGGTGCCTACGACCTCGACCATCTCGAACCCTGGGTTCATCCCGATGACGGCGGGCCACCGGGCCAGACCTCGCCGGACAACCTGGCCAGGCTCTGCCGCTACCACCACCGCGTCAAGACCCACCACCGATGGACCGTGCAACGCACCCCGGACGCCGAGCTGATCTGGGCGAGTCCAGCGGGTCGGCTCTATCGAGTCAGCCGGGGTGGGACCGAGACCCTGGCTGCGCTGACGTCTGACTGATCGGCGGGAAGACGCGACCAGTCGGAGGAAAAGCCCGACCAGTGGGCGGGAAGACGCGACCAGTCAGCGGCGGCGGGCGCTGAACACCGGGATCTCGCGGCGGAAGGCGGCGTCGCGGGCGATCTTGGTGTTGGCGTTGACCAGCAGGGCCAGCTGCTCGGCGCGCTCGCGGGCGAACGTCCGCCGCGGGGTCGCGGTCCAGTTGTCGTCGAAGAGGCGCTTCGCCGCGGCGACGGCGTCGGGGGAGCGGGTGCGCAGCTTCTCCACCAGGTCGTCCGCGGCGGCGCCGGGGTCGGCGGCGACCATGGTCGCGAGCCCGAACTCCAGCGCCTCCTGGCCGGAGAACGAGTCGCCGGTCATCGTGAGCAACTTGGCCTTGTCCATGCCGATCAGCTGGGACAGCGAGCGGATCCCGGACATGTCGGGGATGAGGCCCCACTTGGCCTCCAGCACCGACCACTGCGCGTCGGGGGTGGTGATGCGGAAGTCCGCGCCGAGCGCGATCTGGAGCCCGCCGCCGTAGCAGTGGCCCTGGATCACCGCGATCACCGGCACCGGCAGCCTGCGCCACACCCAGGCGGCCTCCTGGAACGTGTTCGTGCCGCGGAACGGGTGCGGCAGGAACGACCGTGCGATCGAGGGCGGGCTCTTCAGCGCCGAGGCGAAGTCGAGGCCGGCGCTGAATGATTCCCCGGCGCCGCACAGGACCACGGCGCGCAGCCGGCGGTCCTGCCGCAGGCGACGCCCGACGGTGACCAGCTCGGCGAGCATGTCGAGGGTGAGGCCGTTGAGCTTGTCGGGCCGGTCGAGCCAGACCCGGGCGACGCCCTCGTCGACGGTGCAGGTGATGTTGCGGGAGGACGTGCTCGGCATGGTCGGAGTCTAGGCCCGGGTCAGATCCGCGGGACGAGCTGGCTCAACAGGCGCCCCATCCGCGTCGCGGCCGAGCGGCCCGCCTCGAGGACCTCCTCGTGGTTCAGGGGCTCGCCCGACAGCCCCGCGGCGAGGTTGGTGACCAGGGAGATGCCCAGCACCTCCATGCCGGCCTCGCGTGCGGCGATCGCCTCCAGCACCGTCGACATGCCGACCAGGTCGCCGCCGATCGCACGCACCATCCCGATCTCGGCGGGGGTCTCGTAGTGCGGCCCGGGGAACTGCACGTAGACGCCCTCGTCGAGGCTGCCCTCGACCTCCTTGCACAGCGCGCGCAGCCGCGGCGAGTAGAGGTCGGTCAGGTCGATGAAGGTCGCACCCTCGAGCGGGCTGGTCGCGGTGAGGTTGATGTGGTCCGAGATGAGCACCGGCGTGCCCGGTTGCCAGACGGTGTTGAGCCCGCCGCAGCCGTTGGTCAGCACGATCGCGCGGCAACCCGCGGCGGCGGCGGTCCGGACGCCGTGCACGACCGGACGCACGCCCAGGCCCTCGTAGAGGTGGGTGCGGCCCAGGAACACCAGCAGTGAGCGGTCGCCGGCGCGCACCGAGCGGATCCGGCCGGCGTGCCCCTGGACGGCGGGCGGGGTGAAGCCGGGCAGGTCGGTGCTGGCCAGGTCCGCGACGGTCTCGCCGAGCGCGTCGACGGCAGGGAGCCAGCCCGACCCCATCACCAGGGCGACGTCGTGCCGGGCGACCCCGGTCAGTTCGGCCAGACGGTCGGCGGCGGCGCGGGCGGCGTTCTTCGGGTCCTCGATCACCCTGGGCAGCCTAGGCGAGCCGGGTCCCGCAGTCACAGACCCCCGGAACGACACGGGCGCGTCCGCAGGAAGCGCACGTAGTCCGCGGGGGCGTCGGCCGCCTCGGCCGCCTCGGCCAGCACCCCCAGGTACGACGCCGACGGCAGCCCGCCCTCGTAGGCATCGAGCACGTAGGTCCACGCCAGCCGCTCGCCGTCGAGCATGTTGATCCGGACCTTCGTCTTCAGGTAGAGCCCCATCGCGACGCTCTCCCACTCGTCCAGCCCGGCGATGTCCTCGTCGGTGACGTCGAAGACCGCCACGAAGACCTGCTCGAAGGGGTCCTGGACGATCGTGGCGAGCGACCCGTCCCAGCCGTACTCCTCGCCGCCGAAGGTCAGCCGCCAGCCCTGGAGCCACCCGCTCCCCTGGAACGGGGAGTGCGGGCAGCGCTCACTCATCATGCGGGGGTCCATGTTCGGGCCGTACGCCGCGTAGAGGGTCACGACCCGCAGCCTAATCCGCGCCCGGGGCCACGGCGCGGCAAGTGGAACAATGTCGCGCGTGACTCACGTGGCGATCATCGGTGGCGGGCCCGGCGGCTACGAGGCGGCGCTGGTCGCCGCCCAGCTCGGAGCCGAGGTGACCGTGGTGGACAGCGACGGCATCGGCGGCAGCGCGGTCCTCACCGACTGCGTCCCCAGCAAGACCCTGATCGCCACCGCCGAGGTGATGGCCACGGGCGAGGCGGCCGGCGAGCTCGGCATCACCTTCCCCGAGGGCCTGGGGGCCGGGGCGTTGGTCGACCTGTGCGCGGTGAACGCGCGCGTCCTCGACCTGGCGCGCGCGCAGTCCGACGACATCGAGCGCCGGCTCACCCGCGACGGGGTCCGCGTGCTCCGCGCCCGCGGACGCCTCGACGGGCCGCAGCGGGTCGTCGCCACCGCCGCCGACGGCAGCGAGGAGACCGTCGACGCCGACGCCGTCCTGGTCGCCACCGGGGCGTCCCCGCGCACGCTGGCCACCGCCCAGCCCGACGGCGAACGCATCCTCACCTGGGACCAGGTCTACGACCTGCGCGAGCAGCCCCAACACCTCATCGTCGTCGGCTCGGGCGTCACCGGGGCGGAGTTCGCCGGCGCCTACAACGCCTTGGGCATCGAAGTCACCCTGGTCAGCAGCCGCGACCGGGTCCTGCCCGGCGAGGACCCCGACGCCGCCGAGGTGCTCGAGCAGGTCTTCACCCGCCGAGGCATGCACGTGCTCTCCCGGTCCCGGATGGCCGGGGTCGAGCGGCACGGCGACCACGTCACCGTCACGCTCGAGGACGGCCGCACCGTGGAGGGCACGCACTGCCTGCTCGCGCTCGGCTCGGTGCCCAACACCCGCGACCTCGGGCTCGAGGAGGCCGGGGTCCGGCTGAGCGACTCCGGATTCATCGAGGTCGACCGGGTCTCGCGGACCTCCGCGCGCGGCGTCTACGCCGCCGGCGACTGCACCGGCGTCTTCATGCTCGCCAGCGTCGCGGCGATGCAGGGCCGGATCGCGATGTGGCACTTCCTCGGCGACGCCGTCGCGCCGCTGGACCTGCGTACGGTCTGCTCCAACGTCTTCACCGCCCCCGAGATCGCCACCGTCGGCGTCTCCCAGCGGGCCGTCGACGCCGGCGAGGTCGACGCCGAGACGGTGATGCTGCCGCTGGCCACCAACGCCCGGGCCAAGATGCAGGGCGTCCGGGACGGCTTCGTGAAGCTGTTCTGCCGGCCGGGGGTCGGCACGATCATCGGCGGGGTGGTGGTCGCCCCGCGCGCCAGCGAACTCATCCACGCGATCACGCTCAGCGCAGCCCAGAACCTCACCGCCGACCAGCTCGCCCAGACGTTCACCGTCTACCCCTCGATGAGCGGATCGGTCGCGGAGGCGGCCCGCCGCCTGCACCACGTCGACTGAGCACGGGTGCCGACCGATCCGGTCTGAAAGCACCGGTTCGGGAGTCACATCCGTCACAGCGGGCACATACTCGGCGGGGCAGCCAGCCTGCCCGTCGAGCCCTGCCGTCTCACCCTCAGGGGGAATCCCGCCATGCGGCCCACGCCGACCCTCCGACGTCCCGCTGCCCGGGTGATCGCCGCCGGCCTCGCCGCCGCGGTCGTGGGCGCCACCTTCCTCGGCGGTAGCCCCACGAGCGCGTCGGTGGCGGTGGACCAGAGCTACCCGGTCCCCAAGGATGGCACCTGGACGGTGCGCGGTCACGGCTACGGGCACGGCAACGGGATGTCCCAGCACGGGGCCCAGGGGGCCGCCCAGGAGGGGCTGAACCACCGCCAGATCCTCGCCTTCTACTACCCGGGCACCGAGATCGGCACCGCGCGCAAGCGGATCCGGGTGCTGATCACCGCCGACACCAGCGCGGACGTCGTCGTCCTGCCGCGCAGCGGACTCACCCTGCGCGACCGGGGCAGCGGCACGGCGTACCCGTTGCCGACGGGGGTGGACGCGACCCGGTGGCGACTGACCACCGACGCCCAGAACCGCGACATCGTGGAGTACGACGACGGCGGCTGGACCCGCTGGCGCCCCGGCGGGCGCGACACCCTCGAGGGCGAGGGCCAGTTCGAGGCCGGCGGAAAGCCGATCACCCTGGTCACCCCGTCCGGTCAACGCGCCTACCGGGGCGTGCTGCGCGCAGCGAAGCCGAGCCCGGGCTCCACCGACCGCGACACCGTGAACGCGGTGGCGATGAACCACTACCTCAAGGGGGTCGTCCCGCGCGAGATGCCGGCGCTGTGGGAGCCCGAGGCGGTGCAGGCACAGTCGGTCGCGGCGCGCACCTACGCGTCGTGGTCGGTGCAGGACTACCTCGACCGGTACTACCAGATCTGCGACACCACCTCCTGCCAGGTCTACGGCGGGTACGGCGACGAGCACCCGGCGAGCAACGCCGCCATCGCCGAGACCGGCCGGGAGATCCTCACCTACGGCGGCGAGCCGGCGTTCACCCAGTTCTCCGCGTCCTCGGGGGGGTGGACGTCCGCCGGGTCGATGCCCTACCTGGTCTCCAAGCAGGACCCGTACGACAACTGGTCCGGCAATACCCACCGGGACTGGTCGGTGTCGCTGTCCGCGTCACGGGTCCGCTCGGCGTTCCCCGGCATCGGCGCCATCCGTCGTCTCCGGGTCACCCAGCGCGAGGGCGGCGGGGAGTGGAAGGGCCGGGTCGAGACCATCGTGGTCGTCGGGGCCAAGGGAAGTCGCACGGTCACCGGCGACACGTTCCGCTCGACCTTCGGCCTAAAGTCCACCTGGTTCTCGTTCACCTGAGCACGCCCGGGGCGTACCCACGACGAATGTCATAGGTACTGCCGGAAAATCCCTCAACCCGGCCCGTCGGCGGCCGACGGAAAGGCAACGGGCCGGTGTCGCACTGGGAGGGCGACACCGGCCCGTCTCCAATTCCCGGGCTGTCCTGGGCCGTTCTGGGCTGAGGGCTACTTGATCTCGCAGAGCACCGCGCCGCTGGTCACCGTGGCGCCGACCTCGGCGTCAAGGCCGGTGATCGTGCCGGCCTTGTGGGCCTTGAGCGGCTGCTCCATCTTCATCGCCTCCAGGACGACCACGACGTCGCCCTCGGCGACCTCCTGACCGTCCTCGACCGCGACCTTGACGATCGTGCCCTGCATCGGCGAGGCGACCGCGTCGCCGGAGACCGCGGCACCGGCCTTCTTGCCGCCGGTCCGCTTGGGCTTGCGCGCCCCCGCAGCCGGGGCGGCGCCGCCACCGCCGACGGCGAAGCCACCCGGCAGGACGACCTCGAGGCGCTTGCCGCCGACCTCGACGGTGATCCGCTGACGCTCGACGGGCTCGTCGGCCTCGGCCGCCTCGCCGCCGTACGGCTGGATCTGGTTGTCGAACTCGGTCTCGATCCAGGTCGTGTAGACGTCGAACTTCTCCCCGTTGCCGATGTAGGCGGGGTCGTCGATCACGGCCTGGTGGAAGGGGATCACGGTCGGCATGCCGTCGACGCGGAACTCCGCGAGCGCGCGGCGCGACCGCTCCAGAGCCTGGGTGCGGTCACGGCCGGTGATGATCAGCTTGGCGATCAGGGAGTCGAACGCACCCGGGACGGTCTCGCCCTTCTCGTAGCCGCCGTCGACGCGCACACCGGGGCCCTGCGGCGGCGCCCACTCGGTGAGCGTCCCCGGAGCCGGCATGAAGTTGCGGCCGCCGTCCTCGGCGTTGATGCGGTACTCGATGGAGTGGCCGATGATCTCCGGGTCGTCGTAGCCGAGCTCCTCGCCCGCGGCGATGCGGAACATCTCGCGGACCAGGTCGATGCCGGTGACCTCCTCGGAGACGCAGTGCTCCACCTGGAGACGGGTGTTGACCTCGAGGAAGGAGATGGTGCCGTCACGGCCGACGAGGAACTCGCAGGTCCCCGCGCCGACGTACCCGGCCTCCTTCAGGATCGCCTTGGAGGAGCGGTAGAGGCTGTCCACCTGCTCCTGGGTCAGGAACGGCGCCGGGGCCTCCTCGACGAGCTTCTGGTGGCGACGCTGCAGCGAGCAGTCGCGGGTGGAGACCACCACGACGTTGCCGTGCTGGTCGGCCAGGCACTGGGTCTCCACGTGGCGCGGCCGGTCGAGGAACTTCTCCACCAGGCACTCGCCGCGACCGAAGGCGGTGACCGCCTCGCGCACCGCGGACTCGTACAGCTCGGGGATCTCCTCCAGCGTGCGGGCGACCTTCAGACCACGCCCGCCACCGCCGAACACGGCCTTGATCGCGACCGGGAGCCCGTTGGCCTTGGCGAACTCGACGACCTCGTCGGCGTCGGCGACCGGGTCCTTGGTGCCCGGGGCCAGCGGCGCGTTGGCCTTCTGCGCGATGTGCTTGGCCTTGGCCTTGTCGCCGAGGGCCTCGATCGCCGCCGGCGGCGGGCCGATCCAGATCAGCCCGGCGTCGAGGACGGCCTGCGCGAAGTGCGCGTTCTCGGCGAGGAAGCCGTAGCCGGGGTGGACCGAGTCGGCTCCGGTCTTCTGGGCCACCGCGATGATCTTCTCGATCGAGAGGTAGGACTCGGCCGGGGTGGCGCCACCCAGGGAGTGGGCCTCGTCGGCGAGCCGGACGAAGAGGGCGTCACGGTCGGGGTCGGCGTACACGGCGACGCTGGCGATCCCGGCGTCCTTGCAGGCGCGGATGACGCGGACGGCGATCTCGCCGCGGTTGGCGACCAGCACCTTCTGCAGGGGCTTGACCTGGGTCTCTTCGGGCAACGCCGACTCCTCACATCCAGGGGCTGGGGCACGCAAGGTCCCCGCCGGGGGCGATCCTTGCGAAGCATAGAGGCCCCAGTCTCGACGAGAACCGGAGGTCTCAGCGAGCCGGTGAGGCGCGTCTCACACGGCCGTGCACGTTCGGGGCTTAGTCGGGCTGCAGGTCGCGGCGACGGAAGAGCACCAGCCCGGCCGCGGTCAGCGCGAGGGTCACCAGCACCAGTCCCACCGTGCCCCCGGTGTCGGCCCCGCCGCCGGGCAAGGAGCCGACGTAGTGGAAGGGAGTCAGCCGCATCGTCCACGCGGGCAGGTCCATCACCGGTCCGAGCTCGGTGATCACGACCAGCCCGGTCAGCACCACCCACGCCAGCGGCGCCCACCGTGAGGCGGCCCCGTAGAGCAGCATCACCACGCCGACGAACACCCACACCGCGGGAAGCCGCACCCAGGCCGCGGCCAGCACCGGCCACACGGCGCCGGCGTCGCGGACCGTCCAGGCATACCCGGCGGCCACCGCCGCCCCGGCGAGCGTCATCAGCGCCGCGGTGCCGAGCAGTGCCGGACGCAGGTGCGCCAGTGCCCAGCGGGTGCGGCCTTCGGGGGCGGCGAGGACCTGTTCGGCGCGGCCCTGGGCCTCCTCGTGCCGCATCCGCAGCGTCGCGCTCACGCCGTACGCCGAGACGGCGAGCGCGAAGATCCCGAGCGCCGTCGACAGGTAGGCGTCCTCGAGCACCGAGACTCCGCCCAACGCGGTGATCAGGTCGGTGAAGTCGGGGTTGTCGAGCATGGCCCCGATCGTGGTGGTGATGGAGCCGACCACGGCCCCGAAGAGCATCAGCGCCGCTGCCCAGCCGGCCAGCGCCAGACGGTCGAGTCGCCAGACCAGGGACGCGGTGGTCGCCAGGGAGGGCGCGGCCTGGGCCGGCCCGGGGCGGTCCGCGATCAGGCCGGCGCCGAGGTCGCGTCGCCGCAGCAGCGCGCCGGCGACCAGCACCAGCGCCGCGGTCCCGGCGAGCGAGAGCAGGCCCACCCAGAGCCGGTCACCGGCGTACGGGCGCACCTGCTGGGCCCAGCCGATCGGGGAGAGCCAGGAGAACCACCGGGCGCCGTCCTCGGGGGCGGTGTCGCCGATCGCCCGCACCGCGTACGCCGCGGCGATGGCCCCCGCGCCGAGGCCGCGGGCGGCGCGGGCGCCGGTGGACAGTTGTGCCGCAACCGCGCCGACCCCGGTGAAGACCAGGCCGACCCCGCCCCAGGAGATCGCGAACGCGAGCGCGCCACCGACCGGCAGGTCGGCGAGCAGCAGGGACAGCCCGCTGCCGATCCCGATGAGCACGACGGTCGCTCCGGTCACGAGCAGCGCCGCGGCGAGCGCCGCGTAGCGCCCCACCACCCCCGCCGCGGCGAGTTCGGTGCGGCCGATCTCCTCGTCGGCGCGGGTGTGCCGCACCACCAGCAGCACGGCCAGCAGCGCCACCATCGCCGTACCGAGCCCGGTGAGCTTGACCAGGGCCACCGCGCCGATGCTCTCGAGGTCGTAGATCCGGCCGTGCATCGCCACCAGGGCCGCCGAGGCGTTCCAGCCCAGACCGGTGGCGCGCAACTCCTCGGGGCTTCGGTAGAGCGTCTCGACCGCGGCCCCGGAGAAGCCGGTCACGGTCACGACCGTGAGGATCCACGCGGGCAGCAGGAACCGGTCGCGCCGCAGCGCCAACGCCGTCAGAGTGCCCGTGCCGGCGAAGGCGTTCATGGCTCGGCCCCGGTGGCTGGTGTGGTCGGGCGACCCGTGTCGTAGTGGCGCAGGAACAACTGCTCCAGCGTGGGCGGCTGGCTGCTCAGCGTCGCGATCCCGGCGCTGCCCAAAAGCTCCAACAGCGTGCCCAGGTGCGGCGTGGACACCAGGCACCGCACGCGGGCGCCGTCCACCTCGACGTCGTGCACGCCCGGCACGGCGGCTAGGTCCGGCACGGCGCCCAGGACGGTCGCGTCGACGGCGGTCTCGTTGAGGTGGCGCAGCTCGGTGAGCGACCCGGTCTCCACGGTGCGGCCCTTGCGGATGATCGTCACGCGGTCACAGAGCGCCTCCACCTCGGACAGGATGTGGCTGGAGAGCAGCACGGTGCGGCCGCGCTCGCGCTCCTCGCGCACGCACCGGCGGAACTCCTCCTCCATCAAGGGGTCCAGGCCCGACGTGGGCTCGTCGAGGATCAGCAGCTCGACGTCGCTGGCGAGGGCGGAGACCAGCGCGACCTTCTGCCGGTTGCCCTTGGAGTAGGTGCGGGCGCGCTTGGTGGGATCCAGGTCGAACCGCTCGAGCAGCCGCGCCTTGCGGTCCGGGTCGATGCCGCCACGCAGGCGGCCGAGCAGGTCGATGGTCTCCCCGCCGGTCAGCTGCGGCCACAGGGCGACGTCCCCGGGCACGTACGCCAGCCGGCTGTGCAGGGTGGTCGCGTCGCGCCACGGGTCGCCGCCGAGGAGGCGGACCGTGCCGCCGTCGGAGCGCAGCAGCCCCAGCAGGACCCGGATCGCGGTGGACTTGCCCGAGCCGTTGGGGCCGAGGAAGCCGTGCACCTCCCCTTCGCGGGCGTGCAGATCGAGTCCGTCCAGAGCCCGGAACCCACCGAACCTCTTGACCACTCCGTCGATCTCGATCGCGTCCCTCACACTTTCAACGTAGACCCGATCAGCCCGGTAGGAACGAGATCCGTACCTCACGTTCGGGGTTGTCGAGGTTGAGGTCCACCAGGCACACGCTCTGCCAGATCCCGAGCATCAACCGGCCGCCCAGCACCGGCACCGACGCGTACGGCGGCACGAGCGCCGGCATCACGTGCGAGCGGCCGTGCCCGCGGCTGCCGTGGCGGTGGCGCCACCGGTCGTCGGCCGGGAGCAGGTCGGCCAGTGCCGCGAGGAGATCGTCGTCGGAGCCGGCTCCGGTCTCCAGGATCGCGATCCCGGCGGTGGCGTGCGGGACGAAGACGTGGAGGAGTCCGTCCTGCTCACTCGCGACGAACGCGGCGAGATCGCGGGTCAGGTCGAGCACGCACTCGTCGGTGCCGGTGGTGTAGGTGCGGACCTCACTTCTCATGAGCCGACCCTCCCACGGCCAAGGCGGCCAGGTCCTCTCGCACGCGCCGCTCCACCTCGGCCAGGTCGGCGTACGTCTGCTCGATGTCCGCGCGCAGGCGGTCCAGCTCGCGGCGGCGTACGTCGAGCTGGTCGAGCAGGAACTCCAGCTGCCCCACCTCGCCGGGTGGTTCGTCGTACATGTTGACGATGGTGGCGATCTGGGGGAGCGAGAAGCCCAGGCGCTGGCCGCGCTGGATCAGCTCGATCCGGACCCGATCGCGGAGGTGATAGATGCGGGTCGACCCCCGCCGCTCGGGATGCAGCAGGCCGAGGTCCTCCCAGTGCCGCAACGTGCGCAGGGTGACGTCGTACTCGTCGGCCAGCTGCCGGATCGTCCACGTCGTCATCACCGCTCCCTTGGCTTACGTCAACGTAAGCGTTGCACACTCGGAGACATGACCTTCGAGTTGTCACCCGAGCACGAGTCCTTCCGCCAGGTCGTCCGCGACTTCGCCGAGAAGGAGATCGCCCCCCACGTCGCCCAGTGGGACAAGGAGCACCACTTCCCCACCCACCTGGTCGGCGCCATGGGCGAGCTGGGCCTCTTCGGGCTCACCGCGCCCGAGGAGTTCGGCGGTGCCGGTGAGGACGGCGACTTCACCAGCCTCTGCGTCGCCATCGAGGAGCTCGGCCGGGTCGACCAGTCCATCGGCATCACCCTGCAGGCCGGCGTGGGTCTGGGCATCAACCCGATCCTCACCTACGGCACGCAGGCCCAGAAGGAGCAGTGGCTCCCCGACCTCGTCGCCGGCCGGGCGCTCGCCGGATTCGGGCTCACCGAGCCGGGCGCGGGCTCCGACGCCGGGGCGACCCGCACGCGCGCCGAACTGCATGACGGCGAGTGGGTCGTCAACGGCTCCAAGCAGTTCATCACCAACTCCGGCAGCGACATCACCTCGCTGGTCACCGTCACCGCGCGCACCGGCACCCGCCCCGACGGCCGTCCGGAGATCAGCGCGATCATGCTGCCCTCCGGCACGCCCGGCTTCATCGTCGAGCCCGCCTACGACAAGCTCGGCTGGCACATCTCCGACACCCACCCGCTGACCTTCGTCGATGCCCGGGTGCCGGCCGACCACCTGCTCGGCGAGCAGGGCCGCGGCTACGCGCAGTTCCTGGCCACCCTCGACGACGGCCGCGTCGCGATCTCGGCGCTCTCGGTCGGGCTGCTGCAGGCGATGGTCGACCTCTGCGTCCAGTACGCCGGGGAGCGCACCACCTTCGGCGTCCCGATCGGCACCAAGCAGGCGGTCGCGTTCAAGATCAGCGACCTCGAGGTGATGCTGCACGCCGCGCGGCTGCTGACCTACCGCGCCGCAGCGCTCAAGGACGCCGGCGCACCGGCCAAGGACTTCAAGCACGCCGCGTCGGTGGCCAAGGTGTACGCCACCGAGGCCGCCGTCACCGCCACCCGGATCGCCACCCAGGTCTTCGGCGGCTACGGCTTCATGGAGGAGTACCCGGTGGCGCGCTTCTACCGCGACGCCAAGATCCTCGAGATCGGCGAGGGCACCTCGGAGGTCCAGCGGATGGTCATCGCGCGGGGGCTCGGCCTGCCCGTGGAGTGACGGGCTCTAGCCTCACTCCATGAGGTGGGCGAGATGAGGCTGTTGGTCACCGGCGGCGCCGGGTTCGGCGGGTCCCACTACGTGCGGGGCCTGCTCGGCGATGCCTGGGGGCTTCCGGCGCCGGAGTCGCTGATCGTCCTGGACAAGCTCACCTACGCCGGCACCCGCCGCAACCTTGAGGACGTCGCCTCCGACCCGCGGCTCACGTTCGTCCATGGCGACGTCGCCGATGCCGAGCTCGTCGAACGGCTGATGGGCGAGACCGACGCCGTGGTCCACTTCGCGGCGGAGTCCCACGTCGACCGCTCGATCGAGTCCGGCCACGACTTCGTGGTCACCAACGTGGTCGGCACCCAGACACTGCTCGAGGCCGCCGCCACGCAGGGCGTACGGCGGTTCGTGCAGGTGTCCACCGACGAGGTGTACGGCTCGGTGGACCAGGGCTGGGTCGACGAGGACGCCCCACTGCGGCCGTCCTCGCCGTACTCCGCCTCCAAGGCCGGTGCGGACCTGCTCGCGCTGGCCGCCCACCGCACCCACGGACTGTCGGTGTCGGTGACCCGGGCGACGAACAACTACGGGCCTCGGCAGCACCCCGAGAAGCTGGTGCCGCGCTTCGTCACGCGGCTGCTCGACGGACGCCGCGTGCCGCTCTACGGCAACGGGCTCCAGGTGCGCGACTGGCTCCACGTCGACGACCACGCCCGGGCCGTCCACCTCGTGCTGCACCGCGGTGCGGCGGGGAAGGTCTACAACATCGCGGGCGGCAAGGAGCTGACCAACCTCGAGCTGACCCGCAAGCTGCTCAAGGCCTGCGACGCCTCACCCGACCTGGTCAAGCACGTCGCGGACCGCCCCGGCCACGACCGTCGCTACGGGGTGGACGCGAGCAGGATCGCCGAGGAGCTGGGGTTCCGGCCGCGGGTGAAGTTCAAGCAGGGCCTGGCCGACACGGTCCGGTGGTACGCCGAGCACCGCGACTGGTGGGAGCCGCTGCTCGCGGACTAGGTCCGCCGGGTCTGGCGCACCCAGAGGTCGTGCCAGCGCATCCCCAGGTCCGCCACCATCGTGCGCAGCAGCGGCAGCCCGATCCCGACGACGGTGTGCGGGTCGCCCTCGATGCCGGTGACGAACGCGCCGCCCAGACCGTCCAGGGTGAACGATCCGGCCACGCCGAGCGGCTCCCCGGTCGCCACGTACGCCGCGATCTCCTCGTCGTCCAGGTCCGCGAAGTGCACCACCGTCCGCGCCGCCGCGCTGACCTCGCGCCCGGTGCCGGTGTCGATGATGCAGTGACCGGTGTGCAGGACGCCGGAACGCCCCCGCATCACCTGCCAGCGCGAGGTGGCCGCCTCGGCGGTGCCGGGCTTGCCGTGGATCTCGCCGTCCAGCTCGAGCACCGAGTCGCAGCCGATCACCAGGGCCGGACCGTCCACCTGCGGGGCGACCGCGCGGGCCTTGAGGACGGCCAGTTCGACGCTGAGCGCTTCGGGGTCCGGCGTGGTGACCACCGACTCGTCCACCCCGGACACGATCACCTCCGGGTCGAGCCCCGCCGAGCGCAGCGTGGCCAGCCGGGCCGGCGACTGCGAGGCCAGAACCACCCGGGTCGTCACAGTCGGTCCAGGGCGGCCATCAGCGGGTCGAGCCCGATCGACCCCAGGTCGAGGGCCTGCCGGTGGAACGTCTTCAGGTCGAACGCCGCGCCGTGCCGGGCACGGGCGTCCTCGCGGGCCCGCAACCAGAGCCGTTCGCCGACCTTGTACGACGGGGCCTGCCCGGGCCAGCCCAGGTAGCGCAGCACCTCGAACCGCAGCGTGCCGTCGTCCATCCGGCTGTGGGCGCGCATGAACGCGAACGCGTGGTCGGCGGTCCAGGTCTCGCCCTCCGCGAACCCCCAGGGGTTCGGCGGGATCGGCAACTGCAGGTGCAGGCCGAGGTCGACCACCACCCGTGCCGCGCGCAGCGCCTGGCCGTCGAGCATGCCGAGCCGGTCGGCCGGGTCGGCGAGGTAGCCCAGCTCGTCCATGAGCCGCTCGGCGTAGAGCGCCCACCCCTCGCCGCTGCCGGAGACCCAGCACATCAGTCGCTGCCAGCGGTTGAGGAGCTCGGCGCGGTAGGTGGTCTGGCCGACCTGGAGGTGATGGCCGGGGACGCCCTCGTGGTAGACGGTGGTGACCTCGCGCCACGGGCTGAACCGGGTGACGCCGGGCGGCACCGACCACCACATCCGGCCCGGGCGGGTGAAGTCCTCGTTGGGGCCGGTGTAGTAGATCCCGCCGTCCTCGGTGGGGGCGATCATGCACTCGATCCGGCGGATCGGCTCGGGGATGTCGAAGTGCACGTCGGCGAGCTCGGTGATCGCCTCCTCGGCGAGCTGCTGCATCCAGTCCCGGAAGGCCTCCTTGCCCTCGATGGTGCGGGCGGGGTCGGCGTCGAGGGCCGCTGCGGTCTCCGCGATCGAGGCGCCCGGCAGCAGCCCGGCACAGATCGCCTCCATCTCGGACTCGATGCGGTGCAACTCCTCCCAGCCCCAGGCGTAGGTCTCCTCCAGGTCGACCCGGGCGCCGAGGAAGTAGCGCGAGGCCAGCTCGTACTCCTCCCGGCCACAGGCGTCCTGCTCCCGGCCCCGCGGGGCGAGGTCGCGCTCGAGGAACTCCCCGAAGTCGGCGTACGCCGCGGCCGCGCTGGATGCGTGATCGCGCAGCGACTCCGCGAGCGCCCCTTCGGGTGCTTCGGCCACGAGCCCCTGGAAGAACCCCGTGGGCCCGGTCCAACCGCGGATCTGCGCGGCCACCTCGACGTACTGCCGGCGTGCGGAGACCACGTCGCGCTCGGCCCACTCCAGCAACGTCGCGCGGTAGCCGGCCAGGGTCGCGGGGATCCCGGCCAGCCGCGCGTCGACGGCCTGCCAGCCCCCCTCGCTGCCGGTGTCCATCAGGTCGAACACCTCGCGCAGGTCGTGCGCCGCGCTGGTGATCACCGAGACCTCGGCCGCGGTGACGCCGGCCTCGGCCCGCTCCAACTGAAGGCCGAGCCGCTCCAGGAACGCCTCCTGCGCGGCGCGTTCCCGCGCGTCGGTGGGCTCCGCGGCCCGGGCAGCCGCGACCGTACGCCGCAGCAACTCGGTGCGGGCCGCGAACCCGTCGGGGGAGAGGTCGGTCAGTTCGTGGTCGTGGCCCGCGATCCCGGCGCTGGTGGCCGCCACCGGATCCAGTGCGGCGTAGTCGTCGACGTAGGCATCCGCGATCGCGTCCACGGGGCGCTCGGCAGTCATGGTCTCGACCCTAGCCAGCCGGTCGAGCCAATCACGAGCGCCGTCAGCGGGGGAGGGCGCTCGCCCGCCAGGAGGTCGCCGAGGTGGTGCGGTGCTGCCGGGCCGGGTCGGCCCAGGAGCTGCGCCGGGGCTTGGGGGCCGGGGCCGACGGTGCGGCCGCCATCCCCTGGAGGACGGCGACGAGCGCCGCGACCTCCTCGGGGGTGGCGTTGCCGTCGACGACGACGAGCGGCGCCGTCACAGCGGGATGTTCCCGTGCTTCTTGGGCGGCAGGCTGGCGCGCTTGGTGCGCAGCAGCCGCAGCGCCTTGACGATCTCGGCGCGCGTCTCGTGCGGCAGGATCACCGCGTCGATGTAGCCCCGCTCCGCGGCGATGTACGGGTTGGCCAGGGTGTCCTCGTACTCGGTGATGAACTCCGCGCGCTTGGCGTCGGGGTCCGCGGCCTCGGCGAGCTCCTTGCGGTAGAGGATGTTCACCGCGCCCTGCGCGCCCATGACCGCGATCTGGGCGGTCGGCCAGGCCAGGTTGATGTCGCCGCCGAGGTGCTTGGAGCCCATGACGTCGTAGGCGCCGCCGTACGCCTTGCGGGTGATCACGGTGACCAGCGGGACGGTGGCCTCGCAGTAGGCGTAGATCAGCTTCGCGCCGCGCCGGATGATGCCGTTGTACTCCTGGTCGGTGCCGGGCAGGAAGCCGGGCACGTCGACGAAGGTAAGCACCGGGATGTTGAAGGCGTCGCAGGTCCGCACGAAGCGGGCGGCCTTCTCGCTGGCGTCGATGTCCAGGGTGCCGGCGAACTGCATCGGCTGGTTGGCCACGACGCCGACCGAGCGGCCCTCGACCCGGCCGTAGCCGATGATGATGTTCGGCGCGAACAGCGGCTGGACCTCGAGGAACTCCTCGTCGTCGAGCACCGCGGTGATCACGTCGCGCATGTCGTAGGGCTGGTTCGGCGAGTCCGGGATGATGGCGTCCAGCGCCTCGTCGAGGTCGGTGACCTCCAGGTCGGCGACTTCGTCGTAGGCCGGCGGCTCGTCGAGGTTGTTCTGCGGCAGGTAGGAGAGCAGCGCCTTGACATACTCCAGCGCGTCGTCCTCGTCGGAGGCCATGTAGTGCGCGTTCCCGGACCGGGTGTTGTGGGTCCGGGCGCCGCCCAGCTCCTCCATCGTGACGTCCTCGCCGGTGACGGTCTTGATGACGTCGGGACCGGTGATGAACATGTTCGACGTGCCGTCGACCATGATCGTGAAGTCGGTGACCGCGGGGGAGTAGACGTGGCCGCCCGCGCAGGAGCCCATGATCATCGAGATCTGCGGGATGACGCCCGAGGCGTGCACGTTGCGGCGGAAGATCTCGCCGTAGAGACCCAGGGAGACGACGCCCTCCTGGATCCGCGCGCCGGCGCCCTCGTTGATGCCGACGATCGGGGAGCCGGTCTTGATCGCCAGGTCCATGACCTTGCAGATCTTCTCGCCGTAGACCTCGCCCAGCGACCCGCCGAAGATCGTGAAGTCCTGGGAGAACACGCAGACCTGGCGGCCGTCGACCGTGCCGTAGCCGGTGATGACGCCGTCGCCGTACGGGCGGCGCTCCTGGAGGCCGAACGCGGTGGAGCGGTGCCGGGCCAGCTCGTCGAGCTCGACGAAGGAGCCCTCGTCGAAGAGCTTCTCGATCCGCTCCCGGGCGGTCATCTTGCCCTTGGCGTGCTGCTTCTCCACGGCCCGCTCGCCGGCCGCGTTGACGGCCGCGTGCAGGCGCTCCTTCAGGTCGGCCTGCTTGCCGGCGGTGGTGTGGATGTCGATGTCCGCGCCGCTGTTTCCGGCTACTGCTTCGCTCACGGGTGTCGCCTCCTCGAAGATCGTCGGCCAATCTAGTGCTTGTGACCTCTGACGCAGACCCCCGCCCACCTCTGGACCACGCGACATTCGCCACGTTGACGCCGCCGTGGCGGGAGGTCCGGATGCTTCCCGAGACCGGATCGACCAACGCCGTGGCGGCCGAGGAGGCCCGTGCCGGCGACGCGCACGGCCTCGTCGTGGCCGCCGAGCATCAGACGTCGGGGCGCGGTCGGCTGGCCCGCAGTTGGGAGTCTCCACCGCGGGCCGGTCTCACCGTGACCGTCGCGGTGCGCCCCGACGTCGCTGCCGCGGACTGGGGATGGCTCCCGCTGCTCACCGGCCTCGCGGTGCTGGACACGGTCCGCGCCGCAGCCCCGGGGCTGTCGGCGGGCCTGAAGTGGCCCAACGACGTGGTGGTCGAGGACCGCAAGCTCGCCGGGTTGCTGGTCGAGCGCATCGACGGCCCGGCCGGCCCGACGGCGATCCTCGGCATCGGCCTCAACGTCAGCCTCACCGCCGAGGAGCGCCCCGTGCCGCAGGCGACCTCGCTGCTGCTGGAGGGCGTCGACCCCGTCCCGGACCGCTCCCCGCTGCTGGCCGCGCTGCTGGAGGCTCTGGGCCGGCGGCTCTCTCAGTGGGAGCACGCGGCCGAGGACCTGGCCGCGGACTACCGCGCCGCCTGCCGCACGCTGGGGCAGGAGGTCCGGGTGGATCTTCCGGACGGCGGGGTGCTCACCGGGGTCGCGGTGGACCTGGAGTCCGACGGCGCACTCGTCGTGGAGTCGGAGGGCAGGCGGCAGACCGTACGGGCCGGCGACGTGGTGCACGTGAGGCCGCAGGGATAGGTGTTGCGCGTTCCGCGGGACGGGCGGGCCCCCAGGTGGAATGATGCGAGCCGTGGCAGGTGACGAGAAGTACCTCAACCCCGGTGAGCACGTGGTCGTCTCCACGCGCACGCACGTGAAGGCCCTGATCGGCGCGGTGTTCTCGTTGCTGGTGGTCGTCTTCGTGGCGTCGTACCTGAGCACGGTGATCGCGGACCGCGCCGGGGACGGCGTGCGCACCCCGGGCCTGATCGCGCTGTGGGTGATCGCCGCGGTCGCGCTGGTGCGCTGGACCGTGCAGCCGTTCATCCGCTGGTACACGACCACCTACACCTTCACCAACCGCCGCTTCATCCAGCGCTCCGGCTTCATCTCCAAGGAGGGCCGGACCATCCCGCTGAACCGGATCAGCGGCGTCGACTTCGAGATCGGCGTGATCGACCGGATGCTCGGCTGCGGGACGCTGGTGGTGTCCGACGCCAGCGAGAACGGGCGGGTGCCGCTCAAGGACATCCCGCGCGTGGAGTGGGTGCAGATGAAGGTCGCCGAGGAACTGCACCGGCTGACCACCGGGGAACCCCGGAGCGATGACGGGACCTGACTCGCGCTACGGGGCCGCCGACCTGGCCGCTGCCGCCGGCGTCCGTGAGAGCGACGCCCGGCGGTTCTTCCGGGCGCTCGGCCTGCCCGACCCCGGCGGAGAGGCGGGGTACGGCGCGGCCGACCGCGACGCCCTCGTCGCGCTGACCACCGCCGTCCGCGACGCCGGCCTCGACCTCGACACCGGCATCCGCCTGATCCGGGCGATCGGTCAGAACGTCGCGCGCATGTCGGACTGGCAGGCGGCGGCGCTCGCCACGCGTTCGGGCGACGACGACCCCGCTCGGCGGGCCGCCGAGGCGCGGATCTGGGCCCACGACGTGGGCGGCGCCCTGGAGCACGTGCTGACCTTCGCCTGGAACCGGCATCTCGGGGCCGCGCTCGACCGGCTGGGTCCCACCCCCGAGACCGACGGCCTGTCGGTGCAGGCCAGCGTCGGGTTCGCGGACCTGGTGGCCTTCTCCTCGCTCTCCAACGAGCTGGACAGCCATCGCCTCGGCGAGTTGGTGGAGATCTTCGAGTCCCGCGCGGCGGACGTGATCGCGGCGTACGACGGCCGCCTGGTCAAGACGCTGGGCGACTCGGTGCTCTTCCTCACCGAGGACCCGGCCGCGGCGCTGTCGATCGCCTGGGGCCTCATCGAGGTCATCGGCGACGACCGGCGCCTGCCCGACGTCAGCGTCGGCGTGGCCACTGGCACGGTGGTGCTGCGTCTGGGGGACGTCTTCGGCCCGCCGGTCAACCTTGCCGCCCGGTTGACCGCGCTCGCGCGCCGCAACCGGGTGCTCACCGACGACGCCACCGTCGACGCGCTGCCGCGCGACGCCTACGACACCGTCCGGCTCACCGCACGCCCGGTGCGCGGCTTCGGCCTGCTCGAGCCGGTCGCCATCCGCCGCCGGTGAGCGGTGGCGCACGCGCGGAGCATCGCCGAGCCGAACCGCTTGCCGGGGTAGTCCGTTCGGACTATGAAGATGCATTCTTCAACGAATGTCCGAATTGCCCCAATAACCTCATGGAGTGTTCACTGTCCAGGGAGTACAGGTCGACCCTGCCACCCGCCGTGTCTGGCGCGATGGTGCGGAGATCCGCCTGTCGAAGAAGGAGTTCGACCTCCTGCATGCGCTGATCCGCCGCGCCGGCGAGATCGTGACCCGCGAGGAGCTCATGTTCGAGGTCTGGAACACCACCTTCTGGACCTCGGCCAAGACGATCGACGTGCACCTGGGCTGGCTGCGCCGCAAGCTCGGCGACGACACCCGCCGCCCCACGCTGATCACCACGATCCGCGGGCGGGGCTTGCGGTTCGAGCAGGAACCGCCCGTGATGCTGGGTGAGTCCCGAGCCAGCTGACCCGTCCCGGCTGGCCGCGGGGGACCGGACGGGAGTGACTACCCTCCTGCTGTGACTCACGCGCAGGACACCCCCACGCTCGCGATCATCGGCGGCGGTCAGCTCGCCCGGATGATGGCCCAGTCGGCCGTCGCTCTCGGCGTACCGCTCCGGCTGCTGGCCGAGGCGCCGGGCGTCTCCGCCGCCCAGGTGATCCCCGACAGCACCGTCGGCGACTACCGCGACCTGGACGACCTCCGTGCGGTCGCCGACGGCTGTGCGGTGGTCACCTTCGACCACGAGCACGTGCCGCCGCCGCACCTGGAGACGCTGGCCGCCGAGGGCCACGCGTGCCGGCCCGGGCCGTCCGCCCTGGTGCACGCGCAGGACAAGGGCACGATGCGGGCCCGGCTCGACTCCCTGGGGATCCCCTCGCCGCGGCACCGGATCGTGGCCGACGCCGCCGAGGTGGCCGGCTTCGCGCAGGGGATCGGCGGCTTCCCGGTCGTCCTGAAGACCACCCGCGGCGGCTACGACGGCAAGGGCGTCTGGGTGGTCGACTCCGCCGAGGAGTCGGAGGCGGCCTTCACCGCCGCCGAGGCCGCCGGCGCCCGCGTCCTGGCCGAGGAGAAGGTGGACTTCCGCCGCGAACTCTCCGCCCTGGTCGCGCGCTCACCCTCGGGGCAGGTCGCGGCCTACCCGGTGGTGGAGTCGGTGCAGAAGGACGGCATCTGCTGGGAGGTGACCGCGCCCGCCCCGGACCTCTCCGAGGAGCTCTCCCACCAGGCGCAGCACATCGCGATGACCGTTGCCGGTGAGCTGGACGTGACCGGCATCCTCGCCGTCGAACTCTTCGAGACCACCGACGGCCGGGTGCTGGTCAACGAACTGGCGATGCGCCCGCACAACACCGGCCACTGGAGCATGGACGGGGCGGTCACCAGCCAGTTCGAGAACCACCTGCGCGCCGTGCTCGACCTGCCCCTGGGTTCGCCCGAGCCGCGGCAGGCCTGGACGGTGATGGTCAACATCCTCGGCGGCGACCATGGCGAGCTCTCGGAGAACCTCTACGCCGGCTACCCGCACGTGTTCGCCCGCGACCCCGGGCTGAAGGTGCACCTCTACGGCAAGGACGTGAAGCCCGGCCGCAAGGTGGGGCACGTCAACGCCTACGGTGAGGACCTCGAGGACGTACGCCGACGCGCACGCCACGCCGCCGCGTGGTTCCGCGGTGACCTAGGAGAACGCAGTGAGTGAGACCCCGCTCGTCGGGATCGTGATGGGGTCGGACTCCGACTGGCCGACGATGGAGGCCGCCGCGCTGGCGTGTGCGGAGTTCGGGGTGCCCTACGAGGCCGACGTCGTCTCGGCGCACCGGATGCCGGAGGAGATGATCGCCTACGGCAAGGAGGCGGCCGGGCGCGGCCTGAAGGTGATCATCGCCGGCGCGGGCGGGGCGGCCCACCTGCCCGGCATGCTCGCCGCGGTGACGCCGCTCCCGGTGATCGGGGTCCCGGTGCCGCTGGCCTACCTGGACGGGATGGACTCCCTGCTCTCCATCGTGCAGATGCCCGCCGGAGTGCCGGTCGCGACGGTCGCCATCGGCAACGCCCGCAATGCCGGGCTGCTCGCCGTACGGATCCTGGCGGCCGGGGACCCCGCACTGCAACGGCGGATGGAGGCCTTCCAGGCCGAACTGGGTGAGGTCGCCCGGGCCAAGGGGAAGGTCGTGCGGGACGGAGTGCGCCGCAGCGCCGGCTTCTGACAGGGTCTCGCGTCGATTTGCGCGGTACGGCAGCCCGGACTTACGGTACTTAGTACCGTCCGGCTGTCGAGAAGGATCCCCATGAGCGAGTACCCCCTCTACGCCCTGTCCGAGGAGCACCAGGCGATCCGTGAGGCGGTCCGCGCCGTGACCGACGCGAAGATCGCCCCGTTCGCGGCCGCAGTCGACGAGGAGGCGCGCTACCCGCAGGAGGCGGCCGAGGCGCTGCTGGCCGCGGACTTCCACGCCCCCCACGTCCCCGAGCAGTACGGCGGCGCCGGAGCCGACGCGCTCGCGACCTGCCTGGTGATCGAGGAGGTCGCCCGCGCGTGCGTGTCGTCCTCGCTGATTCCCGCGGTCAACAAGCTCGGCTCGCTGCCGGTGATGATCGCCGGCTCCGAGGAGCTCAAGGCGCGTTACCTGCCGCGCCTCGCGCAGGGTGAGGGCTTCTCCTACTGCCTGTCGGAGCCCGACGCCGGGTCCGATGCGATCAGCATGAAGACCAAGGCCGTGCGCGACGGCGACCACTGGGTGCTCAACGGCGTGAAGCGGTGGATCTCCAACGCCGGCGTCTCGGAGTTCTACACCGTGCTCGCCGTCACCGACCCCGGTGCGCGCAGCAAGGGCATCTCGGCCTTCGTCGTGGAGAAGTCCGACGAGGGCGTCTCCTTCGGGGCGCCGGAGAAGAAGCTCGGCATCAAGGGCTCCCCGACCCGCGAGGTCTACCTCGACAACGTCCGCATCCCCGCCGACCGCATGATCGGCGCCGAGGGCACCGGCTTCGAGACCGCCATGAAGACCCTCGACCACACCCGGGTCACCATCGCCGCCCAGGCCGTCGGTGTCGCCCAGGGTGCGCTCGACTACGCGCTGGAGTACGCCAAGGAGCGCACCCAGTTCGGCAAGGCGATCGCGGACTTCCAGGGCCTGCAGTTCCTGCTCGCCGACATGGGCATGAAGGTCGAGGCCGCGCGCCAGATGACGTACGCCGCCGCCGGCCGCTCCGAGCGCGGCGACGACGACCTGACTTTCTTCGGCGCCGCGGCCAAGTGCTTCGCCTCCGACGTCGCGATGGAGGTCACCGTCAACGCCGTCCAGGTCCTCGGCGGCTACGGCTACACCAAGGACTACCCGGTCGAGCGGATGATGCGCGACGCCAAGATCACCCAGATCTACGAAGGCACCAACCAGGTGCAGCGGATCGTGATGGCACGGCAGCTCCTTGCAGGGGTCCAGTCGGAGCTCTGACCTGCGGTTTCTCCGCGTCCCGGCTCCGAAGTTGGTGACATTGTGCCCTAGGTGTGCCGCTGTGCAGTGGCCCTGATGCGGCACGAATCGGCACTCCTAGGAACCGTTCGGCACCGCTTGTGTGTCGCCTGTGTGACACCGCTGGCACGCGGCGCGACCCTGGAGGCCGGGGCTGACGTCCAGCTCGCGCAGGTCGTTGGAACAGGATCTGTCCGGTTCCAAACACCGACTAATGGGACAAGCGATGGCGGGGGACGTCATCGTCGAGGGCCTCGTCGATCCTCACGATCGCAAACCTCGTCGTGCTTGATGACCGGCGGGTCGAGGGCGTCGGATCCGCCGCGGTCGAACGTCCGCTCGGTGTGTCAGACGCGAAGGGCGGCGGGCGCGGTAGGGCGGTCTGGGAGTAGGCCCCCGGTTGAGATCGCCACCTCACGCCCCGCGCCCTTCTCGCCTTGACGGCTCGACGTGCGGATGGTTGGCGAGCAGTGCTGTGACGCGTGACAGGTCGTGGCCCCGGGGAGCGGAACGAGTGGAGACCGGTCGTGGGTGCCGGCGAGGAGCCTCCGGGCGGTGGCCAGGTGCACGTGTGCGGCGTGGGGGGTCTGTCTCAGCGAAGGTCTCGGCAAGGCCGACCAGAGCCAGCGCGGCGACCGCGGGCTTGTTGTTGGCGTTGGCCGCGTCCACGGCACGTGAAACAGGTGCTCGACGCCGCTGCTCGCGGTGCTTCCGTGGTGGTGTTCCCATAGCTGTCGCTGACGGGCTACGAGCTGGACCGCATCGCTGCCGATCCGGGCCTAACCGTCACCCTCGATGACCCTCGATTGGAGCCGCTGCGTCAGGTCACGGCCGAGCTCCACGTGACCGTCCCGGCTGGTGCGCCGTGGTTCGACGGGTGCGCTCGCAGGCGGGCCGCGCTCGTGATGTCCCCCGACGGCGTCCACGCCTACTCGAAACGCCACCTCTACGGTGACGAGCGGCAGGTGTTCACCCAGGGCAGCCAGCCGCTGGTGTTCCACGTCGCGGGCCTCACGTTCGCGGTGGGGGTCTGTGCCGACCTCGCTGACACCCCCCAAAAACCAGGAGCTCGACGACCTCGATGTCGATGTCTGGCTACTCGGCGTGCTCCTCACACCGCAGGGGTATCAGGCGGACGCAGCCCGTGCCGCACTCGCGGCACGGACGACCGGCACGACGGTGCTGCTCGCCAACCACGCCGCGCCCACCGGCGGCTGGGACGCGGCCGGCGGGAGCGGGGTGTGGTCCCCCGGGGCAGCGACTGCCTGGAGACAGGAAAGTCGGGTACCGAATCGGACGTCCTCCGGGCGCGGGTCGAGCGGAGCCGCCGACACGTGAGCTAGCGCCAGCGCACCCATGCGGTGAGGTCGGGGTACCCGGCCAGGGCGTCCCAGCACTCAGTCGCGCCTCCGTAGGGGAGGTCGGCCGGGCCGACGGACGCGGGAGCGGCGGACTGGAATCGCTGCAGCACGGCGGCCTCGATGGCGAACGCGGACGCCCGGTCGGGGACGTCGACGACCTGGAGGAGCCGACCGCCGGCGGCGCGGTGCTGGGCGAGTCGGCGGTCGTCGACGCTGTGCGTGATGCCGACCTTGTACACGCCCCGGTCACCGAGGTGGGCGAACTCGAACAGGTACACCCGGTGTGGAGCCTCCGGGTCGAGCCGTCGTCCGTCGCAGCGGAGGCAGGGTGGGGCGGTGGCGAGCGATGCCCAGCTCACCAGGCGGTCGGTGCCACAGCGCTGGCACCGAGCCCGGAGGGCGGCCCCGGGGTCTCCGGTCCAGGCTGAGAGCAGTTCCAAGCCGAGGGCGTGGAAGCGCTCGCGGATGGTCGTCTCATCTGGCTTGAACCGGGCGGCGTTGCAGAACGTGCACGGCAGCCACGACAGTCGCACCCCCTCGGAGATGCCGAACAGGGAGTCGGTCTGGGCGCCGCCGCACTGTAGGCACTCGACGTTCAAGGGGTAGTCGGCGTAGCAGTTGTCGACCAGCGGGCTCAGTGCCCGGAACCCGGCGATGGTGAGGAGCTGCTCCTGGCGGTCCAGCGACCACACCCCGGGTCCCTGGACCCACCCGCGGGCAGTCATCCCGCCGAGCTTGCACATCCGGCACACCCAGCCGCGGCGCAGCATCGGCAGGGACACGTCGGTGATGGCGCCGCAGGGCTCGTGCCGGACCCGGAACCGGGCGCGAGCGTCATCGCCTAGCCGGAGCATCGTGGACGACTGCGCAGTCGCGAACTGGGTCAGGCAGTCGTCGCAGAATCCGATGCGGCGCCGGGGTCGCGGCCACCGTGACGGTTTGGGGCAGCCCTCGGAGGCGCACAGGTCCACCTGGTCAGCTCCCGTCTCGGGCCCGGGCGGCCAGAGCGACCATCACGGCTTCCGGGCGACCGAGCGTGGGACGGAACGACACCTGCCGCAGCCGGGAGTTCCCGAGCTCCAGGTGCGGCAGATCGTTCTCACGGATCCGCGCGACCCGGTAGCCGGCCGTGATCAGGTCACGGGTCTTGCGGGCGTCGAGTTCGTGCTTGGAGCGATGCCAGTACTCCCCGTCGTACTCGACGACCAGCTGCAGTGTCGGCATCAGCACGTCCACCCGCCACCGGCCCACCCGGGCTGCGTCCGCCTCTGGGTCGATGCTCTGCGCGACCGCGAGGAAAGCCTTCTCGATCTGGGAAGTGCCAGCCGTGGAGCAATGCGGGCACAACCGTCCCGAGGACCGGTCGATCACCGACGCTTCCCACTCGTGGGTGGCGTTGACCGAACACCGCCACTTCGCCACCACACCGCCGGAGAACGGTTTGACGTGCCATGCGGTGAGCTCGTTGTCCGGGTGCCACTCGGCCGCCAGCTCGGGGTCGAGCCACGCCAGGCTGCCCCACGCGGACTCACACCGCGGGCAGTAGTTGTGGCCTCGTCCGCCCTGGGGTCGCCGGCCCAAGGTGCGAGGCCCGATCTCCTCCTGCCACTCGTGCCCGCAGCACTGGACCGACTTCCACCACAGCGGCTCGCGGTAGTTGATGGGCGTGTTGTCCGGGGCCAAGTCGCCGTTGCGGGTCGGGTGGAAGATCGCGGCGAGCTCGGGGTCAGCCTCACGGATCGACGGGCTCGGCACCTTCCTCGTCTCCGCGCCCCGGCAGTACGGACACCCGACGGTCACGAACGGTCCCACGACGGTGTCGACCTTGTGGCCCTTCGGGCACCGCAGGCTGTAGCTCAACCCGAAGTTCTTCGCCTGCACACCTCCGCACAGGTCCCGCACTTGAAGGCCGTCGTACGGCCGCTTGTCGCTCCAGGCAGCCACGAGCTCAGGCACGTCCTCGACCGGCAACGCCATCAGCCGCTCGTACTCGACGTGTCGCTCACGGCGGCAGTGCGGACAGCGGAAGGAGTACAAGTGCTCGCCCGGGCGGGCGGCGAACCACGGGTGGCTGTCCTTGACGCACCACCACCAGCACTCGAACCGTGCCTTGATGCTGAACTGGTCCGGGGTGCGCTGCTCGGCAGGGTGGACGTTGCCGACCCACCTCGCCGCCACGTCCGGATGCGACTCACTCAGCGGTGCCGCCCTCTATGTCACCCGACGATGATGGCACCGCGCCGCCGCGACACGACCTGTTCAGGTTCCCATCGCGGCGTCGAGGCGCGACCCTTTGGACCATGAGCGACGCGATCACCGGATACCACTCCCGGGTCTCCGCAGCAGCACGCGGTCGGCACGAAGAGCTGGCCGACCTTTGCCGATTGGCCCGGGAAGCCTACTTCGAGGCAAGCGCCAGGGGCTTCTACCCGGCACCTGGCAGCGAGGCTCGCACCTTCGATGACGCCACCCAGGCATCGACGTGGCCCGGCGGCCCCTGGCCAGCCGGCGGCCCATCGGCGTCGCTACACAAGGTCGGGCTGATGCTCAGCAACTCCTCCGCCGGGCGCCTCGGGGAGATGGGGGTGCTGCTCACCGCGGGCGAGGTGTTCTGGGGTCTCCCAGGGAACGCGCGCGGGGTTCTCGAACCGGTGGCGCGACTGTTCCGCATCTACACCCAGCCATTCCTTCCGATCACGGCTGTTCCCCCGACCGCCGAGGCGATCAAGAAGATGTTCGCTACCGCCCACCGGGAGCTCTTCGACGCCGCCTTCTCCGCCCGGAAGCTGGCGATCGCGCACCGAGACCTCGACCCCGGGGACCAAGCCAGGCAGGACGCCGTCGACAGCGCCGAGAAGAACCTCGCCCGGCTCATCAGCGCATACGGACCGCTGTACGACTCAGCATCAACGAACCTCACATCTGCGCGTCACCTGCAGATCGAGGGGGTTGGGCGTAGGTCGATGACTGAGCTGATCGATGACATGACCGAGTGGATGTGGCCTGACCCGACGAAGCGCCCACGGCCGCTGTACAAAGTGTTCTCCGGACACGCCCATGCCTCACTGGACGCGGACGGTCAGTTGTACGAGAACGTCGTTCAGGACGGCCGGGAGCGCGTAACACGGCGGTTGTCCGAGGAGTTCATCGACAGCAGCGTTGCCCCTGCCGCTGTGCTGTTCCAGCGGGTCTTTGCACGCCTGGTCGGCTTCTACAACTGGGACGAGGCACCGCTCCACAGGTTCAGCGAGCGGCTTGCCGTCGTGGTCCCGGCCTTCACGTACGGATGAGCGGCCGCCTTGAGCTGAAGCACCGTCCCCTGGGACCAGTACGGTCACCGCGCAGACACCGAACTCACCTTGCTCATGACCGTCGGACGCCAGTGTGCGAGGGCACCCCTCACGCGTGAGATCTACCGTCGCGCCATGCCAGAGAAACCGCCTCGCCAGTACCTGCACGGCTCCAGAGCGCACTTCTCTGCGGGCGACACGATCCATCCCCATGGCGACCACGCGCAGGTCGTTCGGAGGCTCCGATGATGCCAGGAGCGAAACGGAGGCCGGACGCGGACGATTGGGTCTATCTCACTACCGACATCAATGGCGCCTGGCTCTACGCCTACAACTCAACCGTGGACGGCGAGCCAGCGGTGTACTCCGTCTTCCCGCTGAGCGACGTCGAACATGACCCCGAGCACAGCTCGCGCATGCCTGCCTACCGTTGCCGCTCGGCGGTGGTGCTTGGCGCCGACCGGCAGCCGCCGTTCTCGCAGGAGGAGGCCGCACGGAAGTGGCGCCAAGAGGACCCAGACCCGGGAGTCCCACCGACCGGTACCACCGAGGGATCGACCGAGAGGGGATCGTTGCGCTAGCGCGCGTGGTGCGCCGGCGGCAGCAGTGCGCGCAGATCTCCTCGCGGGCGGCAGCACCACGCCGGTGGCGGTCGCCACGGAGGCGACCGCCCCCGGCGTGGCACCCAGTCAGGGTGAGATGTCGCCGGCGGCCAACATCCTGCGGGAGTCGGCACCCTCGCTCGCGCGAAGCAAGGTCTGCCACCTCGGCCGCCCGATCGTCGCCCGGGTGTCCGCGTCGGTGAAGTACGGAACCATGCTGGCGAACACCCGAGTCTGGAGGTCGAAGCTGCCGCCGATCTGCCCACGGACCCGCAGATCGTCCAGCACGGCGTCCACGCCGGTGAAGACCTGGTCCTCCGCTGCCCACGTCAGCAGCGCCGTCCGACGCTCGGAGAGGTTCATGTCCGGCCAGCGGGTTTCATGGCCGTAGAAGGCGTCGTCAGCCGGCAGGTCGAACGCATCGACAGCACCGGGAACCTGCGTGAGGACCCACCCGCTAGCGCTGTGCACGACCAGGTACCAGGATCCCTCGTGCTCGACGAACCGGCCCGACACGAACGCAGACTCCGGCTCCTGCCATGCGACGTGGATCGCAGCGACGAGCAGCGGGATCGGCGTCTCGGCGGACATCACCTCGTCGTCCGAGAGGCCCTTCAGCGCGGCCATGTAGCGGTCAACCCAGTCCAGGGCATCGTTGATGTCGATGTCGTCCTTCAGCAGGTCATCGAGGGGGCGGCCCGCCTTGATCTGGGCCTGTGCTCGGTAGAGGCTCACGTGCTTCTCGAGGAAGCGGTTTGCGTTGGCCGGGGGACCCATGAGGTCGACCCACCCGGGGCCGTCGGTGTCGGCGAACGCGACGGGCTCGCGGTACCCGCGGCGAACGTCGACGCTGCAGTCCGAGCACAGCTCGCGTATCGCGCGCAGAGACCAGCCGGCGTCGTGGAGCGCCTTGACCTGCTCCCAGCCCCCGTCGAGGCACCACGGCCACCAGTAGCGTCCGCTGTCCGCGAGCCACTTCCGGTGGGCCGGGTCGTCGAGGTCGAACCCGGCCTCGACCGCATCGCAGACGTTCCCATGCGGGAGCCAGTCGAACACCTCGGCGGCTTCGGCGGCGTTGTTCAACCCCACGGCCGAACCCGTCCACAGCGTGTCGACATCGGAACTCGACATGGTTCCGGTGACCGCGCGGGTGCCCTCCGCGCCCGAGCCGAACCAGTCGGTCTTCTCGTGCGCGTGAGCCCTGATTCGGAACAGCGCGTCGGCGGCACGTTGAACGACGCGCTCCCGCGGCACCGTGGCCCGGGAGGCGGTGGGGAAGAGCAGATCGCGGAACACGTCACCGTGGCTGCAGTAGCTCTTCTCAATGTCAGCGGCGGTGCAGTTGTACTCGGCGAGGTGGGCGGAGACGTGAGCGAGAGTGAACCCGTCGGGGTAGGTGATAGTGGTGACGGCTGAGCCCTTCCACGTCGGCGGAAGGTAGGCGTGCACGGCGACCCGGACCGCGCCTGCGACCGGCGGCACCTCGAGAGTCGCCTCGGCGAGGGGTGTCCCTAGCCCGCCGGTGAGTCGGTCGTCGGCCTGATAGACGCTTCGCGCGTCCAGCACGAGGTCCGCCCACGGGTGGCCACGCAGGAGTCGCAACTCGACAGGCGGCTCGATACGAGATCCCCGCCGACTCCGGCCCGCCTCCATCACGATCCGGCGGGCGGTCGTGTGTTTCACGCCGTAGGTCTGCTTGTACGCGCGGATGTCGCGCTTCAGGTTGTCGTTGGTCATGACTGGCTTCTCACCGGTCGGTCCCGCGTCCTGACCGGCATTGCACAGTGATGACGGAAAGGTGAGTGGTGCTCGTCCACGCGTTCCCTCGGGGAACTTGTCCTTCGACACCAGATGGGAACGCGGGTCCCGGCTGGTTCGGAGAGGGGCGCTCGTGATCGCCCTGCCCTCAGGATAGCCCGCGACCGCGACGGGTGTCTTGTGCGGAGAGCCGACTCTGTCAGGTTGAATCCCCGGCGCTGGGCAGTGTCTTGCTCAGAGCCCTGTGTTCGAACCGGACTCTCGGGAGACTCCGGCTTGACGCCGGAGCGCAGTGCACACAGGCCGAGTTGTCGGACGGTGCCACTAGGGTCGGCGATTGGATGCGGCCCGCATCGAGTGGAACTGAGGAGAACGCGCCGTGCACGAAGGGGATGCTCATCATCCGACACCAGAGGACGTTCCGAGCCTCACGCTGGAAGGGCTGGCGGCACGCGGGGAGTTCCTTGCTGTCACCTCTGTCGCCCTCTTCGCGAACCCGCAGGATCAGAGCTTCCCCCTGAAGGCCCTGAACGCGCTGGCAGCCCGAGCCGACGACCCGGAAGCCTTCCATTGGTGGTGGCGAACCCTGACCAACACTCAACGTCGCGCCGACGCCTGGTTCTCCTCAGGCACGAATCTGAGCGTCCGCGTGACGGTCCCGGAACCGCTCGAGGACGAGGTCTACGAGCTCCTCGTCGCCGAGCGTTCGCCGCAGGTACGACAGATCACCGTCCATGACCAGTTCAAGGAGCAGCTGTTCGCACGCCTGGACTCGGCGTCACCGCTCGCGCGTCGGGTGGCGGCTACGGTCCTGGACGGCCGGCACACACCGGACATGCTCGACCGCGCCTACACCGTGCTTGGGACGTCACAGGACCCGGGCGACCGTGACACCGTGCTCGAGGGCGCGAAACGCACCGGAACCTGGGACCTCCAGATCCTGTTGCATTTGACGGAGCCGCTGTTGGAGGACGAGGTCTCTGCCGTCCGCGAGGCTCTGCGCCAGCATCTGCGCAACCTGCAGGACGTCCATCGGGACGCTGCGGCGACCCTGGTGGCCCGATTGCCGCTCGGTGACGTGATCGATCTTCTCCTGGCGTACCCCGCCGCAGTGCAGAAGCTCACCGTCGGCGCCTTCCTTCAGCGCCTCGGTGCGGAACAGACGAAGGTGATGCTCGAGCATCTCGACATGCTTATGGGAGCCGAAAGCACGCCCGCAGACGCTGAGGCCAAGATCGACACGGTTCTCTCGGCTGTGCTGGCCGCCATTACGAACCTCGGCGAGGCCGCGCACGAGCTCGCGGTCTGGGCCGCTGCCACGTTCGGCGCCGAGCGGCTAGGCGAGTACCGCCTGCAGCAAGTGCGTACCGCGGGCTCGAACTTCGGGGATGAGGAACGGCGGGTGAGGGCGCGCCAGCGCCTGCTGGACCTGCTCGCGGCCGACCCCGCCGACGACCTTCTCGACGATCTTGCCGCCGCCGTGCCCCTCTCGCGGCTGTCCGTGGAACGCGTGACAGAGCTGCCGGCCGAAGGGCAGCGGATCCTCGGCGGTGCTCTGGCGGCGCGCGTGAGGGCAGGCGCGCCGACGGCGGGTGACGAGACGGTGGCTGGCCTTCGCCAACTGGCGGACGAGGCGCCTCCTGGCGGCGTGGCTGCACTGATCGGCGGCTTCGTTGCTGCGTCTCGCACTCCGGCTGACGGCCTCATGGAGGTGCTCGCGCACCACCCCGTCGGGGTCCGCGAAGCCGTTCGTTCCGGGGTCGGTGAACGGGTTGCGCTTGCGTTGGGTCGCTCCGGTGCCCCGGTGGACACTCGCGTGGCGGCCGTGGGTGCGTCCTTGGACGGCGGTGACGCGGACGTCGAGGCGTTCCTGAGCCTGATCACGCCTGCAGAACTCACCCCGTCCGCGGCGGAGGACCTCGCCGGACATCTGCGGTCACGGGCTGGGCTGCTCGGCGCCTTCTGCGAGAGGTTGGTGCTCAGCCTGCACGGTCCCGAGGCCCTGGCGGCGCCAGCCAGAGCGGTGGCTGTGGTGCTGTCGGTCGCCGTGGAGACTGGAGCCCTTGACGAGGTGGCGTTGTCCGGTGAGTTCGTCGACGCCGCCCGCGCCGCTGCCCACGTGCCGAGCCGGGTCCTTCAGGAGGCGCTGGCGGGATGGTTGAGCAAGGCGCCGCTCTCGGAGGAGGCTCTCGACCTCGTAGTCGGCGCCGACGAGAGCCACACCGATGGCGCCAACCCGTTCGCCGCTGCACGCGTGCAGTTGGCGAAGCGGTTCGCGGGTCGCGCCGGGGATGCTGCCGGCCAGACCTCGGATCGGATCGCCGACCTCCGTGCGACGGCTCACGCTGACGGCGCCACCGCCCGCGATGTTGCGACGAGGATGCTCAGCACGACCAACGTCGAGCTGCGACGCGCCTCGGCCGAGGTCCTTGCCGCGACCGAAGGCAGCCTCGAGGACGTTGCCGTTCTCGAAGAACGAGTCGCCGAGGAGACCGACAAGGTGGCACGCGACCACCTGAACCACGCGCTGCGGCGCATCAAGTCCGGTTCCGTGGCCGAGGCGCTGCACAATCTGCTCGAGCTGCTCGAGCTCACGGAGAACATCAAGGACCCCGATGTGGCCGTTGTCCTGCCGCACACCGAATGGCACGAGACGTTCGTCGACTGCGTCGACAAGCTGCGCGGCACCGTCACGACCAATCCCGAAGGCGCCGTCCAGGACTCGCTGCGGCTGGGTGAGTTCCTCATCGACCAGGCAGTAGCCACCTTGTGGCTGAGCGACGACAGAAACGAGAAGCAGGGCAAGTTGCTCCTGACGAACGCGCCGAACAAGCAGTCAATCGGCACGCTGCTGAAGCGGCAGGACTTGCTCGAACGGTTCCCGTGGCTGCACGCCTACGCCACGCTGCGGGAGGACCGATCCGTTCATCCCGCACCCCGGGGACGGACTACGCCGACCGCCGCGGGCGCCACCCCGCTCAATCTCGGCCTCATCGCCCGGGTCGTGAGCGGGTGGCTGGAGGCGATGTACGACCTCCGCTAGAACCAACGCGGAGTCGACGCGGGGAGCAGCTCCGCGGCGAGGTAAGGCGCGCGGTCCTTGAGCTGTTCTCGGACCATGCGGGCGCGCATGCGGCGCCCGCGCTGCCGGGGACTCAGTCAGTGTCGTGGCTTGGAACTCGCGCGACCCCACACCGCCGGCCATGACGCGAGCAGCAACATCGTTGGACTCGCGACCCGCGTCCGCTCGCCGACACGTTGGCGGTCGGCGTCGGGCCTGGAGCCGGCGATGGCGGAGACGCAACGATGCTGTCCCGGGTTTCCGCCCCGCTCCCACCTGGGATGGCGGCGACACGATCAGGACAGCCATGCGGCGATTGCGGTGCCGCCACCATCCGTCAAGTCAGCGCAACTCCACACAAGCACCTGCTGGCGCCCTTGAGCCTGGCCCGGACGGTGTTCGTGCGTGACGCAGACGCACCAGCACATCAAAAAGCCGCCGGTCGTGGTGGCAGACTTCGCTGCGCTCGATGCCGAGTGGGCCGCCTACATCGGGCAGGGCGCGCTCGCTGACAGCGGCTCGACGTACGCGAAGCGGTGGAAGGTCTGGGAGGCACACTGCGCCGGCGAAGGCGTAGACCCCTGGGACGCGCCGGCGGGCGCGTTCGAGTCGCTGTGGCTGCTGCGCCGCGAGGTGGACGGAGCGCTGGTCAGCCCTGACTTTGTCGAGGGCGTCTCGGTGGCGGTGTCGCACTTCTACCGCCAAGAAGGTCTGACGCCGGCGAACAAGCGACCAGAGAACCGCGGCCGCTGGCTGGACCTCCGGAGGAGCAGGCGCAAGACGGCAGCTCAGAACCGAGACCCTGAGGCGTCGGTGCTGCCGATGATGCGGACGGACGCGCTGACCCTGTTGGCAGCACCGCCGCCGGCGCTCCGACCGGTCCGCAGCGCTGCGCTGCTCCTGCTGCTCGAAGGATTCGCTCCCGGCGTCATCGACGCAACCACTTCCGAAGACATCACCGCCGCCGACGGCGCAGAGGTCATCGTTCACGGTCAGCACCTAGCCTGCGACCACGAGAGCCGAGTACGCGGCGTGCCTTGGGACTGCGTCGCCTGCGCGGTCCGAGATGCCCTAGACCACCTCGAGCCGGGAGAGTGCTTCAACACCGGCCTGATCAACAAGACGAGTCAGCTGCGCCAACGCCTCCGCCACCTGTCTGGAAAGGGCGAGCCGTGGGGTCCCCAGCTAGGGCTGTCGGGGTGGGAGGCGGCTGGTTTGCGCCGCGCGGTCGTGCTTTCAACTGCAGAGCACCAGGGTGAGGGCTACCTCTGGGCGCGTGCGCGAGCCTGGACTGGGGTCGCCTGGTCATGCGGTCTACGGATGGGGTCGGACACTGACCGCCTCGAGCGCGCGGCAGCGGCGCCGGACGCCGCCGAGCGCGGCTGGAGCGTGCGCCTAGCCGCGACGAAGGACGACCCGGCCGGCGCGAAGAGTGTTGTGCGGCCGTTCAGCTGGGACGACGGTGACGGGATCGTCGCGTCAGCGCTCGCTGAGTACGCCTGCGTCCGCGACGCCATCGTTGGCGAGGAGGGGCGCCTGTTCGTTCCCCTCGGCGGCAAAGGACACGGTAGGCCGTTCCGGGAAGCCGCCGCGGCGGCTGGCAAGGACCTCGACCTCCTTGCTCGCTTGGCCGGTGTGGAGCCGGTGTTCAGCTCGTACAGCACCCGGAAGGGGTTCGCGGCCCAAGCCCTCGAGGACGGTTGGTCCGAAGAGCAGATCCAAGAGGGCTTGCGACACCTCCACCTGACCACTACCACCACCCGCTACCTACCCAAGATGGGCGCCAAGAAGGCCGTCCGCAAGTTCGCTGACCGGCTCGCTTCAGAGGCAGGCGAGCGATGACGGGGAGGCAAGCACCTCGCCCGTCGCAGAAGCAGCGGGAAGCGGCGCACGTCGAGGTGACAGCATCCGCAGAGTCACCGAATGAGAGGTCTGTTCGGGAGGCCTACCAGACGTGGTGCGCTGTGAACGGGATGCCGGAGTTCCCCGCGGGCGCTGGCGGCCTGACAGGTGAGTTGGTCCTGCTCAGGTTCCTCCACTCGACGGCGATGGCCCGGAACTGGCAGCACGCCACCTGCTACAACGCGGCTCATGTCGTGGCCAAGCATCTGATGCGGAACGGTTTCCGGGATCCTCGCGGCCCCAAGGTGCGATCGTGGCTCCAGGCCCGTCTGCGTGAGACCGGAAAGCGCACGACCAGACCGGTCGACGCACTGACCCCCTCGGAGGTCCGATCGCATCTCGCGGCGCCCTCGACGGAAGAGCAACAGGGAGATGACTGCGCTGCCGAGTTCCTTCACCAGCGCGCCTTCCTCGCGCTCACTGACCTGCTCGACGAGCACGGTCACCTGAGGATCAACCCGCTGTCGACGGCCGACCCCAAGCGGCCCAACCGCCCGAACCCGGCTCTCCGAACCTTGGCTGCCCTGACTCGCGAGGACTTCGTCGTGCGTTCCCACGAGGTCCGTGTCAGTGCCGCCGGAGAGACCGTCATCGTCGCCAAGAACCGGACCCCCGAGCACTATGCGATGCTCGCGGCCGCGGTCTTGCACGGTGGCCCACATCCCCTGGCTCCCACGGCGGCCATGCACGATGCTCGCGCATTCGACCTGTTCCTCCGTCGCCTGCGGCGCCGGGCGACCACCGTGGTCTACGCCGTCGCGCGCAACCGAACACGTCCGCCGGATCGCCGCGAGGGATGGGCCGCCCAGTGGTGGACGGACGCTGATCGAAAACACCGAGTCCGGGTGATGGTGATGATGGACAGCGGCTTACCGTCTCGGACGCAGGACGCCGCGTACCTCTTGACGGGCCTCACCAGCCTGTTCCGCAACGCCGAACTGGTGCGCCTCAACGTCGGTCACGTGGTGCGCCGCGCGGACGGGACAGGGTTCGACTACACCCTTGCCGAACACAAGAGCGCGATGCACGCAGCGCGACACGGGTCTGTCGCGCGACCGCTGAAGGGCGCCCTCGAGCACGGAGTCGGCCCCGACAGTGGGTGTCCACCGATCTGCGTGGCATGCGCGATGGACCGCCACCTTCGTCTGCGGTCCTGGTACGGAGCGGGGCCCAACGACCCGCTCTTCGTCAACTACACCTCCCAGGGCAACGAGCCCTTGCAGCGCCTAGTCTCCACGCAGCTTGGGAGTCGGGTCGTGAACCAGGCCGCCGGCACGGCGGAGCTCGACGACGGTTCCGAACGGCGTCTGGGCACGCGCTCCCTGCGAGTTTCTGGGGCGACCTGGCTGCACGAGGATGGGATGAGCTACGAGGAGCTGCAAGAGGTCGGCACGTGGTCGAGCGTTCTGTACGCGCGGCTCTACGTCCGCAGGTACGACCCGTGGGCCTCGGCTGACCTCGTCCTGGGTCTGAGTGGCTCGAGCGGCAGCTGACCTACGACGCTTGGTTGATGATGCTCAGGAGCTTGCGGCCCGCGTTGTGCTTCGGTGCGTTCGCTTCGCGGCGGTAGCGGACAACCATCGTGGTCGTCTTGTGGCCGGTCACCTCCATCACCTCGACGAGGCTGAGCTTGTCATCGCGCAGCGCCTCGGTGACGAACCCAGCACGCAGTGAGTGAGCACCGTAGGGGTTGCTCGAGCCCGTCTTCGTTGCAAGTCCAGCTGCGACTGTGAGCCGCTGGACGGCCTCGTTGATGCCGTTGCCGGTCAGTCGGACGAGCCGATTGTTCGTCAGTTTGACGGTCCCGTTGTTGGTCAGGGCGACGAACACCGGCTCGTTCGCGCGCACAGGCCGGCCCAGCTCTGCCTCGAGCGTCAGCTTCCAGGCGCGCAGCGCGGAGGCGGGGCAGGGGAGCGGGCCGCTCTCCGCGACCTCGGGCACCCAGGACGTGCTGCCCCGCCCTTCCTGGTCGGTCTTGGACCAGCGGACAGCGACGCTCCAACCGTCGTCGCCGTGGTCGGCGAGGTCTGCCCAGCTCAGAGCAGACAGGTTTGAGCGGCGAAGCGCGGTGACGAATCCGGTAAGCAGCAGCGCCCGATCCCGGGCGATCGCCGGGGGAGCCGCGGGGCACCGCGCGGTGAGCAGCCGGGCCAACCGGGCGTTCGTTAGTGTCGGGAGTTCGTCCCACACCTCGGCGAGTGATGCGTGGAGGGCCTGCCGGGTCAGGGGCTTGCCGGTGTGGTGTGTGAGGACCTCACGTAACTGCGGCGCGATGCCCTGGAGGTCGCGCAGCGCGGTGACCAGGCACAACTCAGGGTTGGGGTGGGCGGCCACGACGGTGGTCGTTGGCGAGCCGTGCCGGTGCGTCTTGGGCGAGGTGATGGTGACTGAGGTTCCGTCGTCAGCCACCTCGACGTCCTCCCACCGCAGGGTCGCGAGCTGACCCGCGGTGGCCTTCGTCCGTGCGCGGAGCAGGTGCGCCGCCCGGTCGCGGGCGCTGAGATAGGTGGTGCCCTGCGTGGCGACCAGGCAGCGGTTCAGGAGTTGGAGGTCGAGGGCGAGCTTGCCCTTCGAGGCGGTTCCGAAGCGCCGGCGGAGCCCAGCCATCACCTCCTTGACGCCCGGGTTGTCGCCGGGGCGCGGCAGGCCGATGAACTCGGCAGCCTTGTTCAGTGCCTTGAGCCGGGAGTCGACGGTGCCCATGGCGACGCTTGCGAGCAGCTCTCCGTCCTCGTCGCGGTCGTAGTCCGCTGTGGCGGCGTCCCACTGCAGGGCGTAGTCGAGCAGGAAGTTCGCGACCTGCTTGGGGTCGAACGGCAGCGCGGGGAGGTGCTCTTCCTTGCACCACTTCTTCCAGGCCTTGACGTGGCCGCCGTAGCCGCGCAGCGTGGCATCAGCGAGCGCGCCGGCTCTCATCTCGTCGAGAAGACGTGCGCGCTCGAACCGGCGTCGCTGAATGGGGTCGGTCACCCCGTCCGGGATGGCTGCGGTGGTGGAGGGAACCAGTCGGCCGTCACGAAGGTACGAGTCCAGGATCGAGTCCATGACGTCGTCGGGGATGGCGGCTGCCTGATCGTCCCCGACGAGTTCGGCATCGACGACCTCGGCAAGGTCGAGGTGACCAACCTCGCGGTCGGAGATCAGCTCGACCAGCGCCTTGCCGCGGTGCCGGGGGGCGAAGGGATTCTCGTGTTGCATCTCCATGTAGTCCTTCCATGCTGGAGCAGAAGCTCGGTCGACCTGGGGCGACGTCGCCCACCGTGCCCCTGCTGGTCGTGGACGCATTGGGTCGCGGGCCAACGAACCCCCTTGACAGTCAGAAGTCCGGCCCGCGGAGCGAGTTCCACGCTCGAATGTGGACGCAAGCGTCAAATCTGACCCGGCAGTCGTTCTCTTTCGGCCGGTCAGAATTGACAGTCACATTCGTCAGTTATGCGCAGCTACTCCGAACGCTGATGGTCCGGCCAATGAGTGCTCCGGCAACCATCTCAAGAGGGGCGCGGCGTCCTCTGAGGCGGATCGCAGTGCCGGCCCGGCACCAGTACTGGGAGGTGAACGCACCACTCCTGCGCGGGTCACAGCAGGTACTGGTCCGTTCTGATTGGCACCGTCGACGCCGCATCGGTCCCACCCTGCGCGAGACCAAAGGCGCTCGGCGCGCGCGTGGCACCATTTCCCCATGAACCTGAATGTTGCGGGAGAGTTGGTCACCGGGGTGGGCGCCGTTCTGGCCGCAGTCTTCGCGGGCTTGACGCTGAAGCAATCAAAGTGGCACGAGCAGACTCGCTGGACTCGTTCAGCGTTGGAGAACACCTTCGTTGATTTCGTCACGGCCTGGTATGACTCTGTGAACGCGTGCAAACAGGTCGCCCTCATTCACAAGGGCACCCCGAGCCCCAAGTCCGAGAGAGAGTGGCTTGAGGTCGCGCGACAAGCTGATGCCGTGATGATGAAGGCGATCACGCGCCTGCGCGTGCTGTCGTCTGACGACGTGGCAGAAATGGCGCGACAACTTGTTGAACGCAACGAATTTGAAATGGACTTGATCTCACGAGGTCAATACGACGACTTGCTGGGCGAGAAGCGGAAGGCTCGCAACAAGGAGTACGTGGTGTTCAGGGACAGATTCATAGACGAAGCTCAGCGTCGGCTGCACATCGCGTGACGGATCGGTTCACGAAGACCGATTTGGCGGACGTCGTGGCCCTAGTCGGACGGTCTTCCGATCGCTTTCGCGAATGGCCGCGGTGCCCGAGGGGAAACACCCGGGTTGGCTGACGCGTGGTGTAGTCAACTCCTCGGAGACAGCGCTCGGCCAGGCAAAGCAGGGTGGCCGGGACTTCCCGCGCGGCTCACGAACTGAGCGATTCGTGTGCGGCACTTTAGAGCACATCCGATCGAAGAACATGGAGAGTTGATGCCTGAGATTCCCACAGTCCCCGAATACCCCGCTGTTGACTCCGTGGGCACTCGCGTCCTTGGGGTGTCAGCCTTCAACCACTCCATTTCGCATGAGCCCTTCCATCTTCCACTCACCCCGGGGCTCAACGTGATGTACGGGCTGAACGGGTGCGGAAAATCCCGAACTCTCCGCGCGCTTGGTGGCCTCTTCGGTCATCACGACGCGCAACAGTCCTCTGGTCTCCATCTCCAGATCGCGGTCGATCCGGACAACACGTTGATTGAAGCATGGGAGCCGCGGAACTCGAATCTGCTTGGGGAGCTTGCCACGGCGTTGGTTGCGAGTTTCACGCAGCGGGTTGAGGGTTGGGAACGTCACGACTACCAGGACCAGGTAGAACTTCATGACCCCGACAACGATGTCAGTAACCAAGCCCGTCTCGGGGGCCTAATGGAAGCAATCGCTCTCGAAGCGAAGTTGCCGCCGCCAGTCGCCAGGGCTTTAGCTGCGGCGGGACGAATCATCATACGTCCGAGGTCCGACCAAGGCGCTGACGCCTACCTGGGACTTGAACTCCGCGACCCGAACCTCGCCGACCTGATCTCAATGGCGCGCGTCGGTCTTCCGGACGACATCAACGCTTGCAAGCCCTTGGGCCTGCAAGGCGCAACGAGGTGCTCCTGGGACTGGTTCGCCGACACGGGTACACCTGACTGGCTCGAGCGGCTCAATGGCTTCCGACACCACCTTCTCGAGGAGCGCACGCGGGAGCTGGTCCAGGACTCCTCATTGTCTCCGGCGGAAATCCTGCAACAGCACTCCCGAATCGCCACCGCCATCACTTCGGTGGACTCGTTGGCAGTGATGTACGTACTGTCAAAGACAATCGATGAGAAAGCCGATGCGTTGCTGCCGCCCGCTTGGGCCGCTGCCCCTCTTTTGCCCATCGGCGTGATCTATCGCGACCGCCGCGCATGGAAAGAGGACTTCAGAGTAATTGCCGCTGAAGCAGGGGAAGTTGAAAAGGCTCTAGACCTGCTTGAGACGGACCTTAGGAGTGCCCTCGTCATTCACTCGGAGCGAGAGGGCTCGGGCCTCTTCGTCCCACACGGGAAGACCATCTCTCTTGAGCCGTCCCTGCAGAGGCTGATCGACAGCGTGGGGCAGTCAGCTTCGGAGATCATGACCGAGGTCATGGGGCCGAACGCACCGACGCTGCTGGTTCGTGTGAGCGCAGATGCAGGGCTCCGCTCGGGCAGTCCAGTGCGGCTGGTCGCTGAGGACTACAGCATGTTTGACGAGGTCGACGTTCGCGCCCTGAGTGACTCTCAACGACGTTGGGCTTACATCGCGTTGAGGCTCGCATTCAGCGAGGTCTTCGGTGTAGACCCAGTGGACCCGCCATGGGAGCATACGCCGCTTCTGCTCCTCCTCGATGAGCCGGACGCCTCCCTCCATCTGCTCGCTCGCCGTTCGCTCGCGTCGGGTCTGAGTCGACTTGTGAATCGCCTTCAAGTTCCCGCTGTCGTAGCGACTCACGGAACCGAACTCATCGACCAACCGGGCGCGTGCCTCTGGCACGTCCGTAGGACAGACACGCGCACCTCCATCCGCCTCACCACACCGGCGGGTCTGACTCAGATGTCGCCCGAGGCCCTGGGGTTGAGCAGATCCGACGTCGTGCTCATGACGCGAGCTTGGCTCGTTGTCGAGGGGGAGCACGACCGCGCCGTGCTCACTTCTTGGGTTGGGGAGGAGCTGCGTGCCGCGCGAGTCCGGCTTCTGGCCATGCGAGGAACGCATAATCTCCGCAGCGTGTTGGACTCACAGCTGCTCTTCGAGGGAACCGACGCAATCGTTGCGGTGCTGGTCGACAACTCGACAAGCCAGCTCGTCGAGGCAGTCAACGAGTGCATGAGCCAACTGCGTGAACCAGGGAGGCGGAAGGAAGTCTTTGACCGGCTGGCAGCTCTGCACCGTCAGCAGAGGGCTGGCACAGAGGGTGCCGACCTGGTGGACTTGGCGAGAGCAGCGGCGAAGGCCGGTGTATCTGGGCGCCTTGTCCTGGCGGGGTTGAGCAAGCCCGACATCATCGAGTATTTGCCGGCGGAAGAGTTTGTCCCCGGAAAGACCTGGGCTGAACTGGTTAGCGAGTGGAAGCGCTCAAGACGCGACCAGCCGAAGAATGATGGGTTTAAGGCATGGCTGAGAAAGCACTACGGCGTTCGCATCGACGCCGAGCAGTTGGGCGAAGTTGCAGGCCGGATGGACACCATCCCCACTGAGGTCACCAGGCTACTGGAACGACTCGCTGGACCAGGGTTAAGCGCGCGGTAGTGCGACATTCCGTCTTCTCAGTCAACTTCTGTCGCTTTCGTTCTCGGAACGCACGACTGGCCGCCGCCCGGGACGGGGCGGCGGCCAGTTGATCAGCGGTGGTCGCCAGACTTGGGGAACAGCCCTTCGAGTGAAAGGAAGCCTTCGTGGCACACCACGCACGAGAGCCCATAGGGGCAGTTGCCACGTGAGTGAATCAAGGCTGCGTCACGCACTGCCCAGTCTGTCTCCAACGATGCGATGAGTCGCTGGTCGGTCGTCATACGAGTGATCGCGTTCTCGGTCAGGACGAGTTGGCGATCGAGCATCGGAAAGTCCACCACGCCGGCGCACATGAGCTGTGCCGAGACCTCGGCAAGATGCTGACGCATCGTGAGCAACCACTCGAGCCGGTTCCGTCGAGCGGGAGTTAGCCTCGATCTTTCGTCTGGCTGTGGCGCGGATCGTTGAGTACGACGTCCGCCTCGGATCTGCTCCGGGGCATGGATGGCCGCCGGCGCTGTGGTCGCCGGGTTCTCCGAGGTCCTCGTTCGTCGGGTCGGGGTCGGGGGGTCAGCCGGGTTGGAGGGCTGCCCAGCCGGTGTCGATGAGGTCGTTCCAGGGCCAGTCGCGGGGTAGGCGGAGGCGTCGTTGACGTCCGCTGCGGATGATGCGTCCGGCGACGGCCAGTAGCCGGAACCGGAGTCGTTTGGGTTCCCAGCGGCGTGCGGGCTGGTCGTGCCAGGCCAGGGTCTGTGTCCAGGCCAGGAGGTCTGCGGCGAGGGCGATGATCTCGAGCCAGATCTGGTTCTTGGTGAAGCTGTGAAAGGGCAGGTTCCGCAGGCCGGTGTCTTTCAGGCCGCGGATGCGGTCCTCGGCGCGGGCGCGTTGCCGGTGGCGAACCTCGAGTGCTGGCAAGGTCCAGCCGGGGCCGCGGGTGTTGGTGGCGAAGCAGGTGATCCTCCACCCTTCGTGGTCGGTCAGCCGCAGCTGCGCGCCGGGGTGCGGGCGTTCGCGGCGGGCGATGACCCGCATCCCGGCGGGCCAGCCCCGCAGGGTGGCCGGCAGGTAGGCGGTGAGCTCGGCGACCTGCGCGCCTTCACGCGGCAGCCCGTCGGTGTCGATCGCGGCCCGCCAGGCCTGCCGCGGCACCTGGGCGAGTGCTTCGACGACCGGTGGCATCCCGTAGAACCCGACGGAGTACTCCAGACTGAGGTCGGTGATGTGGTGGAGGAAGTCCTTGACCCCGCCACCAGTGTCGGTGCGCACCACCACGTTCCCCCGTTCGGCTGGCGGGAGTTGCGCCAGTGCGGCGTCCAGGACGGCGATGTGGTCGGCAGCGCAGTTCGCGCCGGCCGACCCGGTGCGCAACAGCCCAGCCAACGTCTCCCCGGAACCATCCTCGCCGTGATCGACGAACGCGAACAACGGATGGAACCCGAACCCACGCTTGAACGTCGGCGCGGCCAGTTCCTTCTCGCTGTGTGCGGTGACCAACGTGGCGTCCAGATCGATGATGACCTGCCCACCAGGTTCTCCGGCGACCGGACGCCCTCGCCCCCAGACCCGCTCCCGGGCAACTGCACGCGCCGACCGGATCGCGGTGGTCGCGGCGTCGACGTCGCCAGCCAGCGCGGTGACCAGTCGCGAGACCGTCGGGTCGGAGGCCACCTGTCCGAAGACCTCCGGTTGGGCCCGGACCACCGCGACGTCGGCCAAACAGTCACCGCCGAGTGCGACCGCGGTGGCGACGTCGAGCAGCACCTTGCCCGGGTCATGGACCGTCCGGCTCGAGGCCCACGGCGTAAACGCCGACGACAACGACCGGGCTACCCCGGAGAGGTCGATCGTCCGCCGCAGCAGCAGCCCACCGGCGGAGGAAACCAGCGACTCGCGGGCGGGATCAAGAACCAACATCGGGACACGGTTACGCTTCACCTACGGAGTGCCTTCCGCTCGGGGACCTTGAGACTTCGCAATCACAAGAATCCCGTGCCGGACAGGCACTTCCGTGCGTTACGCGCCGTACTCAGCCTCGGCGACGTGAAAGCCCGAGGTTAGGCCCTCAGCCAACTGCTGTTCGAACTCGTTCATTTGTACTCCACTGGGTTGGCCGCTGAGACGAGGTGAACGACTCAGCCGGCGGACACTCGGGGTGTCGCGGCGTACCGTGGATGCCCGGAGTTCCAGCGCAAGGCGGCAAGGTCTCAGTCGGAGGGACTCCGGGCCAGGACGTTCACAAGCTGGCGGAGGGTCTCGCGCACGGTCGCGGCTCCGTAGACCTCGGCTAGGGCGTCGACGTCATGCCGAAGGCCTGTGAGGCGGGCGTGCGCGAGGATCATGAGATCCTCCACCAGATCTTGCCGGGGGCCCGGCTGTTCACACTGGAGGGTGTGAGACAGCCTCAGGACGTCGCGACCCGCATCGGCGCGTTCGGCGATGAGGAGCGCGAGAAGGTCGACATCGTTGTTGGTGTCATCCTGAGACGTCGTCATGTCTGAGACCGTCGGGCTTTCGACGGGCGTCGCAATGGTTCCCCGGCAAAATTTTGCCTACTCGTCGGCACCCGCCGCAGCGTGACGGAGGCTTCCCGGGAGCCTATTTGAGGCTCTTCTGACGCTTCCGTGGGTGGTTGAGCGCGCCTGAATCGTGAGCACGCCGTTCCCTGTCTAGGTTTCTGAGCTGTCTAGGAACAGGAACCAGTGAGCGGAGAACGGCGTGCAGAACGCCACCTTATGGCGCGCC
>JBGAJX010000001.1:0-240319 GCA_044224695.1 Marmoricola sp. | reverse complement strand
TCCCAGGTCCGGCGCACGACGCCGTTCGGCGAGAGCCCGTGCGGCAGAGGGCTCGGTCGGGCGGCGGGTCAGTCGGGAAGGGGCTCCTTGCGCAGCGAGGCCATCGTCCGCTCGACCTCCCAGTGCGCGCGCATCGAGGTGATCAGGCCGTCCTCGCCCACGGTGTAGACGGTGATGAGCTCGGTGTCGGCGCGGGTGCCGTCCTCCATCCATGTGGTGAAGGTGCCCAGGTTGGCGCAGGCATTGCCGCCGGCGAACGACTCGCGGATCGTGAAGCGGAACCGCGCGATCGGGGCGATCGCCATGTCCCAGAAGGCCGCGATCCCGTCCCGACCCCGATGGCCGTTGCCCTCGGGGTCGAAGAAGGACGGTCCGACCGGGTCCTCGAGCAGGCAGTCGGGGTCGTAGAGCGTGAGCCAGGTGTCCTTGTCCTTGCGGGCGACACACGAGAGGGACCGCTGCGCGGCGCGGCGCGCGGGGTGCTCGCCGTCGGGGGCGTCCCAGGTGACGCCTTCGGGGAGGGTGAGACTCATCCCGAAACTGTAACGTGTTCTATTTCACGTCCACAAGGTCAGTGCGGCTGCCAGGCGTCCTCGTCCATCGTGCGCGCCTGGACCTCCGGCGGCAGCACCCCGCCGGCCAGAGACTCGATCGTGACCTGCTCGCAGACCTCGCGCAGACTGCTGCGGGCCGCGATCCACACCCGCTGCAGCGTGGCCGCGGAGTCGTTGTAGGTCACCGACTCCGGGCGTTGCCCGTGCACGCTGACCAACGGACCGTCGACCGCCCGGATCACGTCGGCCACGGTCACCTCCGATGCGGCCCGCGCCATGCGCCAGCCGCCGGACTGGCCGCGCTGGCTCATCACGATGCCGGCTCGCCGCAGGTCGGCGAGGATCGCCTGGAGGAACCCGTGCGGGATTTCCTGACGACGGCCCAGCTCCTCGGCGCTGACCGGCCCGTCCGCGGCATGGGCGGAGAGCTCGATGAGCGCGCGGAGCGCATAGTCGGACTTCGCGGAGACACGCACGAGGGCAGTCTCTCAGGTTCCCCCGCATCGACGACGGCACCCCACCGCGCGCCCCAGACCTCACGATTCGACCCATTCGGCCGATCTGACCGGGGTGACCTGAACGACGAAATTCGCAGAATCGTTGATTTGGTTACTCGCCGGTTACATACTGAGAGTTACTGACCAGTAGCAAACTGTTCGCGCGGGTCGGGTTCCTCGACCCCTGTCTGATGAAGGTGCACCAGTGAGCCACTACAAGAGCAACATGCGCGACATCGAGTTCAACCTCTTCGAGGTGCTCAAGCGGGACGAGGTGCTCGGCACCGGGCCGTTCGCTGACATGGACTCCGAGACCGCCCGCTCGATCCTCGCCGAGGTCGACCGGCTCGCCCGCGAGGACCTCGCGGCGTCCTTCGAGGACAGCGACCGCAACCCCCCGAAGTTCGACCCCGCCACCGGCCGGGCCGACATCCCCGAGTCGTTCAAGAAGAGCTACCAGGCCTGGATGGACGCCGAGTACTGGCGCCTCTCCCTGCCCGCCGAGATGGAGGGCACGCCTGCCCCCGCCACCCTGAACTGGGCGATCGGCGAGCTCGTGCTGGGCTCCAACGCCCCGATCTGGATGTACGCCGCGGGTCCGAGCTTCGCCAGCATCGTCTTCCGCAACGGCAACGAGCGCGACCAGAAGATCGCGATGCACATGGTGAACCGCCAGTGGGGCGCCACCATGGTGCTGACCGAGCCCGACGCCGGCTCCGACGTGGGCGCGGGCCGCGCGAAGGCCTCCCTCAACGAGGACGGCACCTGGAACATCACCGGCGTGAAGCGGTTCATCACCTCCGCCGAGCACGACATGAGCGAGAACATCATCCACCTGGTGCTCGCCCGCCCGACCGGCATCGAGGGCGTCGGCGGCCCCGGCACCAAGGGCCTCTCGCTCTTCGTGGTGCCGAAGTTCCACTTCGACCTCGAGACCGGTGACCTGACCGGCGAGCGCAACGGCGTCTACGTCACCAACGTCGAGAAGAAGATGGGCATCAAGGTGTCCAACACCTGCGAGGTCACCTTCGGAGACCCGTCGGTGCACGGCGGCGAGCCCGCCGTCGGCTACCTCCTCGGTGAGGTCCACGACGGCATCGCGCAGATGTTCCAGGTCATCGAGAACGCCCGGATGATGGTCGGCACGAAGGCGATCGCCACGCTGTCCACCGGCTACCTCAACGCGCTGGAGTTCGCGAAGTCGCGGGTCCAGGGCGCCGACCTGACCCGGGCGGCCGACAAGACCGCCCCGCGCGTGACGATCACGCACCACCCCGACGTCCGCCGGTCGCTGATGACCCAGAAGGCGTTCTCCGAGGCGATGCGCGCGCTGGTGCTCTACACCGCGTCCTGGCAGGACGAGGTCATGCTGGCCGAGGCCCGCGGCGAGAAGAACGAACTCGCCGAGCGCGTCAACGACCTGCTGCTCCCCATCGTGAAGGGCTACGGCTCGGAGCGCTCGTGGGTGCTGCTGGGCACCGAGTCCCTGCAGACCTTCGGCGGCTCGGGCTTCCTCCAGGAGTACCCGATCGAGCAGTACGTCCGCGACGCCAAGATCGACACCCTCTACGAAGGCACGACCGCGATCCAGGGTCAGGACTTCTTCTTCCGCAAGATCGTCAAGGACCAGGCCAAGGCGCTGGGCCACCTGGCCGGCGAGGTCGAGTCGTTCATCCGTAGCGAGGCCGGCAACGGTCGCCTCAAGGTGGAGCGCGAACTGCTCGCCACCGCACTTGAGGACGCCAACGCGATGGTGTCCACGATGATCGGCCACCTGATGTCGGCCGACGTCAACGCCGAGAACGGCGACCTGCGCAACATCTACAAGGTCGGCCTCAACAGCAGCCGCCTGCTGATGGCGCTCGGCGACGTGGTCTGCGGCTGGCTGCTCCTCCGCGGTGCCGAGGTGGCCCTGGAGAAGCTCGGTGGCGAGGTCTCGGAGAAGGACCGCGACTTCTACGAGGGCAAGATCGCGGCAGCCCAGTTCTTCGCCCGGACCAACCTGCCGAAGCTCAGCGCCGAGCGCGCGATCGCCGAGGCCGTGGACCTGTCGATCATGGACCTGCCGGAGAGCGCGTTCTGACGCCACGACGTACGCCGTGACACGCGCGGCCGGGGATCTCCCCGGCCGCGCGTTTCCGTTTCTCCTGGTTCGCTCGCCTACCGGTGCCGCGCCCGGCGTGTGAGCCGCGTCGCAGCGGCGTTTGCACCGGGGCCGGAGGGGTACAGATGTCATGGCTGGCCCACCGCTCGGTGGCCGGCCTTACCGGAAGGAGAACATCATGGGAGCTGGTCTCGGCATCGTTCTGCTGCTGGCGGGTCTGATCCTCGTCAGCGGCGTGGTCAACATCGACCTTTCGTTCATCGACGACAACGGCCTGGGGTGGATCCTCATCCTCGTCGGCGCCATCGCGCTGGTCGTGTCGCTGGTGATGGCTCGTCAGCGCACCCGCGGTACCACCGTGGTGGAGCGTCGCGACACCGTCTGATCTTGCGAACCGCAGGCGAGCCCGGACCGATCACTCGGTCCGGGCTCGTCCTCGTTCCGGGAGCGTGCCGCCCGACGCCAACCGTTCCCGGGTGAAGGGGCGCTCGGTCCGGCGTACGTCGTGCCGCCGGGCGGTGATCTCGGCCGCTGCGTGCAGCCGCGCGACCGGGGCGATCTCGCGGGGCCGGGCGAGCGTGACCACCACGCCCTCCTCGCCCGCGCGCGCGGTGCGCCCGGACCGGTGCAGGTAGGCCTTCGCATCGGTCGGCGGATCGAAGTGCACGACGAGGGACACCGCGTCGACGTGGATCCCCCGCGCGGCCACGTCGGTGGCGACGACCACCCGGGCCTGGCCCCGGGCGAAGCGCTCCAGGTTGCGCTCACGCTGGTGCTGGCTGAGGTTGCCGTGGAGGTCCACGGCAGTCAGGCCGGCCGCGACGAACGCGTCGCGCAACGCGGTGGCACCCTCCCGGGTGCGGGTGAACACGATGCAGCGTGGGTTGTCCTCCGCCAGCGCCACGGCGGTCGCGACCTTCTCGCGGTGGCTCCCCACGGTGATCACGTGGTGCTCCATCGTGGTGACCGACCCGGACGACGGGTCGATCTCGTGCAGCCGCGGCTCACGCAGGTGACGGGTGACCAGTTCCGCGACGTCGCCGTCCAGGGTCGCGCTCAGCAGGAGCCGCTGACCCGTCGGTGGCATCAGCCCGAGCAGGTGGTCGACGATCGGGAAGAACCCGAGGTCGCACAACTGGTCCGCCTCGTCGAGCACGACCACCTGCACATCGGTGGTCTTCAGGATTCCCTTGTCAATCAGGTCCTTCAGCCGACCCGGGGTCGCCACCACGATGTCGGTCGCGCGGCGCAGGGCCGCGATCTGCCGGTCGTAGCGAGTGCCGCCGTACACGGTCGCGATTCGGAGCCTGGCCGCCCGCGCGACGGGCTCCAGCGCCGCCTCCACCTGACCGGCGAGCTCACGGGTGGGGACGATGACCAGAGCCCGCGGGCGGTGGATCCGCGACTTCTTCTCGCCGAGCCGGGCGACGATCGGCACCCCAAAGGCGAGCGTCTTCCCGGACCCCGTCCGGGCCCGGGCGAGCACGTCGAGACCGGCCAGCGCATCGGGCACGACAGCCGCCTGAACCGGCGTCGGAGTCGCGATCCCCTCGCGCGCCAGGACGTCGAGGACGGTGCGAGGAAGTCCGGAGTCCTCGAAGGTCGGCTCAGGCGTCGGCACCGGGGTGAGTCTACGGCGGCGCCCGGTCACTACTCTCGTCTCCCATGAGCGACGACCGCGAGACCCTGGCCCGGCTGATCGACGTCTGGCACCGCAGCGCCGAGGACCTCGTCGCGCTGCTGCGCGACCTGGACGAGGACGACTGGGCCGCCCCGACCGACCTCCCCGGCTGGGACGTGAAGGCGGTGGCCGCGCACTGCGCCCACCTGGAGTCCGAGCTCGCGGGCAACCCGCAGCAGCAGGTGGAGGTCCCCGAGGCTGCGCACGTGAAGGGGCTGATGGGCCAGTTCACCGAGGGCGGCGTGATCGCGCGCCGCGACTGGGAGCCCTCCCGCATCATCGACGAGCTCGAGTCGTCGGTGGCCACCCGGCTGGCCGCGATGACCGCCGACCCGCCGACCGACGCCCGGGCCCCGGGCCCGGGGTTCGCGGGGCTGATCGGCTGGTCGTGGCAGACGCTCCTGAGCAACCGCCCGCTGGACCTGTGGGTCCACGACCAGGACGTACGCCGCGCCACGGGGCGCCCGGGCGGGCTGGAGTCCCCGGGGGCGGCGCACGCGGCCGACGTGTTCGCCCGCTCGCTGCCGTTCGTGCTGGGCAAGAAGGTCGGTGCGCCTGCGGGGACCACGCTCGTGCTGGAGGTGACCGGCCCGCAGGCCCGGACGCTCGCGGCCGAGATCGGTGAGGACGGTCGGGGCCGGGTGCCCGCCGAGGTGCCGGCCGAGCCGGACGTGCGCGTGGTGCTCGGCTGTGAGGACTACCTCCGCCTCAGCGGCGGCCGGTGCACCCGCGCCGACGTCACCGCCGAGATCACCGGCGACCTGGCCCTGGGCGAGCAGGTGCTCGACCGCCTCGCGGTCACGCCGTAGCGTCACCCGCCGCGGGGAGCGGCGTCGGCCTGCCCTGCGCCTCGCGCAGGTCCTGGGTCTCCTCCGAGGCCTCCAGGCGCCGCGGGACCCGCCAGGTCATGACGGTCCCGTGCGGCTCGCGCGGGGTCCACGTCGCCGTACCGTCGAGGTCCTGGGCTCGGTTGATCAGGTTCGACACGCCGCTGCTGCGCGGCAGCGGATCCGGCATCCCGACGCCGTCGTCGCTGACCCGGACCTCGACCGAGTGGTCATCGGCGTGGAAGGTCACCTCGGCCTCGCTGGCCTGGGCATGCCGGGCGATGTTGGACAGCGACTCCTGCACCACGGTTGCGATGTGGGCGACCAGCTCGCTCGGCAGCCCGTGTGTCTCCCCCGACACGGTCACCCGGGGACGGAAACCGAGGATCCGGGACGCCCGCGCCACCACGTCGTGGATCACCTGCTCGACGTCGTCGTGGTCGGCGATCGAGGTCAGCTCGAAGATCGAGTTGCGCAGTTCGCGGATGGCCAGGTCGAGCTCGCGGGCGACCGTGTCGAGCCCGCTGACCAGGGCGTCGTTGCCGTGACCTTCCTTGCGTGCGGTGCGCTCCAGGGAGGCCACCTGCAGTCCGGCGGCGAAGATCCGCTGGATCACCCGGTCGTGCAGGTCCCGCGCGATCCGGTCGCGCTCGTCGAGGAGGGCGAGTTTGGTGCGCTGGCGGTTGAGCTGGAGGGAACGGACCCGGATGCGCTCCTCCAGGTCGGCGTTGACCGCGTTGAGCTCGTCGATGAGGGACTCACGCTCAGCGTCGATGCGCCCGGCAGCGTTGCCGGCCAGCACGCCGATCCCGACCATGGTCACCGCGGCCAGGGTGACCATCGCGGCCGTTCCGGCGGCCGGGGGGACGCCGTTCTCAAGTGCCTGCACCCGCACCCAGCCGGCCACGGGCAGCACCACGACCGCCACGGGGATCAGCACGCGTTGGAGCGCGGCCCCGGGGTCACGGCCGAAGAGGACTCGCTGCAACGCGCCCCCGTCAATGGACAGCAGGATGATCAGCGACAACGCCACCATGCCGGCTGCCGTCGGCGGGGACATCGGTGTCAGCCGGCCGAAGTCGTAGAGCTCCCGCACGCCGTACGCGTAGCCGAGCAGCGCGGACATGCCCAGCGCGAAGGGAGGAAGCAGCACCACCTGCGCGACGGCCCGGTGTCGCAAGGAGGACGCCAGGCCCCCCGCGGCGAGGCACAGCAGCGCCAGGGCCGCCGTCGGCGACATCAGCCCCGGGAGCCGCGGCGGCTGCGTGAAGGGATCGTCGACGACCAGTTCGTTGATCCCCAGGTCGATGTCGGCCAGGTGCTCCACGAGGGTCGCCGCCGCGATCAGCAGGGGCACGACGAGCAGACCGCGGCGTACGGCCACACGGGTGGTGATGAACGCGGCGCTGATGAACAGCATGCAGACCGCGGTGTTGAACTTCGTCGAGGTCAGGTCCTGCTCGAGACGAACCAGCCTCGGCTCCTCCAGGACCCACCCGAGCACAGGGATGAGCGCGAAGAGCGCGACGACCAGGGCGGCAGGAGCGACCACGCGCTGGGCGCGCTGCGGCCAGCGGGCGCGGTGCTCGACCCGGCGGCGGCGCAACGTCATCGCGTGGGGGGCGGTCGCCTCACCCGCGATCGCCTCGGCACGCTTCTCCTCGGTGGTCGACACACACACCTCCCCTCGACCGGCTCCGCCGTCGGGCACCGGACCTCCCTGACCGGTACGTCGCGATTGCGCCGACGCACTGTCACCCTAGGGGAATCGGACAGACTGGGTCGGTGCGACTCGACCTCCAGTTGGATGCCCGCCCCGACCAGGCCGCCGAACGGGCCCGCGAACTCGCCTCGACCGGCGTCGGCGGCCTCTTCACGTTCGAAGGCCCCCACGACGTCTTCCTGCCGCTGGCCCTGGCGGCGTCGGCGGTCGAGGACGTCGACCTCTTCACCAACGTCGCGGTCGCGACGCCGCGCAGCCCGATGCACCTGGCGCACACCGCCTGGGACCTGAACCTGCTGGCGAAGGGTCGGTTCCAACTGGGGCTCGGCTCCCAGATCCGCCCGCACGTGGAGCACCGGTACGGCTCGACGTGGGGACGCCCGGCCGCCCGGATGCGGGAGTGGGTGCTGGCCGTCCGCACGATCCTGCGCTCCTGGCAGGACGGGACCCGGTTGGACTTCCGGGGCGAGTTCACCCGGCACACGCTGATGCCGCCCACGTTCGTGCCCGGCCCCAACCCGTACGGCGCCCCGCCGGTCCTGCTCGGTGCTCTCGGTCCGCTGATGACCCGCGCCGCGGCCGAGGTCGCCGACGGGGTCCTGGTGATGCCGTTCCACAGCCACCGCCATCTGCGCGAGCGGACCCTGCCGGCCGTCGCCGCCGGTCTGGCCGAGGCCGGGCGCCGCGAGAGCGAGGTCGAGATCGTGCCCCAGTGCATCCTCGCGATGGGCCGCACCCCCGAGGAGCAGGCGACCGCCGACCTGGCCGTGCGGGGCCTCCTGGCGTTCTACGGGTCCACCCCGGCCTACCGACCGGTGCTCGAGGTCGAGGGATGGGCCGAGGTACAGCCGCAGTTGAACCACCTGTCCAAGCAGGGCGACATCGCGGGGATGATGGCCCTGGTCCCGGACGTGTGGCTGGAGACCCTGGCGGTCCGCGGGACGCCGGAGGAGTGCGCCGCCGAGATCACCCGCCGGTTCGGCGACATCGCGGGCCGGGCCTGCGGCTACTTCCCCGGCTACCAGCCCGACCTCGAGCAGATCAGCGACCTGGTCGCGGCGCTGCGCCGATCCTGACCCGGCTGAGCCCGACCTGGCTGATCTTTACCCGACGGAGTGCACAGCTCTCGCACAACCTGGGCGAAATGTCCGTTTCCGATTTATCCTGGACGACATGCCGGGATACAGGGAAGTACGAGTGCGCCGCGGTGAGTGGCACGGACAGGCGCTGGCGACGGACAGGCGGTTCTACCTGCGCATCGCGCCCCTGCAGTTCCCCGGCGTCGCCTTCTCGCTGCGCTCGGTGGAGAGCCCGACCGAGCGCTTCGTCCCGCCGGACCAGGTCAGCATCATCCGCGCCCTCTCCGGTGACCAGGAGTTCTTCGCCTACGCCCTGTCCGGCAGCGTCACCTCCGGCCACACGGTCGAGATCGGGCCCGCCGAGGGCCCCTGGGAGATGATGATCGAGGGCAGCGCCGGCGAACTCCACCTGCACGCCCCGTCCGGCGCACCGGCCCGCGACGAGTGGAGCCGCCTGCAGGAGCGGATGGAGGCGTTGCGCCTGCGGCGTGAACAGCCCTGGGGGACGACGCAGATCGCCGTCTGAGCATCCCTACGGGGCTTCCCCGTTGACGCCAGGTCGTCCGCGGGCGCAGGGTGAACGGGTTCCGTCCCGAACCCGGAGGCCCCGCATGTCGCACCCCCGCACCCGTCGTACCGTCATCGGCGTCGCGCTCGCCGCACTCGGCCTCGCGGTCGGCCCGGCCGCCGGCCTCGCCCCGGCCGTGTCCTCGGCCGCCTCGCCCGGGCTGTGCGACTCCTCGGGCGACTCCTCAGCCGCTCGCGTCGCCGGTGGTACCGCCGTCGCCAAGGACCCCAACACGCTGAGCGCCGCCCAGGCCGAGGCTGCCGACCGCGCGCTGCGCGACAAGGTGTCGTCGTTGGTGAAGCAGGGCAAGTTGCGCGCCGACGGTACGGCGAAGGGGTCCGCCATCACGGTGCGCACCTACGTCCACGTGATCACCCGCGCCGACGGCACCGGGGGCGTGACGCCGGGCCAGGTCCGCGACCAGCTCCGCGTGCTCAACACGGCCTTCGGCGGCGCGACCGCGGCGGAGTCCGCCGCCACCCCGTTCACCTTCCGTCTCGCCGGGCTCGACTACACCGCGAACGACGACTGGTACGACTGGTCCTACGCCAAGGGCGACAACGACGACAACCAGGCCAAGCGCGCCCTGCACCAGGGCGGCATGCGCGACCTGAACCTCTACATCACCGGCCTCGCCGACGGGTTGCTCGGTTACGCCACGTTCCCCTTCCAGGGCACCCTCGCGGTCGACGGGGTGGTGCTGCTCAACGAGAGCCTGCCCGGCGGCGACGCGGCGCCGTACAACGAAGGAGACACCGGCACGCACGAGGTCGGGCACTGGCTCGGGCTCTACCACACGTTCCAGGACGGCTGCGGCGGCAAGGGCGACCGGGTGGACGACACCCCCGCCCAGCTCGACGGCGACAACATCTTCTACTGCAACGAGAGCGACGACACCTGCTCGGCGCCCGGCACGGACCCGGTGCACAACTTCATGTCCTACGGTGACGACCCCTGCCTGGACCGCTTCACCGCCGGGCAGAGCACGCGGATGGTGCAGACGTGGCTGGGCTATCGCGCAGGGAAGTAGCACCTGACGCGCTGGGGCGTACGCCGGGCCGCGGCCCGGCGCTGATCGAGGCCGGGCTGCTGCTGGTCGCGGTCGTCGCCGTCTTCGCACCCAACCCGCACGACCTGGTGACCGGCACCTGGTCGCAGCGGACGATCTACCCCGTGTGGGTCGTCGCGTTCCCCCTCGCGGGCGTCGTGGCGGCGCTGGTCCCGCTGCGCAAGCCCGCGTGGACCGTGCAGGCGCAGGTCGTGGTGGCCGTGCTCGCCGCCACCGTGGCCGGACAGGGGCTCGTCGCCTGGAAGCACTGGGAACCTGCCGGCGGCATGAGCGGCGTGAGTGCCGGGGCCGACCCGAACGTCTCCCCCGAGGCGATGGCGTGGACGCTGGCGGCCGTGTCGATCGCGGCGGCCGCCACGGCCATGGTGGTGCTGGTCCGCGCCGGTGAGTTCCCCATCTCGCGGCCGACCAAGGTTCGACAGCAATGCCTCGGAGGGGCGGCCGGGATCGCGCTCCTGATCCCGATCGGCTTGGGCCTGGAACAACCGGAGAACCGGGACCTGACCTCGATCGGGGCCTACCTGCTCGCGTACGCGCTGCCGTGGGGCATGACCCTCGCGGCGACGGCGTTCGTGCGAGGCGAGCTCGCCGTGGTGGCCCTCGCGACCGGCCTCGTGGTCATCGTGGTGGTGTGGATCGCGCCCCCGATGGTCGACCTGGTGCTGGGCAACGGCCACCGGGTCGGTGTGGGGGCGGCGGCGGCCTTCTACATCGGCAGGCTGTCAGCCGAGCGCCGGGATCGAGCCGCCTGAGGGATCAGTGCGCGCACCGTTGGTGCGAGCAGGGACACTGGAGGGTGTGAGCACCCACCAGCACGCGGCCCCCGGCCCGCGCGGCCCGTCGCGTCGACGGATCGCGCTGGTCGCCGCGTCCGCCGTCGCCGCGGTCGGCGTGGTGTCGGCGTTGCTGGTGCAGGGTGAGGATGCCTGTACCGGCGCCGAGTGCGCCGCGGACGTAGCGGCCACCGCGCCGGAGCGGGTGACGCCGCCGGCTCGGGCGGAGCGGGCGCCGGTGGCTCTGCGGCCCGGCTACACCGTCGCAACGCTCAACGTGCTCGGGCACTCGCACACCAAGTCCGGTGGCAAGAGGTCGCACTACGCGCCGGCCCCGGAGCGGATGGACTCGACGATCGATCTGCTGCTCGACCACGAGGTCGACGTCGTCGGGCTCCAGGAGTTCCAGCGGTCTCAGCAGGGGTGGTTCCAGCGGCGGGCCGGCGACGTCTACGACCTCTACGCCCCCGACCGGGACAACGCGATCGCCTGGCGCCGCGCGACCTGGGAGTTGGTCGACCAGGACACCTTCGAGATCCCCTACTTCTTCGGCCGGCCGCGGCCGATGCCACTGGTGCGCCTGCGCCATCGACTGACCGGCGAGGAGGTCGTCGTGCTCAGCGTGCACAACCCGGCCTCGATCCGCCGGGTCGGCGACATGAGCGCCCAACGCGCCGAGGCGCTGCGCATCGAGCAGGACCTGGTCGAGCGGATCCACCGGCAGGAGGACGTCCCGGTGCTGCTGGTGGGCGACTTCAACGCGCGCGGCGAGGTCTTCTGCGACCTCACGGAGTCGGGGCTGCTGCGCTCGTCGGCGGGTCCGCGCCCCGAGGGCGAGCCGTGCGTGGCCCCCGAGGACGGCATCGACTGGATTTTCGGCACCCGCGACGTCGACTTCGTCTCCCATGCACGCCTGCGCGGTCCGCTGGTGTCACGGACGACGGACCACCCCCTGGTGGTGGCCCGGGTGGAGGGACAGTGACACCGTAGGCGCGTGGACGCCGTACGGGTCGGATGGGCACTGGGCGCACTGGTCGTCGCCCTCGCGGTGATCGCGGCCGTCGTGACGCGGTACGCCGCGCTGGGCGACTGGCGGGCACCCCTGCGCGCCGCCGCACGCGCCACCCTCCAGTTGGCCGCGGTGAGCCTGATCATCGCCGCGGTGCTCGGGTCCATGGCGCTGACGTTCCTCTTCATCGCGCTGATGACGGCGGTGGCCAGCTTCACCTCCTGCCGGCGCCTCACCGGGGAGCTCAGCCCGGTCACGGCCTGGTTGGCCCTCTCCATCCTGGCCGGGGTCGTGCCGGTGCTCGCGCTCTCCTTGGCCAGCACCGCCGTCCCCTTCGAGCCCGTCGCGGTGCTGCCGATCGCGGGCATCCTGGTCGGCAACGCGATGGTGACGACCACGCTCGCCGGACGCCGCACGATGGACGCGTTGCAGTCGGGCCGCGGGTTGTACGACGCGGCGCTCTCGCTCGGGCTCACCCGGCGCCAGTCGGTCGGCCTCGTCGGCCGCCCGGACGCCGCACTCGCCCTCGTACCCGGGCTCGACCAGACCCGGACGGTCGGGCTGGTCACGCTGCCGGGCGCCTTCGTCGGGGTGCTGATCGGTGGGGGCTCTCCGATCCAGGCGGGAGCGGCACAGCTGCTCGTGCTCGTCGGGCTCCTGGTGGTGCAAGCCATCACCGCCGCGGTGACGGTCGAACTCATCGCGGCAGGCCGCGTCCCCGTGTTCGGCAGTGCGCTGCGCCGGTGACCCAGGGCCGTACGGCAGACTCGTGACTGCCCGCCCACGGTTCACCTGGCCCAGGAGGTCCCCGTGTTCGACACCATCAACGGACTGCCGATCCATCCCCTCGTCGTCCACGGCGTCGTGGTGCTCCTGCCGCTGGCGGCGATCGGCACCGTCGCGATCGTGCTCAAGCGGTCGTGGCGCCGTACCTACGGCTGGCTCGTGGTCGTGGCCGCTGCGGCGGGGACCCTGATGCTCCCGGTCGCCACCCAGAGCGGCGAGGCACTGGAGGATCGCGTCGGCGACCCCGGCGAGCATGCGGACCTCGGCGAGTCACTGATCTGGTTCGCCCTTCCGCTGCTCGTCCTGCTGGTGGTGCTTGTCATGCTCGAGCGACGTTCCTCCGACGACTCCGCGGACTCGGGTGCGTCCACACCGCTGCGGGTGGTCTCGGTGATGGCCCTGGTCGCGGCCGTGGCCGTCGGGGTGCAGACCTACCGCGTCGGTGACTCCGGCGCCGAAGCCGTCTGGGCCGACATCATCACCGCCACCAACGACTGACCGGGAACGAGCCATGACCGAAGTACCCACCCACGACGCCGAACCCCACGCCGGGAATCTCAACGCCAAGCTCAACTGGCTACGTGCCGGCGTGCTCGGCGCCAACGACGGCATCGTCTCCACGGCCGGTCTGGTCGTCGGGGTCGCGGCTGCCACCACCTCGACGAGCGCGATCCTGACCGCCGGATTCGCAGGCCTGGCCGCCGGTGCCGTGTCCATGGCTCTGGGCGAGTACGTCTCCGTCAGCAGCCAGCGCGACACCGAGAAGGCCCTGCTGGCCAAGGAGAAGCGCGAGCTGGAGGAGATGCCGGAGCAGGAACTCGACGAGCTGACCGCCATCTACATGTCGAAGGGTGCGTCGCACGAGACGGCGCGCAAGCTCGCCGAGGAGCTCACCGAGCACGACGCCCTGGCAGCCCACCTCGACGCCGAGCTCGGTCTCGACCCCGACTCGCTCACCAACCCCTGGCACGCGGCGATCTCGTCAGCGATCGCCTTCACCGTCGGCTCGGCGCTGCCCCTGTTGGCCATCGGACTGACCCCCGCCGGAGCGCGCATCCCGGTCACCTTCCTCGCGGTGCTGGTCGCCTTGGCCATCACCGGCGCGGTGAGCGCCCGCCTCGGCGAGGCCCCCATCCCCCGCGCCGTGACGCGTCTCGTCGTCGGCGGTGCCGCCGCCATGGTGGTCACGTACGCCGTCGGTGCGCTCTTCGGAGCCGCGGTCGCCTAGCCCTCCTCAGCCACCGGTGGGCCTGGGTGGTTGAGGAGCGAACGGAGTGAGCGTCTCGAAACCCCGCGCGGGCAGGGTGGTTTCGAGACGGGCTCGTTCCTCGCCCTCCTCAACCACCCATGGGGCTCGGTGGTTGAGGAGCGCCCTTCGAGACGCTCGCTTCGCTCGCTCCTCAGGAACCACGGAGTGAGCGTCTCGAAACCCCGCGTGAGACAGGGTGGTTCCGAGGGAGTCGCGACGATTCTTATGCGCCTGACAATTGCTCGCGGGCGGACTGGTAGCCGGCGACGGTGCGCAGCTGGTCGAGCACATCCATCGTGCGGATGGACGCGTCCAGGGTGCGCCACGGCGATCCGGTCTCACCGTCGGTGATGCGGCGGGCGACCTCGGCCGCTTGCCAGAAGAGTCCTCGGTGGGCGACGCGTGGCTCTTCCCAGCGGAGCGGTTCGCGGCCGTCGGGGAAGGAGATCGTCAAGGGCCCCGGCAGATAGAAGCCGGCCTCGAGGTCCAGCAGGCCATTGCTCCCGGAGATCGAGGCGCGGGTCGGCGTACCGCTCAGCACGGAGGAATGGTGCACGGATCTGGCACCGGAGTCGTGCACCACGATGCCGGATACCTGACCCTCCACTCCGGAGAGCGCACCCTGGACGTCGGAGGCGACAACCCGGCCGGGCCCGAGCAGGTCGTCGGCCACGGCGACGGTGTAGGTCGCCAGGTCCAGCAACGAACCACCCGCGAGCTCGGGACGCAGGATGCGGTGATCGGGCGGGAACCACTGGCCGTGGTCGAGGATCCCGGTGCGCAGCTCCCCCAGCATTCCCGACTCGACCACTTGGCGCGCCACGTCGTACTTGGGAAGGAACGCCGTCCAGAGCGCCTCCATGCAGAAGAGGCCGGTGGCTCGGGCGAGCTCCGCGAGCTCACGCGCCTCGGCACCGTCGAGGGCGATCGGCTTCTCGATCAGAACGTGCTTGCCGGCCTCCAGTGCGAGGCGTGCGTCACGTACATGCAGGTGGTGCGGCGTGGCGACGTAGACGATGTCGACACCGGGGTCGGCGACCAACTGCTCGTAGGCGCCGTACGACCGCTCCAGGCCGTGGACCTGGGCGAAGGCGGCAGCACGCGCGGTGTCCCGGGACGCGGCCGCCACCATCCGCTGCGAGGTCGAGGCGTGCAACGCCTCGGTGAATCGCGCGGCGATCCAGCCGGTGCCCAACACCCCCCAGCGCAGGGGTGGCGCGAGCATCGGATCCGGGGTCCGAGGGGCGGGCAGTGTCAGGTTCATCGGGTAGCCACCTCCACGGTGCGTCCGTCGTCGGCCTGCATCGACGCGATCGACGCCTCGGCCACCAGCATGGCCCGCCAGCCGTCCTCCGCCGTGGCGAGCGTGGTCGGCGTGCCGTCCAGCGTCGCGTCCACCCACGCCTGCAGCTCGGACCGGTAGGCGTCGGCGAAGCGTGGGCGCCAGTCCTGCGCGTACGCCGTGCCGCGCGACAACGCACGATCGGTGACCGTGCGCGCGGGCTCGGTCAGCGCGACCGTGCCCTCGGTGCCGACCAGTTCGGCGCGGATGTCGTAGCCGTAGCGCGCGTTGAGGAAGTTCTCGACCGTGGCGAGGACTCCACCTTCGGTCTGCAGCAGCAGCACCTGGGGATCCTGCAGCGTCTCGGCCGGCAGGGCCGAGCGTGTGCGGTGCCAGGAGACGGCCGTGACGGGAGAGTCGAGCAGCCAGGGCACGATGTCGAACTCGTGCACCGTCGACCCGGTGATGCTCGACTCCGAGGTCGCGAAGGGGGCGGCGACGCCCCGGCTGATGCAGTGCAGCAGCACCGGAGAGCCGAGAGCACCGGATCGGAGGCGGTCGCGCATCTCCACGTAGCCGGGGTCGAAGCGACGCATGAAGCCGACCGACACCAGCGACAGCCCGTCCCCGACGATCTGCCGCTCCTGCTCCACCAGAGCCCGGCTCTCGGCGGCGGTCGGCGTCAGCGGCTTCTCGCACAGCACCGGCTTACGCCGTTCCAGGCACCGACCCACCAGGGCAGCGTGCGTGGCGTCCGCGGAGGCGATCACCACGGCGTCCACGGCCGGGTCGTCGATCAGGGCGTCCGGGTCCGTGGTCGCCTGCGCGCCCGGGATGTCGGCGACGGCCTGCGACGCGCGCCCCCGGTCGAGGTCGGCGACCGCGACCACCTGAGCACCCCGCACGGACCGGTGCAGCGTCAGGGCGTGGTCGGCGCCCATGATCCCGGCGCCGATGACGCCGATGCGAAGCAGGGCCGGGGTGCGTGGGCTCATTCCTCGTCCGCCAGGCGCGCCGGGAACCCACCGGTCGCGACGGGACTCCAGCGGGTCGGCGTGATCCGGAGCAGGGACTTGCCCTGGGCGACCATCGCCTGCCGGTACTCGTCCCAGTCCGGGTGCTCACCGGCGATGCACCGGAAGTACTCCACGAGCGGCTCGATGGCCTCGGGGATGTCGAGCACCTCGCACTGTCCGTCGACCTGCACCCAGGCGCCGCCGAAGTCGTCGGAGAGGACCAGCACCGAGACCGACGGATCCCGGCGGGCGTTGCGGGTCTTGGCGCGCTCGGGGTACGTGGAGATCACCAGGCGCCCCGACTCGTCGACCCCACCGGAGACCGGTGACGCCTGCGGGGAGCCGTCCTGGCGTCGCGTGATCAGCACGAAGTTGTGCCGCGGGCGGACGAAGTCCAGGAGCTCCGTGAGGTCGACGGAGGTCGTGGTGGCAATGGTTCGTGGCATGTCAGCACCCTACGAAGCGAAGTGGGCCAGCCGCGAGGACCACAACGGCGCCTCACGCCAGCCGACCCGATCCACGGTCGAGGAGGACAGCGACACCGAGGCCTCCAGCACGTGCGGTGTGCTGAGGAAGACCAGCGCCACCTCGGCCGTGTCGTCCCGTTCCACGACCGCGGACGCCACGGTCACGACCCCCGCGTCCAGGTGCAGACGGTGTCGTTGCCACGTCGGCCCGGACCCGTCGTGCTCGAGGGCGACCGTCTCGTCGCCGCTGGTGAGCCCGACGGACCATCCCGAGCCCGCTCGGCGGACGGTGATGGCGTCGACCGGTGGCGGCGTCTGTTCCTCGGAGAGACGTCGCCGCGGGCCAGGGACCTCGAGGTGCGCCAGCCGATCGGCGAGTTCCTCCTCGGCCCCGCTGTCGGGGTCGGCCGCCACGAGCCCAGGCACCAGGTGCTCCCAGACGTGCTGCAGCAGCGGCTGCGCCGGCGACTGGGCGGAGGTCAGGGCGATGACGGCTTCGTGCTCGGGAAGCACCAGCCCGAACTGGCCCTTCGCCCCGTCGAGCCGGAAGCCGTGGGTGCTGCGCCAGACCTGGTAGCCGTAGCCCAGGGCCCAGTCGGGCTCGACCTCCTCACCGGGGCGGGCGGTCGGGATCTGGGCGGTCGAGGCGCGCGCCACCCAACCCTCGGGGAGCAACCGTCGCCCCCGCCAGACGCCGTCACAGCGCAGGAGCTCCGCCAAGCGCACGATGCCCTCGGTGGTGACGTGAACGCCGCTGAAGCCCTGCTCGCGCCCCAGACGATCAGTGGTCCACGACGCGATCTCGACTCCGATCGGGTCCAGCAGCCGTGGTCGCAGGTAGTCCGTCAGCGACTCTCCGCTCGCGGTCCGCACGATCTCGCCGAGCAGCCAGGACGCACCGTTGTCGTACGCGTGCCGCGACCCCACCGGCTCGGCCGGCGGGAGGCTGAGCCAGGCCCGAGCCCACTGCTCCTCCGGAGACCGGCGTACGCAATCGAGGGTGTCCTCGACATGGCCGGTGGACATCGAGAGCACGTGGTGCAGCGTCAGCTCCGCGACCCGCGGGTCGACGGCGTCCGGGGCATCCTTGGCCAGAAGGTCGACCACCCGATCCTCCAGCGCCACCAGCCCCTCCCCCAGCGCTAGCGCGATCGCCGAGGCGGTGAAGGTCTTGCTGACGGAGTAGACCAGCGGCGCATCGGCGGCCTCGTACGGCGCGGCGTATCCCTCGGCGACGACAGCACCCTGCTTGAGCACCAGCAGCGAGTGGAGTTCCACCGCGTCGTCGCGTTCGACGGCGTCGAGGAAGGCGAGGACGGAGCGCGCATCGACGCCGCGCTCGCTGGGTCGGGACCGCGGGAGGTTGAGGGAGTCGCTCACCTGGCCACCGTACGCGCCTGCAGCACGAGGAGGCCCCCGCCACTTTCAACGTATACGCGGACCCGGGGCTTGCCGCAAGGGCCGGGTCAGGGTCGACGATCGGGAGTCGCACCGGGCGTGAACGAGGGCAGGGGAGGTCGCCGATGACCGACGCGGACGTGGTGATCGTGGGCGCGGGACCGACCGGGCTGATGCTGGCCGGGGAACTCGCCGGGCTCGGCGTACGGACGCTCGTGCTCGAGCGTCGCGCCGAACCGTCCCAGGTCGCGCGCGCCGGAGGACTGGCCGGACACATCCTCCAACTCCTCCACTACCGCGGCGAGTTGGACCTGTTCCAGGCGGCGCGGAGCGCGCCCGAACCGACGCCGGTCTTCCCCTTCGGCGGCGTGCACCTGGATTTCACCCGGTTCGAGGAGTCTCCGATGCGGGCACTCCCGATCCCGCAACCCCGCCTGGAGGAGGTGCTCGCCGTGCGGGCCGTCGCACGCGGCGCGACGGTGCTCCGGGGGCATGCGTTCGAGGACGTCGCGCAGGACGCGTCGTCGGTCACCCTGCAGGTGCGAGGACCGGAGGGCCGACGGACGATCAGCGGTGCGTACGTGGTCGGCTGCGACGGCGGGCGCAGCCGGGTGCGCAGCGCGGCAGGGATCGCCTTCGAGGGGACGTCCCTGCCGGAGGTGGAGCGGCTGGCGTCGTTCACGATCCCTGACGGGATCACCGTGCGTGACGACGGCAGCGTCGAGGTCGACGGGGTGGGTACGCTCCCGTTCGGCTACACGGCCACCGAGCACGGCGTCTTCGCGATCTCGGGGTACGGTGGCAACCTCGGCGTCTACACCGCGGAGACCGAGGCCACGGCATACGGCGACGACGACCCGTTCACCGTCGAGGAGCTGCAGGCGAGCGTACGGCGGGTCCTCGGGATCGACCTGCCCCTCGGGGACCCCCTGCGGATGACCCGGTTCGGCTACTCCGCGAAGCAGGCCGACACCTACCGGACCGGCCGGGTCGTTCTGGCCGGGGATGCCGCGCACCTGTTCCCCGCCGGCGGGGTCGCGGTCAACGCGGGCATGTTGGACTCGGCCAACCTGGCCTGGAAGCTGGCCGCCACGCTGGGCGGTGCGTCCGACGACCTGCTCGACAGCTACGGCGACGAACGACGTCGTGCCGCGGAGCGGACCCTGCTGCACACGAGGGCCCAGGTCGCGCTGCGCCGTGCCCACGGCCCCACCGGCGACGCCTTGCGTGCCCTGGTTGTGGAGTTGGCATCCGACGAGCCGGCGCTGACCCGCCTGGGCGCCCTGATGGCCGGCACGGACGTGGGCGGCGCACCGGACGGAGTGGTCGGGACTTTCGCCACCGGGCCCGCCGTGGGCCTGCCGGGCGACGACCCGCGGCTCCGTGGGCTCCTGGCACAGGGGCGGCCCGTCCTGCTGGATCGTGCGGGCAGGACGGCCGTGCGGGAGGCCGCTGTGGCGCATGGCGGGATCGACGTCGTCGAGTTGAGCGACGGGGAACCACCGTTCGACGCCGCCCTGCTGCGGCCGGACTCGATGATCGCTTTCGTCGCCCTGCGCGGCGAGTCGGATGCCGTCGCAGTTCCGAGGTTCCACGAGGCTGCGACGCGATGGTTCCCGACGGGGTCTCCGGTCTGACGGTTCCCGGTCCCGGCCGCCGACCGAAGGGATACCGTGCCCTATGACTTCGTCGATGCGTGGCCGCCGCGCGATCGCCCGCACCCTGCTCCGCGTCACCCGCTGGAAGCTGGTCGGCGAAGTTCCTGACAGCGGCATCCTCGTCGGGGCACCGCACACCTCACGGTGGGACTGGGTCGTCACGATCCTGATCGCCTGGGCCAACGCCAAACGGCCCCAGGCCCTGATCAAGCACACCTACTTCCGCGGCCCCATGGGATGGGTCCTGCGGACGACCGGAGGCATCCCGCTGGACCGCGAGAACCCCGGCAACACCATCCGGGCGCTGCTGAAGGAGGCGGAGACGCACCCCTCCTTCCTGCTGGCGATCGCCCCTGAGGGCACCCGTGGGAAGGGCGAGTTCTGGAAGCCGGGCTTCTACCGGATCGCCCAGCAGACCGGGCTTCCGATCACGCTGGGCTTCGTCGACGGACCGAGCCGGACCCTCGGCATGGGCCCGACCTTCACTCCCACCGGCGATGTCGGGGCCGACATGGATCTGGTGCGCGCGTTCTACGCCGACAAGCACGGGATCCGTCCCGAGTTGCGGACCGAGCCGCGGCTGCGTGAGGAACTGGCCGCCGACTGAACCGGGGCGTGCTCAGGCCGCGTAGTTCCCGGTCGCGAACAGCCGGCCCTCCCGCCCCCGACGCCGGGTCAGTCCGTTGGACGCGACCTTGCTCCCGTTGATCGTCACCTTGTTCCATCGGGCAAGCTCCCCGGGAACCGCCTCGAAGTCGCCGGCGTTCAACTTGCGCAGCAGCGTCGAGGTCTCGAAGTTGTGCTCCCCGACGTTGAAGGTGAACGACACCAGCGCGTCGAACTGCTCCTGCGTGAGTGGCACCGTGACGTTGGTCGCCACCGAGTCGATCTTCGAGCGCGCGTCCTTGCGCATGAGAGCGATCGCCTGGGACCGGGTGATCCCGCGTTCCAACCCACCTTCGGTGGGCCGGCAGTTGCCGCGGTGGACCAGGTGCCCGACGCCGATGCTGCAATGGCCGGCCTGGTCGTTGTAGAGCGTGGAGCTGAACCCCTCGAACTCGACGATGAAGTCCTCCCCCTCCTCGCTCAACGTGAGGCCCGTCGGCGGTCCGCCCACCCGGGTGAAGCGTCGCGCGGGGAAGAGCCGGGCGAACTGCTTGGGTCCCAGCAGCCCGTCTGCGGCCGTGGTGTCCCCGATGGCGAGCTGCCAGTCCCGCACGGCGGCACGCGTCGCCTCATCGTACGACCCCGTCTCCGGGAGACCCGCGTCGATCACGCGGTTCAGCCGACGCTGCAACCGCCGGACCGACTCGTTCGCTCGTCCCGGCACGAGGTCGGCCAGGCTGACCGAAGGTTTCTCCGAAGCCTCCTCGTCGGTGTCGACCAGCGGCAGCACCCCCGACGGCTGCACGTCACCCGGGTCGGGGTCGGGGTGAGCGCCCGTGTCCGGAGCCGCCGCGACCCGCACGTCGGACGCGGGCACGGCACCGCGCTTGACGACGTACCGCTCGTGGGGGAACAGCAACGCGGTCGTGGCCTCACCGCCGGATCCCTTGTCGGGCTCCCACAGCAGGCCGTCCGCGCCGCTGCCGCTGAACCGGCAACAGCGCCGTTGGAACGTGCTCACCGCCTGGCGGGTCGCCTCGTCGTACTCTCCCGTCGCCAGGAGGTCGATCCCCAGCACCCGCCGCAGGCGCCGCTGGAGCAGGCGCACGCTGAGCGAATCCTTGTTGCCGAGGAAGAGCGCCTGGGCGAAGACGGTGTCGGGGTCGGGACCGGCGGGGAGCCCTGTCGGGTTGCCGATCGTGGCGCGCGGATAGTGCGGCTCGGCCCAGCCGAGGTACTCGAGGTTCAGGACGTCCTCGACCTGCTCCAGCGTGAGCGGGCGCACTCGTCCTCCGTCGAGGTCGTTGTTGGCCAGAACGATGACGTCGCTGCCGTCGATCTCGACCACCACGGCGATGTGCCCGAACCTGCCGGGGTTCCCGAAGACGGCCAGCCCTCCGAGGAGCGGAGCCCGGTCGCCCTCGTGCTTGAACTCGGGTCGCGCCGAGGCCCAGTAGTCCGCGGCGTCGTGATCTCCGTCGCGTTGAGCGTCCACGACATTGCTGGAGGAATAGCCGTACGCACGCGCCGAGAGCATCAGGCACAACTGGCGCCACTGGGTGGTGTCGCTGCGCTGCTCGGCCCGCAGGAAGGCGATCGCATCGTCGGCCGTCCAGATCGTGTCGTGCGTCGGTGTCCGTTGCATGGCGACTCCTTTCCCTCTTTGCATCGTGACCCTGCGAGGGCGGTCGCGGAATGAGGAGATGTGGTCATTCGCCGGACCAGACCGCCCGCCGACGATCCCGTCGGCCGGGTGCTGGACATGCGGATGCGCACACGCTGCACTGAGGGCCATGTCGTCTCGGTCCCGTGCACTCGCCCTGCTTCCGGCTGTGGCCGGTCTCCTCGCCGTCGGCTGGGTCCTGGTGACCGCGGGAGGATCGCTGCGGCACGTGCATCCGGCCTACCCCGTCCTGCTCGTCGTGACGACGTTGGCCTGCGGAGCCTCACTGTGGCGACAGCGCGGGGGACGGGCTCCCCGCACCGGCTGGCGCCGGGTGCTCGGTGTCGTCGCGATCGTGCTCGGCATCGTGTGGCTGGGCGTGATCGCGTGGCTGCGACCGTTGGGGGCGGTCGAACCGTCCCAGAGCGCGATGGCCTCCGACGCCCGGGTCGACGTCGAGGAGTCCGCCACCCGCATCGCCCTGGTCCCGCAGGGATCGCCCACGGGGACCGGGGTGTTCTTCCATCCGGGCGCGTTGGTCGACCCTCGTGCGTACGTTCCGGTCCTGCGCCCGCTGGCCGAGGCGGGCCACGTGGTCGTGATCTCCAAGCCCCCGTTGGGGATCGCGTTCCTGTCGGGTGACGCGTTCGACGGTGCGCGGACCGACTATCCCGACGTCTCCGGCTGGGTCCTCGGAGGACATTCGCTGGGTGGTGTGGTGGCCGCACGGGACGCGGACGACTACGACGACCAGGGCACCGCCCCGGCGGTCGGCCTGATGCTGTACGCGTCGTTCCCCGCCGGCGATATCAGCGACTCTCTCAACGCGGCGGTCACGTCGATCTCGGGTTCCGAGGACGGCCTGTCGACGCCCGACGAGATCGAGGCGTCGCGTGCGGACCTCCCTGCTGGTTCGGTGTTCACGGTGATCGAGGGTGCCTCGCACGCCAGCTTCGGCGACTACGGACCTCAGCGCGGTGACGGCGAGGCGACGATCAGCCAGGACGAGGCGCGGTCGCTGATCTCCGAGGCGAGCCTGAAGTTCGTCGACGGCCTGCGGTGATCCTCGGCGTCGCCGAAGCAACCTTCGGCGACGGAGCGGCGTCCTGGGTGCAGGTTCGACATCGCGAGCCTTCACGTTCACCAGGAGTCACCATGACGATCGCACCGCTGCGCCGCAGCGCCGCGTCCCTCAGCCTCGCGGCGCTCGCCGCGGGCCTCGTGCCCACGGCCGCCCACGGAGCGGCGGCCACCCGCATCGACGCTGAGTACTGGAGCGTCGACTGCGTCTACGCACTTCCCGGCAACGACACCCTGTTCCTGTTCGCCTCCGGCACGACCGACGGCGCCGAGGGCGGCGTCGGAGCCTTCGTCGAGGACACCGACGGGGCGATCGTCGCGGAGGGACAGACCGACAGCTACACCTTCGGCGACGACTTCACCACCTCGTTTGCACTGGGGGAGGGCACGCTGGGCATCGACGTGGCCGTGACGCGCGGCGAGACCAGGACCGAGCCGCTTCGCGAGCGCAGCGGCAACAGCTGGACCCGGGGGACGATGACGATGGCCGACCTGGACACCCTCACGCAGAGCCTGACCTACGCCGGTCGGCAGGTCGACGTCTCCTCGGGAAGCTGTGCCGGGTCGATCACGGGCTTCGACGTGCTCACCACCAACCCCGCCGCGACGATCTACCGTGACGAGGACTTCGACTCCGAGATCTGCGACGTGGCCGGCCTTCCGGACGCACAGGTCCGGATCACCGGCCAGCTCCCGAACACCGTCGTCGAGGTGGTGGCCGACCACGGGGAGTCCGGAGTCGAGAAGCTGGCGGGAGATCTCACCCTCACGGGGGGGCGTGGTTCCCTGTCCGGCGACGTCGTCGACCTGTTCACCGGCGAGGTGACCACCACCGGCACCGTCACCCTCGACCTCACCAGGACGGGCCGCCAGACCCGACAGGTGGAGAGCGCGGACGGCTTCACCGAGCGGCGCCGACACACGACCTACCGCGAGGAGATCGCCGTCGCGTTCGCGGACGGTCGCCGGGGGGCGGCCACCTGCACGGGTGTCGCCACGACGACGCACGTGTGGATCGGTCCCGGGCGCTGACGCGTCACCCCAGCGCTAGGAACAGTGCGACGAAGGCGACGAGAGCCACCGCGGCGATCAGCAGGCCCGCCCGTCCCCTCGCCCGACCTTCGCCGGTGCGGGCCACGAGGTAGGCCACGGGCGTGCCGACGAATCCCACGGGGATCCAGACGAGTCCGATGACGCGGAGCCAGTCGGGCGGGTTGAAGTCCGCGCTGAGGCTCAGCACATAGGTGTAGATGACAGCAGCCGCGAAGAGAACCCCGAGCGTCAAAGCGAGCGTCCCGGCACGTTCGGATCCGAGGGTGGAGTGGTGAGGACTGCTGTGGGTGGTCATGGCGTTCGCCTCCTCCACTTCCAGTGTGATCCGCACTTCGTGGAGTGAACAGAGGCCGGCTGCCTCGCGGTCGAGACGTTGGTCACCGGGAGGCGGACGGGTCTGGTCCACCGGTTCCCTGCGTCGGATCGGCAGGCCTACGCTGCCCAGAGGACCCGAGGAGGAGCCGTGAAGTACGTCGCGATCAGCATCCACGGTCATTACCTGTCACTGAACCCGGAGGCTGCCGGCAGTGTCGGGGCCCTTCTCCAGGGCCAACTCGGCATCCTTCGGGCCGATGGCGGCGGCATCGGCGACCCCAGCATCTTCGAGCGTGTCGAGCGGGGCGAGCACGAGGTGTCGTTCCGGATGCTTGACGGCCAGTGGCTCCAGGAGCGCGAGGCCGTGATCGGGCGCACAGCGGACGAGGCGGCGGCGACCGTCTTCACCGAGGTCTGGTGGCCCGACGACCGGATCTCGCTGCGGGCGCCCACTCGGCGTTTCGTATGTGCAGAGCAGGGCGGAGGACAGGAGGTCGTGGTCAACCGATCCGAGGCGGCGGACTGGGAGAAGTTCTTCTACGAGCAGGTCCCCGCGGAACTGTTACCCCCCGAGCCCGCACCTGCCGTCGACATCAGCGACAGCGTCCGCTCGTCGGTGGCAGGCGCGTTGCGCGACTCGGGCAGATCCGACGCCATCAGCGACGTGACCCGACGCCTCTACCCCTGACCCGGGGCGCGCACGACGATTCAGGCACGCCACCAGGGGTCGGTGATCGCGCGTAGATCGCGCAGGGTGTCGTGCAACTGGTTGAGTCGCTTCTCCCCGACATGGGCGGCCCACTCGGCGAGCACTCGCTCCACCTCGGCGTCGGCAGCCTCGGCAACCGGGTGTAGGCGTGGCGTCAGACGGACCAGCCGGGCGCGTCCGTCGGTCGGATCGGGCACCCGCTCGACGTATCTGGCCTTCTCCAGTTGCTCGACCAGGGAGGCCGCGCTCTGCTTCGTGACCCGTGCCTGCTCGGCGAGATCGGACACCCGCGAACCGCCTGGTGCGATGCGAGCCGCGATCCGAGCCTGCGCCAGCGTGATGTCGGTGATTCCGGCGGCGACGACAGCGTCGTACGCGCGCTGCTCGAGGGCACGGTTGGCGACGAAGAGGAGCACGCCAAGTTCCTGACGTTGACGGGGATCGGCCACCGTGGCATTTTAGACAGAAGTTCTGTCTATTTCCCATGAGGGGGCATCACCATGGACAGCGACGCCGTGTGGAAGCACATCGACCACGAGCGAGCGTGGATGGCCGACTTCCTCGAGTCCCTGCCTGCGGAGGACTGGAATCGGCCGAGCCTCTGCGACGCCTGGACCGTGCGCGACGTCGGCGCTCATCTCGCCCTCGCCCACACTCCAGTGCGCGCGCTGCTGTGGCCCGTGCTCCGCGCAGGCTTCCGGTACGACGTCATCGTGCGCGACACGGCCCGGCGCAGTCCGCTGACGCGCGAGGAGATCGTGGCCACGCTGCGCGGCTTCCTCGGATCGCGGAAGCGCGTCGCCTTCATCACCGACCTCGAGCCGCTGATCGACATCCTGGTGCACAACCAGGACATCGCCCGCCCCCTTGGTGTCGAGCACCCGATCCCGCCGCTCGCCGCAGCCGCGGCAGCCGACCGTGTGCTGGCCACCCCGGCGCCGATCCGACGTTGGAAGCCACCGCGTCACGTGCGGCTGGTGGCGACCGACACCGACTGGGCCTTCGGCACGGGCCAAGAGGTGCAGGCACCCATGGGCACGCATCTCCTGAGGCTGACCGGTCGTCCGACCCCGGACGCGCGCCCGTCATGACACTTTGGGGCTATGGGATGTCCGCGTCGCGCTCCCTTTGATGGAAAGGGAGCGGACCTGATTGCCACGTCGAGGTGGTGAGGAGGTCGTATGGACACATCCGGTCCCCGCATCGTCGAGTTACGCGTGCACGGCGTCAGCGGCACGCCACCTGAACAGATGCTGGAAACAGCCCACGTACGCCAGGTCAGCGGCGACGGCTACTCGCGCTTCTTCGTCCCCGTCGACTGTTTCGGCGCGCTGCCCCACGACCCGGTGACGAGCGGAGAGAGTCCGCATCAGACGTCGACCCGCAGGGAGGCGTTCCATTGGGGCCGCTACACCTCAGGGAACTGGCGGCAGGCACTGTGGCTGGCGCTGATCCCCTTCGGTTTCGTGAACGCGGCGCAGTTCATGTTGAGCAACCCCACGACGATGTGGCAGCGGGTGTGGCACAGCGCGGTGGGTGCGGCCCTGCGGCTGGTGGCCTTCGGTCTGACCTGCACGTTCGCGTTGGCACTGTCGGCGATCACCGTCGACCTGATCGCGCGGCAGTGGGTGCCCACCACCGGGCTCGGAGCAGCGGTGGGTGCGGGCTGGCTCTTGGGCGGCGGCGCAGCGGTGGCCGCGCTCGCGGTGTACGGGCTCTATCTCCTCGGGAGGCGCAACACGAAAGTGAACCCTCCGAGAGATCCCGCGGGCATCCTCGGTTCCGAGATCGGGGCGTGCTCCGGTCTGACCGAGGAGAGCTTCTACACCGGAGATCCGGACGCCACCAGCTTGAGCCGGCTCCACCTCGCCGGTGGCGTGGCGACAGTGGCGACCGTCGGAGTCCTGACCGACGCGGGCGCCGAAGGCAGATGGGGCCACGAACTCGCATTCCTGCTGTCGACGAGCGTCCTGGCTGTTGTCGCCGTCGTGGTCACGGCCCTGGGCGACCCCGAGGGCAGCGCCTCGCCGACGTATGCGGACGAGAGTGCCCGGAACCTCTGGCGGCGCACCGTCCAGCACGAGAACGTCGGCAGAGCCGCGGCGCTCGCGGCGCTCGTCGCGCTCGCCGTCACCTTGGCACAGGTGGTCCTCGGCGGCAGTCTCACGTCGACGCGGACGGACGCCGTGGAGCGGCTCGCCAATGCCTTCGTGATGATCCTGACCGTCACCCTGCTGATCCTCTTCGTCTCCGCGGGCGTCCTTGCCTTCCTGACACGGGACAGGACACGACCCCGTCGTGGTCCTCGCACCAGGGACCCGTTCGCCCGCTACGGCGCGGGAATGGCTGCTCCGGTGGTCGCCGCGCTGGGTGCCTTCCTCGGGGTGGGGTACGCCGCGTCGTTTGTGCTGGCGGCGAACCAGATCTTCGGCGGTGCCGCCGACCTGCCGCCCATCGTCCAGTCGGTCACCTTCGTCTGGGGCTGCAACGTGCTGCTGGCCGTGCTGGCGGGTGCATTCTTCGCCCTGATGACGCGTGCCCGGCGCAGCGCCCGAGAGGGGCGCGTCCGCGCGGCGTACGGTCGCGTCTACGGCGACAGCACTCCGGCATGGATGACAGAGGCGTGGATCCGGCGCGTGGCCACCGCCACCGCACTCGCGCGTTTGAAGAACCATGTGACGTTGACGCTGATCGCGTTCTCGGCCTTCGGGGTGATGCTGAGTGCGTTGATGGTCCTCGAGCGCACCCCGCTGGGAGCCGGCGACGACCTCGCCTTCCTCGTCGTCCCGCAGCGGTGGGTGGACGTGCTCTCGCCCTTGGGGGCATGGGCACTCATCGCCCTCGCCGGTCTGCTGATGTCCACCGCACGCCAGTCGTTGCGGGTCAAGGAGAAGCAGCGCACCATCAACGTCGTGTGGGACGTCGTTTCGTTCTGGCCACGCTCGGTGCACCCCTTCGTGCCGCCGCCCTACTCCCAGTTCGCCGTGCAGGGCCTGCGCGACCGGATCCGCCATCACCTCGACACGTGCCTGGTCAAGGGCGACCGCGCCACGGCGCCCGCCGACGTCGTGGTGGTCGAGGCCCACAGCCAAGGCAGCTTCATCGCCGTCGCGTCCCTGTTGTGGCTCACCCGCGATGAACTCGCGCGGGTCGGGCTGCTCACCTTCGGGTCGCAGTTGCGGGTGATCTTCCCGCGCGCCTTTCCCGCCTATGTGAATCGCAGGGTCCTCGAGAGCCTCAACCAGGCAATGGACGGACGCTGGATCAACCTCTTCCGCGACACCGACCCGATCGCGGGGCCGGTCCTGAGTTGGGACCGCAGCGCGGACGGCGACCCGGATCCCCGCTCACGCCGACTGGCTCCGACGGGCGCACACGAGCCGGACGACGAGGGTCGCCTGCCACAGCCGTGTCTGCCCGACACGGTCTGCTCGGCAACCGGTCGTCGTGAGTGCGGTCAGGACTGGCGGCTGCTCGACCCGTCGCCCCCGGACGCGCTGCTGGAGACGGACCATCTGTCTCCGATGCTGCGCCACAGCCGCTTCCCGCTCTCCTCCGACTGGGACGATGCGGTCGCCCACCTGATCGAGAAGTTCGACCTGGAGCGCTCCGTGGTGAGCCCACCGGTCGTGTCCGGCCTCGCACCGCAGAGACAGCCTGAGCACGACGCCCCACAATCGGTCGTCGGACCGATGGACTACGCGTCGGTCGAACCCGACGAGTAGGCGCACCTCAGATGACGCGCTGCTCGACCCTGATCTCCAGGAACTCCTTGACGTCGCCGACCTGCCACGTGGACTTCTGCCAGAGGAACGTGTCGCCGGCCCGCTTCCCGTCCAGTTCGGGGAGGGGCTCGAGCACCGACCGGGCCTGGCCCTTGATCTGTGCCTGGGATCCTCGGTAGGTGGTGTCCTTCTCCAGTTGGGGATTCGCGGCCCTGGTGGCGGTGATCTTGTACTCGACATCGCGTCGCAGGAGGACCCAGTCGTAGCCTGCCCACCGGAACCGTCCGTTCGTGGGTACCGCTGCGAGCGCCGGCAGACCCTCGTTGGTTCCCACCAGCCCCGAGATCTTCGCGGCATCGCCGCGCAGCACCTTGCCGATCTCGAGGGCGGGCGCCGTGGCTCGCTGTTGCGCCTGCGCCTTCTCTCCGGGTTGGAAGGTGAAGCCGAGCTCCCCCAACTCACGTTCGAGAAGGTCCAGGCCGGGGTTCACCGCCGTCTCGGTGTAGTAGCTGCCCCCCTTGCGGTGATCCGCGACGAACGCGGCCGCGACTTCCTTTCCACGGAGCTTGCGCAGACAGGCCAACTCATGGGCGAACACATTGCCGTTCTCAGCGGCCCCGTGCAGGACGTGGCCATGCTCGTGCCAGATCGTGCCGCACCGGAGAGCGTCGGGATCGCCCAGCACCCCGGGGTGGACCAGGATCGTGTCCATCCCGATGGAGTCGATCAAGGCATCGACGTCGACGCCCTCGTAGGCGTCCTTGTCGATCCCCATCCTGAAGAACCCGACCTTCGACTCGTCCTTGATCGTGACGGCATGGTTCCCCACGCCCAGGATCACGCGGTCGGGGACCACGACGATGTTGTCTCCGCCGCCGATCTCGGCGAGCACCCGCTTCGCCGCGTCCAGGTGAGCGCCGGTGATCCTCTCTCCGCCCACCGGCTGCGTGGGCGCCGGCCGCTGGGCCACCACCTGGGGCTGGTGCGCGCCGAGGTTGCCGATCTCACGTTGGATCTCGGCGACCTCCTGCCTGAGCCGGGCGATCTCGAGCCGGATCAACTCCCTGGCCTCCTCGGCGAGGTCATGGGTCTCCGGTTGCGTCGTCATGGCTTCCTCCGCTCAGCCACTGACCGGTTGGCCGGTCACCTGGAACTCGGCCATCACCTCGGTGAACAACTCCTCCAGTCGAGCCTCTCCGAGAGCCGCGAGATCTGGGCGGTCCTTCAGGACCGAGGCGATCACTGCGTGCGAGGTGATCGCGGATTCGGGGGATGCGACAGGCTCGGGCACAGTCGGCTGCGCTGCTGCCACGAGGCCGTAGGCGGCCAGCACCTCGACCCGGCCGGTGGTCTCCGCGCTGTCCAGCAACTGATCCACGGCAGCCCTGAGGCCGTCCGGAGCCCAGTAGCGCAGGCCCTCGACGAAACCGGTCCACGACGCGTCGGTGCCGTCCCATCCGCTCTGCCATTGGGCAAGGTACGACTCCCAGGCACCCATGTCGAAGGGAGCGTCGCGCTCAGCATCTCCGGTGGCTACGGCGATGCTTGCCTCGACGTACTCCTGCACGTGGTCGGCCTCGGCCAGCTCTCGCAGCACCACGGCGGGATCGCTGGCATACGCACTCAGGTAGTCCGACAGAGCCTCCGCGGCCCACGCGATCCCGTCCGAGTCGGCGCGCCTCAGGATGGCGTCCATTGCGTCGTCGTACGCGACATCTTCGGGAAGGCGTTGGAGCTCCTCGTGGATCAGTTCGAACCAACGTCGCGCGTTCTGGGGGTCGGCGAAGGGCGCGGCCGAAGCCGCCCCGCGCGTCAACGAATCCATCTGCTCATCATCGGAATCGCGATCGCCAGCGGCCAGCCTGACGGGGCGTCCACGTGGGCAGCCCGTCCGCACGAACGGGCAGTACGAGACTCAGCACCTCGCCAGCTGTCAGCACCGCCGAGGCAGCAGTCCGCCCTTCTGTGAGGAGCACCCGCCACGCCGTCTGATACAGCCCGGGTGGAGCACTCCAGTCCACTCCGGCACCACGTCCGGAGCGACCCGTCCACGCCCGAGCGGGGGGCGAATCCGTGGCATTCATCAGCCAGGCCCCACGGGGCCCGAACGGAAGGGCAGCACCATGCACACGAAGCTCATCACCAAGGCCGCCACCCTCGGCGCGGTCATCGCCATCGGCGGCTTCACCGCGTTCAGCCCGAGCGCTCACGCACTCCCACGCCAGATCGACCTGGTCAACGCGCCGGAGTACTGCTTCGCGACCTACGGGGACCCGGCCCCGTGCCCGCCCCCGGAGCGCCCGAAGCCGATCAAGCCCGAGTGCCTGAGGGTCGACATCGACCCCTTGCAGTGCCCCTGGCTTCCGTAGGCACCTCGTAGCCGGCGCTCACGGGCCGGATCTCGCGCGACAAAGGCGAGATCCGGCCCGTCTCGCGTTGCCTAGTCCGCGCAGATCGCCTGTCCCACGATGAAGTCCCAGTCGCTCGTGGTGGGTTCGTTCTCTACCGCGAGCACGTTGGCGCTTCCTGACGTCGGGCCGGAGTAGGCGTGCGCGTAGTGCAGTGCGACCTGCGCCGGAGCCGAGAAGCCGGTCGCGGCGCCGGCGGACAGCAAGGTCTTGTCGCCCGAGCACTCCGGCCACGCGTTCTTGGTCGACTCCGAGTCGTCCTGCGGGCTTCGCTCCATCACGATCTCGTAGCCCGACGGGGCGGTGGCGCACACCGCCCACGCGAAGACGAACCAGTCCCCGCCGTACCCACCGGGCTCCTCGTGGGCCTGGGCATAGACGCGGGCTCCGTCAGTGGAGGCCCGCATCACCTGCAGCCCGACACGTCCCTCGGCGTTGTAGACGGTGCCCCCACTCCCGACGACCTTCCGACCGGCGGGGCAACTGGCGGTGGCGAGTTGCACGGCAGCACTGGAGGACGACGTGGACCCGAAGGCGATCGACATGCCGGGAAGGGCCGGTGCACAGATCGCGGTAGCCCGCACGCCCCAGTCGTCGACAGCCCCCGTCGGGTCGCTCACCGTCACGGTGTAGCGGTCCGCGCCGTACAGCGGCCGGATCGGCTGCATCTGAGTAATGACGAGCCCCTCGTTCAGCTGATCTCCCAGCACGCCACCTCCGCCGCCGACGACGCGGGTCCCCTCAGGGCAGAGCGCGGTCTCGGTCTTGCTGGTGGCCGGGCCGAAGTTGAACGACGCCGTGTCGTCGGTGACGTCGACGATGCCGCTCACCGCGTACGCCGGAGGCGTCGCGGCGCTGCTCGCGGCGAGCAGCCCCACGGTGAGGGCGGTCAGGACGGCACCGCTGCCGCGTCGGTGGCGACGGTTGTTCCGGGTGATGGTGAGCATGGTCTTCCCCTTGCGTCGGTGAGTCGAGCGAGGCGTGCCGCCTCACCTGGGGAGCGTCACCCGACGCCGTCAGTACGGCGTCAGGAAACGGCGTTCGGTGCCGCGCCGACCGGAAGCCGCAGGCTCAGTTTCGGGCTACGCTCGCAGAATGGCAGCGCCCAAGACCCGGCCTACGGACCAGGATGTCACCGCGTTCCTCGACTCGATCGAGAGTCCGCGACGCCGGGAGGAGGGTCACCTCCTGCGCTCCCTGATGGAGCGCATCACCGGGCAGCCGGCGGTGATGTGGGGCCCGACGATGGTGGGATTCGGCTCCTCGCCGTACACGAACTCGACCGGGACCCATGAGTGGTTCGACGTCGGATTCTCACCACGTAAGCAAGCGCTGACGATCTACGGGATCCACAACGGGTACGAGCCTGAGCGCCCGCTCCTGGCCGAACTCGGCCCGCACACCACCGGGGTCTCCTGCGTGTACGTGAAGCGGCTGGACGCCCTCGACCTCACCGTGCTCGAACGCCTCGTCGACGAGGCGTGGCGAGAGATCCACGGCTGAGGTCTCGGGCGCCGATCAGCCGATCAGATCGTCCAGGGCCCGCTCGACGAGCTGGGCGCGCTCCGCATCGGAAGCCATCTGCTCGAGCCCGAACCCGACTAGCAGCGTGTCCTCGGTCGAGGTCGCGGCGTAGCTGGTGAACAGGACCTCGTCGATCTGCCATCCGGTCGACGATGGCGGGCTGCCTTCGGGAGCGCCGGTGGACGTCCAGTCGCTGAAGGCTCCTTCGAATCCGTCCGCAGTCACGGTGCCGTCGATGACGATGCGGGTGTCGTCGACGAACGCACCGATGCTGCCGAAGCCCGGGTCGGTGACGTAGCTGATCGACAGTTCCACCTCGTTGCCGGCGTACGGCGTGAGGTCGAAGGCGACCTCCTGCCAGCCGCCGTTGCTGCCGGTGAACGAGTTCCAGGTGCCCCCGTTGGGTCCGGGCTGGCTGCAGTCGGCGCCGCCGAGGTAGTTGGCCAGGAACGGGTGCAGGGTCAGCAGGAAGCCGCCTGCCGCGCACTCGGCCGGCGGAAGGGTGGTGGTCCCGCCGTTCAGGTCCGGCAGCGTCGTCCAGTCGTTCGACCCCGCGGTGCGAGCCTCGACGATGACGTGGTCGTAGTCGGCCTCGATGTCGTACGACAACTGGAACTGCAGCTGGGCGTCCGCAGCGTTTGCCGGGACGGGGACCGTCCGGGTCAGCCGCGCGTAAGAGTCGTCCGCGTGCAACGCGCCGGCATAGCGCTCCCCCTCGATGGGCGCGTACGGGCTGCCCGGCTCGATCGGGTAGATCAGGCTGCCTGCGCTGGCGAACTGGGGGAAGTCCGCGACCGGCAGCACGTCGCTCGTCGGTTGCAGGACCCCCGCCTCGTCGAGCGGGTTGTCGCCCGCCACGACGGGACCGCCGAGGGCGGCGGTGAACCCGTTCAACGGGTCGGCGACCCCTTCGACCTGGCTGGGGTCGGCGATGTCGGTCCTGCTGAACGCGCCGAGGTAGTACTGGCGGAAGTCGTCGGCCAGGATCAGGCAGTCCTCGAAGAAGCCGGCCGTGCTGCCACCGGGCCTCGGCGCGATGGCGCACTCGGCGCCGGGGTCCCCGTTCAGCCCGTAGTAGAGACCACCGACGACGTCGCTGATCCCAGGCAGACCCTGATACTGCGCGGTCTCACCGGCGTGGACGAGTTTGCCGCCCTCGTTCAGGTAGTCCCGGATGGCCAGCGTGAGGTACTGCTGGCGTTCCGCGACGGAGATGTCGGGCAGCTCGCCGAACGGTGTGGAGGTGAACTCGTCCTCGGGGTCCTGGGTGATCCGGTTGTCTCCGAGATACCAGAGCACCGCGTCGTAGTGGTCCAGGACGCCAAGGTCGTGCGGCACACCCTGCGCATCGACATCCCACACGTCCGCGGTGTAGCCGGCGGCCTCGACCGCCGCCACGTGCGCGTCGGCGTACTTCGGCGCGTTCGTGCCGCCCGGGTACGTCGGGTTGACGCCGGTGTAGTCCTCGTTGGCGATCACCAGCACGTCGCTGCCGGTGTCCGCCTCGACGGTGTAGGTGAAGGGTTCACTGCTCACCGGTCCGCCACGCTTGCCGCGCTGCACGCCGAGGAAACGCACCTGGACCTGGTCGCCGGCATCGGCGCCGCGGACCTTCGCGCGGTACTCCGCGAAGTAGTCGTCGTTCTCGTCGCCGTAACGCTCGCCTCCGCTCCACTCGAAGGCGCGGACGATCCGCTCGCGCCCACCGTCGACGCGGTAGGCCATCCGCAGCGGAGCCAAGGCACGCTTGGCAACTACGGCAACCCGCTGCGGGTCGCCGTAGGAGACGTCGAAGGAGTCCACGACGAAGTCGGGGGCCGACCGGCCGACGACGGACTCAGGATTGGCCGGGTCGTCCGCGGAGAACGCCACGGACAACGCGAAGGGAACGTTCTTCTCGAACTCCGCCTGGACGAGTTCCTCGTCGTCGGGGAACTCGAAGCCGCTGCCGCAGTCCTCGGCCACCCATTCGTCGTCGGGGATCGAGTCCGAGACGGTCTCGCACGTGGTCATCTCGGGGGTGAACCCGAGGACGCCGTAGCGCTCGGTGAGGTCGGTGTCGGTGTCGCCGTTGGTCGTGTAGAGCTCGGCGGAGATGTCGGGGTCGTAGCCGGGAACGGCGGGCTCGGCGTCGTCGCCGGCCAGGGTCTCGTAGATGACGTCGTCGGGGGTGGGCGTGGCCACCTGCCAGCCGGTGCCGTAGAGCAGCAACTCGGCAGCGGAGTGGTAGTTCACGAGGAACTCGAAACCGACCCGGCGGGTGAACTGAGCCAGCGCCTGCGTCTCCGGCTCGGACTCGGGCGACGGACCCCGGTAGGTCTCGCTGGCCGGGCTGGGCGAGGAACCCTCGTTGTCGTAGCCCCACTTGGTCGGGAAGTTCCGGTTCAGGTCGACACCGTCACCCGGAGTGATCTGGCCGTCGCCGTTGTTGTCACGGAGGTTCTTGCGCCACAGCCGTTGCCCCGGCTGGAAGGTGAAGTCGTAGCCGTCCGGGTTGGCCACGGGGAGGAACCACAGCTCGGTCCCCGACAGGAGCCGTCGGATCGCCGGGTCGGAGGCGTAGCCGTCGACCACGTACTGCAGGAGTCGACGGTTCATCTCCGGGGTGATCCACTCACGCGCGTGCTGCGCGGACAGGTAGAGCACCGAGGGCCGCTTGCCGTCCTTGACCTTGCGGGCGTCCTTGGTGACCTTCAGCGCGATGATGTCCTGGCCCTGCACGGATTCTCCGATCGTCACCAGCTTGGTGATCCTCGGGTTCTCACGGGCGATCTGCTCGTACTCGGCCTTGATCCCGCCCTCGCCGGAGTAGGTACGCCACACCTCGAAGCCGCTGGCCGCAGCGGCGGTCGCACGCTGCGTCACGGTCTGCCCGTCGATGACCTTCGGAGCCATCTCGATGCCACGGTCACGCAGTCGCCGCACCTGGGCGGGCGACAGGATCGCCTCGACCTTGACCACGGGCTTGTCGCCGGCGGCACCGGGCACCTGCCTGATGCCGAGCTCGTGGCGGTCCACCCCGAGCGCAAGCACCTCTGGGACCTGTGATGCCGTCATCGTCCCGACGTACACCTCGAGCCGGTCGCGGTCGCGAGCGACCGGCGCGGCGCTCGACGTCGCCGTCGTCCAGGTCGCGGCGAACAACGCGCCGACGACAGCGAGAACAAGCACCGAACTGCGATGACGTCGCATGGCATCCCCTGGGTCTCCGCGCTCCGGCGATGTGGGCGCGTCCGGCCAATCTGGTCGCAGATCCGTCGGAGTGTCAATGACCGGTACAGATGTCACGCGAGCCGGGAGGCGTCGGGAATCTCGTCATGTCGGCGTCCGGTGACACACTCGGCGCATGCCCCGCTCGCCGCGCATCGAACCCGCCGGTGACGTCGTCGCGAGGATCGGCGCAATGGCCACGGCGCTGCCCGAGGCCTACGAGGAGGACGCCTGGACCGGGGTGCGCTGGCGCATCCGCAGCCGGACGTTCGCGCACGTGCTGGTGGCCCAGGAGGGCTACACCTCGACCTACCGCGAACTGACCGGGATGAGCGAGCCGACCACCGTGTTGACCTTTCACGCCACCGGGGACGAGCTGCTCGCCCTGACCACCGCCGGACTGCCGTTCTACCGCACCCCGTGGTCACCGACGATCGTCGGGATGGTGCTCGACGCGCGCACCGACTGGAGCGAGGTGGCGGAGTTGGTGACCGAGAGTTACCGGTTCTGTGCCCCCCAGAAACTCGTGCGTCTGCTGGATCATTGAGGCCCGACGACGGCTGCGACGCTAGGGGTCGACTCCGTGGGTGTGCGAGAGGAGACCTGAAGGTGCTGCGCGGTGTTGCGTGGCAGCCGCACCATGAAGGTCGAGCCGACCCCGGGCTGAGACTCGACGCTGATGGAGCCGTGGTGCCTGTCGATCACGCGGCGAACGATGGCCAGCCCCAGACCCGTCCCCGGCCTGTCGCGCACGGCCGGGTCCGACGACCGGAAGAACTCGTCGAAGAGCCTGGCACGGTCCTCCGGCGCGATACCGATGCCTTCGTCCTCGACGACCAGCACGGCATGGTCCTCGTCGAGACCGCAGGAGACGGTGACGGCCCCACCGGGCGGCGTGTACTTGATGGCGTTGGAGATCAGGTTGTGTACGAGCTTGTCCAGCTCGTCCTGCTCCCCCAAGACCACGGCGGGGCGGTCGATCAGGGTGGCGCCCAGGTCCACACTCGCCCGTGCGGCGGCAGCCTCGTTCAGCTCGATCGCATCGGTCACCAGTTCGGCGAGGTCGACCGGGACCAGGACCCGCGGGGAGTTCGGATCGTCGATCTGGGCGAGCGCCATCATGTCGTCGATGGTCTCGACCATCCTGCGGGCCCCTCGCTCGATCGCCCGTCGCGCCATCAGCATGCGCTCGGGGGATGCGTCCGGCTCGAGGAACTCGGCGTTGCCCATGATCGCGGTGAGCGGGTTCTTGAGTTCGTGGGCGAGCACGTTGGCCATGGCGGTGCGATGCTCGCCCAGCTGCCGCATCGTGACCAGGTCGTGGCTCAGCGCCATCACGATCAACTCGGCGAAGGCCGCCGCGGCCAGGCACACCTGGGCGACGACCAAGCCGCCGTCGGTGCCGTAGTCGGCGAAGGGGCCGATGCCGGCGGCGGTCACGGCGTTGACGCTGAAGCCCGTGAGGGCGAGTGAGACCGTCGCGGCCCGCGGACTCATCCGCAACGCCACCACGACCAGGACCGGTGCGATCAGGAACGGCAGACCCTGCTGCCAGTGGTCACCTGCCCAGGGAATGAGCGAGACGGTCACCACGGCGACCAGCCCGGCGATGATCCACCGAGCCTCCGCGGAGCCGGCACGTCCGCGACTCGCCCCGCTGTTCCACACGATGATCGCGGGGGCGATGAGCAGGACTCCGATGGCGTCGCCCACCCACCAGCGCGGCCACGTCGGCCAGAAGGTGTCGATGCCCATGACCACTGCCCCGACCGCCCCCACGGTCGCGCCGATGAGCGGGCCAACGACGACACCGAACCCCAGGAAGCGCAGCATGCCGGAGATATCGGTCAGGACCACCCGCGTACGCCGGCGGGTGAGCAACCAGGCGCCGACCACCGGCTCCACGGTGTTGGCCACCGCCCACAGCAGGGCGGCGCCGAGGCTCACGGGGATGGTGAGGTCGACGAGGACCTCGGCCACGAAGACGCCGACCAGCAGCGCGGGCCACGTCCTCCTCGGCCGGCACACGAGCACGCCCAGCGTCAGCCCGGCCCCGGGCCAGAAGACCGAGCCCGTTGGGTAGCCGAAGGCGACCGCCTCCACGATGAACAGCGAGACCAGACCGTAGGCGAGACCCATCAGGAGCGCATCGCGCAGCATCACGAGTGGGCTGACGCGCTTGTCCATGTTTGCACGCTAATGCGACAGCCCGAGTCAGGTGAGAGGCGTTGGTCCTCGCGAGGGGGTGACTCACCTCTCGAAGGGGACGACGGCCACCCGTTGGAGTCTGGTCCACCCGGTCCAGCCCCGCTCCTCGAGCAGGTCCAGCAGTTCTCGCGCGACCGGCACCTGGTCGAGGAACATCGAGTCGAGCAGTGCTGCGAGATCGTCGGTGAACCCGTCCTCGGAGAGGGCGTCCCACTCCGCTTGGTCGACGGACTCCAACTGCGCCACCAGCCGGTCTGCCAGCGAGGGGAGCCGAGGATCTCCGGGCTCCCAGTCGATGACGTCGTCGATGTCGCGGTAGAAGGCGATCACCGAAGGGTCCTCGATCTGGTCGTGCTCCGATCGAGCCCCGTGGTGGGCTCGTCGAGGAAGATTACGGTCTTGCCCGCGCCGTTCGCCCCCAGCAGGGCGACGATGGTGCCCCGGTCCACGCACAGGTCGATGCCACCCAGGACGCGGGTTTCTCCGTACGACTTGGCCAGTCCGCTGATCTCGATGGCGATGTCTTGCTCCATGACGCCATCGTGAAGGCCTGACGCTGCGTCAAGGTCAAGTCAGGGTCACGTCCCGGTCCGGGAGAGCCCCTACCCGCGGCACTTCGCCTCCCCTCGGAGGTGCAATTAGTGAAGTCACTACACTATGAAGTAATCTCACTATATGAGGCCTGACGTGGCGTCCGTACTGGACAAGGTGTTGCTGCTCTCCACGCTCGTGGCCGCCCACATGGCCCGCTTCGAGGAGGCTTCGGGGCTCACTGCACCGCGCATCCACCTGCTCTGGGTGCTGGGCCTCGCGGGCCCCAGCACCCAGCAGTCGCTCGCCGCCGCGTTGGCGGTGACGCCGCGCAACATCACCGGGCTGGTCGACGGGCTGGTCGACTCCGGGCACGTAACGCGCGAGCCCCACCCGTCCGACCGTCGAGCCACCCTGGTCACCCCCACTGCGCTCGGGAAGCAAACCGTCCACGACCTCCAGGTCAGCCACGAGGACCTGGCCCACCAGCTCTTCGGCTCGGTCCCTGACCGGCGACTCGCGATGTTCGCGACCACGCTGGACGAGACCGTCGCCACCTTCGAGCGTCTGATGGCGGAGGCGACATGACCCTGCACCGCATGGCCGATCTGGCCCGGGAGGCCGTGCTCCTCGAGTTGGCGCTCTACCGGTCGCTGGTCCGCTGGGTGGCCCGGCGCCCCGACGTGCCTCTCGGGGCCGAAGCCGTCGGATACGCCCAACTAGTCGGCCCGGTGTTGTGGCTGTGGATCTTCGGCTCGGCCACAGAAGTGGTGGTCGTCGAGGTGGTCCTCAGGCAGATCGACGCAGGGTGGGCCCAGGCACTGCGCCTGCCCCTCCTTGTCGTCGGAGTCTGGGGCGTGCTGTGGATGCTCGGCATGCTGGCCTCCTTCCGTGTCAGACCCCACCTGCTCACCGGCGATCGGCTGCTCGTGCGCAACGGTGCTCGCACGTGGGTCGCGGTGCCCCTGGTGTGCGTCGCGTCCACGCGCTCGGTGGAGCACGAACTGCCCGGCGTCATCAAGTCGCTGCACCACGAAGACGGGCTGCTGCTGGTCGGAGTGAGCAGCCGGACGAACCTGGAACTCGTCCTGCGCGAGTCCGTCCTGGTCGAGACCTCATCGGGTCCGATCACCGCCGACCGTGTCGGGCTTTGGGTAGATGAGCCGCACTCCGTCGCCAGCCGCCTCACCAGGGCCCGGCACGCGACCTAGCCCGCGTTCGGATCCATCGGGTTCGCCGCGCGTTCCTCGTCGCTGCGCAGGATGCAGAACTCGTTGCCCTCCGGGTCCTGCAGCACCACCCACCCGATCCCCGGACCGTAGTGGTCTCGCTGATCGTCGACCTCGATCGCGCCCAGAGCGACGACACGGCGTACCTCCTCGTCGCGGGTCCCCTCGTGCGGCTGGAGGTCGAAGTGAAGGCGGTTCTTGGTCTGCTTCTCGTCGGGAACCTGGATGAACAGCAGCCGGTGACCCGTCTCCGGGGAGACGATCATGCACTCCTCGTGCCCGGGTGCGTTGGGATCGTCGTCGAGATCGACGTAGCCGATGACCTGCTTCCACCACTCCGAGAGCTCGTAGGCGTTGTGGCAATCGACAGTCGTATGTGCGATGAACGAGGTCATGCCTCTCATCCTGCGCCCGGACGCAGCCCCCGTCACCCCGGCGTCACTCGCCTGCGGCGAGCACCTGTTCACGGAGGATGTCGGCGTGCCGGACCAGGAAGGCCCGCTCGTCGAGCCCCTTGCGCCTCAGCCAGCCGGTGACCTCGGCATTGCACTTGCTCGCGTTGCACGACCGGCAGGCCGGCACCACGTTGGCGGCGGTGTAACGGCCGCCCCGGGAAATCGGCAACACGCAGTCCCGCTGGAGTGGCCCCTGGGAGGCACCGCAGTAGGCGCACCCACCCCAGGACTCCTGCAGCATGAGCCACTCAGCCGGCGTCAGGTCGTGCTCGACGGAGTCCATGCGCCTTTTGCGGCGCCGTGAGGCCCTGGCGGCGCGGCTTCGACTCAGCGTCACGGGCCCCAGGGTAGGCCCCCCTCGACTCGCGTCGTGTGCGACGCGCCTCGCCCTCCCGTCTGCCCGATCGGTCAGAGCGCTGCACTCACCGCGTACCCGGAGTCCCTTATCTCCGGACACGTTCGTGCGTAGAGGTGAAGGGAACGCAGGCTCCCGCAGGCACACGGTGCCGTCATTCCCGGAGGTTGGCATGTCCCTTCCCACCGCGGCGGTCGCACTGTCGACCACGCCCGGAATCAACTCCGACGGCATCGTGGAATGGGCCGTCGGCAACATCGTCCCGATCATCCTGCTGGTCATCGGGCTGGCGATCATCGCAGGTGCCCGGAAGGGCCAGATGAGCCAGAACGCCATGACCATCACCAATGTGCTCCTCGGGTGCGCGGTGATCGCGGGTGCCGCGCTCTTCTACGGCTTCGGCGACGACATCGCGAACTTCGTCTTCGCCCAAGGCTGAGCGGCCGGCGGCCCACGATGCTCCTCCGCCCCGACGACGACGTCTACCGCGTCGACGCCGTCTGGCTCGGACCCCAGGGGATGACGCTCCCCTGGACGGCGCGCTACTCGGCGTACGGGATCTGGTTGACGCTCTTCGTCTCGGTCCTGCTCATCGAAGCGGTCCTGCCGATGAGCGTCAGCGTGCCGCCGGTCTGGGAGGTCGTGGTCACGGTTCTGCTGACGTACGCCCTCACCGGCCTGATCGACCACGAACGCCCGGTCGGCTCGGTGTGGCACCTGGTCCGCGCCGAACTACGCGCACCTCGGACGCCCCGGCCCCACCCCACGGTGCGCTTCACCACCACCCACATCCGAGTGAGGGACAGCCATGCGGCGCCATCGCACGACCCCACGTGAGCGCGTCGACCGAGCCCGACTCGCGCTGCGGGACATCGACGGGCACCTCGCCTTCACCGACCTCGAGGCGTGGGCCTGGTTCGTGTTGCCGACCCAGCCCTGGGCGTTCCGCTCGGAGTCGCAGCGCGAGTTCCTCATCCTCGGTGGTGGCGACGCGCTCTCCTGGTTGGCCGGCCACCGGGTGCACCTGCGGATCACGACGCGGCCCTACCCCGCGGACGAATGGGCCCGGCGTCTCGACCGGCTCTCCCCCGACGCCCTGCCCAGCACCGCGCAGAGCTGGGGAGACCACCTGGTCAGCCATCAGCGTCATCTGCGCCATCAGACGATGGCGGAGAAGGAGGTCTTCCTCGGCGTACGGCTCGCCGAGCGCCCCCTGACCAGCCGGCTGTCGGCCACCGTGGCGCGCGGGCCGAAGGCGAAGGAGTTCGAGCGCCTCGCGCCGGTCGCCGCGCGCGTCGCCGAGGCGGTCGCGCTTCCCGGTCTCGAAGGCCGACCCGCCACCGCCAAGGAGATGGAGTGGCTGCTGCGCCGTTCCCTCGGCGTCGGCCTCCCCTCGCCGCAACAGCTCTCACCGCACGAGGGCGGGCAGTGGGACAGCGAGGACCTCCATGCGTTCACCGACGACGTGGACCATGCCGCCACGCCGTTCGGGCGGACCGTGCGGGTGCTCGGCCGCCGTACGCACGAGGTGGTCGAACGACACGTGGCCGTGCTGTCGGTGGGCCGACTGGAGGAGATCCACGCGCCCGACCCGGCTCACGACCCCTGGCTCTCCCACACCGACCGGCTGCCCTTCCCCGTGGAGTGGTCCGCCCAGTTCGACGTCCTCTCCGGTGGTGAGGCGCGCCAGTCCGTCCAGCGGAAGCTGCTGGTCGTGCGCGACATGCAACGCCACTACGCCGAACACGATCTCGACGAGCCACTCGCGTTGGACCGCCAGGCCGCGCACGCGCGCCAGGTCGAGGACCAGATGACCCGGGGCACAGACGCGGCTGCGGCGCGGGTGCACGGGTGGTTCCGCCTGGCGGTGTGGGGCAGCACCGAGCAGGAGTGTCTGGAGCGCTCGCGCAAAGTGATCGCCTCCTACCGCGGCCGGAGGGTCAGCATCGAGCACCCGCGCGGACAGTTCGGGCTGCTGCGCGAGTTCGTGCCCGGGGAACCGGTGTCGACCACGGCCCACCGGCGGCGCCTTCCCGCGCTCTACGTCAGCGCCGGGGTCCCGACGGCCTCGAGCCAGGTCGGGGACCGTCGCGGTCCCTACGTCGGCTACACCGCGGGGGCATCGCGTCGCGCGGTCATGTTCGACACGCACTACGCCACCGAGGTCCGCGAGACCTCGGGGCTGGTGCCCATCGTCGGCGGGCTCGGTGCGGGCAAGTCGGTGCTGATGGGCCAGATCGTCTACGAGGCCGTACGCCGCGGCATCCCCTCGGTGATCATGGACCCCTCCGGTCCGCTGGCCCGCCTCACGGAACTCCCCGAGCTCGCGCAGGCTGCCCGCCACGTCGATCTCACCAGCGCCGCCCCCGGGACGTTGAACCCGTTCGACGTCGTGCCCGAGCCGATGCCCAAGACCTATCCCTCGCCGGGAGCGCTCGAGGAAGCCCGTGTCCTGGCCGCGCAGGACCGCAAGCTGCTCGCGATGGACGTCATCAAGATGCTGCTGCCCCCGTCGCTGGATGCGATGCCGTTGACGTCGTTGGTGATCTCCGATGCGGTGCGGGCCACCAAGGGCCACCAGCGGGCGTCGCTGTGGGACGTGGTCCGCAACCTCGACGGCATGGACGAGACCCACGGCAGGGTCGTGGCGAACTACCTGCGCGACATGGCGGAGCTGCCGCTGGCCCGCCTCTTCTTCCCGGCCAGCGTGAAGGTCGGGACCCGTCTGGACGCGGGCCTCACCGTCCTCACCATGCCCGGGCTGGTGCTGCCGCCCCGCAACGTCCCCCGGGAGCACTGGTCGACCTCGGAGCAGCTCGCGCTCCCGTTGCTGCACCTGTGCGCGTGGTATGCGACCCGGGCCGTCTACGGGCGTCCGATGGCGGACCGCAAGCTGATCGCGCTGGACGAGACCCACTTCCTCGGCGAGTGGTCCGCCGGACGCGCCTTGTTCACCCGCCTGGGCCGCGACTCCCGGAAGTGGAACACCTGTGTCCTGGCCGCCTCCCAGAACCCGCAGGACGTGCTCGGCATGGACGTCGCCAACTTCATGTCCGCCGCCTTCGTCGGGCGCATCGAGGACGACGAGGCCGGACAGGACGCCCTGCGGATGCTGCGGGTGCAGACCGGAGTCGGCTACGAGCGGGTGCTGGCCTCGCTGTCGTCGCACCGTGGCTCGGCCGGCTTCCGCGAGTTCGTGATGCGCGACGTCGATGGTCAGGTCGACAAGATCCGGGTGGATCTGGCAGCGAATCCCGGACTCCTGGACGCGCTCAACACCACCGCGGCGACCCACTCCCGCGAGGAGGCGGAGGAGACCGAGGGAGCAGTCGCGTGACCCGCCGCCGGCTCCTCGTCGGCCTGCTGCTCGTGGGCGCCCTGGGTCTGGCGGTCCTCTCCATGGCTCCGGCGACCGCGGCCGGCGACGTTCGTCGGATCGATCTCGACTGCAAGGAGTCCCCCACCCCGGACATGCCCGGACAAGGCATGGCCGGCTTCTTCGGGCCCGAGCCGGAGAAGCTCCCCCCGGTCGACGACCCGTTCGCCGACGGGGCGAGCACCACGGTCTACGAGCAGTACGGCTTCGCCGGGCTGCGCTGGAACAACTACGACCTCGGGTGCGGTCCGGACGCGGCGAACAACCCCGAGGCGGTGCTGGGCACCTCGGTCAGCAACTGGGTGATGAACGTGCCGGTGGCCGTCGCCTCCCTGACCGCCTCCCTGACCGAGGTCGCCTTCGAGCCGTCGTTCCTCGACGCTTTCGATCCCCTGCTGACGCAGGTGTCCGCGGCGCTGCACGACTCGCTCTTCGCACGGTGGCTGCCCGCGGTCGTGGCGCTCATCGGGGTCATGCTGTTGATCCGTGCGCGGGGGATGTCCTTGGCCACGACCGCGGCGGCCATCGGCTGGGCGCTCTTCGTCGCCGTGCTGGCGGCGGCACTGTTCCGCTGGCCGGTCGAAGCCGGTCATTTCGCCGACGACACCGTGACGGCCAGTCTCGGGGCCGTCGTGGAGGGTCTGAACGGCGACGCGGGTGCCGATCCCGCGACGAGCGTCGCGGCCAACGTCCAGTCCTCGATCCTTTATCCCGCGTGGGTCGCCGGCACCCTCGGCTCCACCGACTCCGAGACCGCGCTGACCTACGGTCCGCAGTTGTTCGCCGCGCAGGCACTCACCTGGCGCGAGGCACGTGCCGTCCAGTCCGACCCGGAGGCTGCGCGGGCCATCATCGAGCAGAAGCAGGAGGACTTCGGCCGGATCGCCGAGGAGATCAAGGCCAGCGACCCCACGGCGTACGAGTTCCTCACCGGCGCCCGAGCCGACACGCGCGTCGCCTACGCGTTCCTGGCCACGCTCGCCACCCTGATGGCGTTGCCGTTCCTGCTCGTCTCCGCGCTGCTCCTGCTCGCATCGTTCTTCATCGTCCGGCTCGCGGTCATGCTGTTCCCCGCCTTCGCGGTGCTCGGCCTCTTCCCCGCCGCGCGCGGGCTCGTCATCGGCGTCGGCCGCACCGTGGGGGCGGCCCTGATCAACGCGGTCATCTTCGGGATCGGTGCCGCGGTGACGATCTCCGTCATCGGCGTCATCCTCGACCCCGCGACCGGCTTGCCCGGGTGGCTGGCCCTGGTGCTGCTGCCACTCTTCAGCTTCACGATGTGGGTGGTGCTCAAGCCGTTCCGCCGGTTGACGTCCCTCGCCGGCGTGCACGGTGATCCCTTCCGCGACGGGGCCGGTGCTCTCGGCCAGAGCGCCGTGGCGGTGGGCCGTACGTCGAAGAAGGTCGTGGCCGGCGCAGCCGCAGCCTCCACCGGTGGAGCCGCTGCCGGGGCGGCCGCTGCGGCAGCCGTCGCAGACACCGAGGTCCCGGACCGTGCGGAGTCGCGACCCTCGCCGGCTCCCCCGCCGTCCAGTGAGGGCTCGGGGGAGACGGCCACCTCCCACGAACCCCGGCTCGCGCTGGCCGGCGTCCAGCAGGCGCCGGCGCTCACGGCCAGACCCGCGGCGCCCGGTCTCCCGTTCCGCCACTCCGGAGAGTCCACGCAGGCTTCCTCGCAGGCGAGTGAGATCGACTCGCTGCCGCCCACGGAGCCGGAGTGGTTCGACGGCGAGGAGGTCTATCCGATCTATCGGCCCTCCGGCGACGCGGCCGCTCGGGTCTGAGGGCGCACCATGACCAGGAAGGGCTGGATCGCGCTCGCCCTGGTCGCCTGCGTCGTGGGAGGCGTGCTGGCCGTCCCGCTGCTGCTCTTCCTGGTGATGCTCGACGGGGCGCAGGACAGCGCCGACGTCGCCTGCGGCATCGACGGTGATGTAATCCTGGCCGCCGACTCCGGGAATGCAGCATTGTCGGAGACACAATTACGCAACGCCGCCACCGTGGTCGCCGCCGGCAACGCGCTCGACGTCCCCCGCGAGGGCATCGTGATCGCCCTGGCCGTGGCGTTGCAGGAGTCGCGACTGCTCAACTACGCCAACGACGGCCTGGGTGGAGACCTCAGCGTCGCGCAGCTCGGGATCGCCGCGTCCCTGGACCTCCCGCACGAGGCCGTCGGCACCGACCATGGGTCCGTCGGCATCTTCCAGCAGCAGTGGCCCTGGTGGGGAACGCTCGAGGAGCTGATGGATCCGGCCACGTCGGCCACGTTGTTCTACGAGGCCCTTCTCCAGGTGCCCGGCTGGCAGCGGATGCCGTTGACCGACGCAGCCCAGTGGGTGCAGCGTTCGGCGTACCCGAACGCCTACGCCGACGACCAGGCGCTCGCCGAGCGGTTGCTCTCCGACCCGGCGCTGGCCTCGGCGGCGGTGCGGGCGTCGTACGACGTGGACTGTGTCGGCGTCACCTACCCCGGGACCGTGGTCTTCCCACTTCCGACCGGCGCGTCGTACGTCGACCAGCGCAGCTTCGGTCGCTCGGGTGCGCACTGGGCTCGCGGCCACACCGGGACCGACCTGTCGGTGGCCTGCGGCACCCCGGTGCTCGCGGCCACCAACGGCACGGTGGTGATCCGCCGGGATCAGCCGTGGGCCGGTCCGTGGCTGGTGCAGGTGACGACCGGGCCCGGCGCCCTGACCACGTGGTACGCCCACATGCAGTCCGTGAGCGTCACCGACGGAGAGCAGGTGGAGGCGGGTCAACCGCTTGGCGAGGTCGGATCCCTGGGGAACTCCACCGGCTGCCACCTGCACTTCGAGGTGCACCCGCGTGGAGGGGCGATCTATGAGGATGCGGTCGACCCGACCGCCTGGCTGGCTCGCAACGTGGGCCGTGATCTCGGCGGCACCATCTCTCCGGTCTCCGCCTCCGACGGCGAGTTCATCCTGGCCACCTTCAACGTGCTCGGGCACTCCCACACCCGCCCCGGCGGCAACAAGCCCGGGTGGGCGTCGTCCTCGACCCGCATGCGGTGGGCGGTGGACCTGTTGGAGGAGCACCGCGTCGACGTGGTCGGACTGCAGGAGTTCCAGCGGCCTCAGGAGCGCGACTTCGTGCGTCTCGCCGGCTCCCGCTACGACACGTACGCCGCCCCGCACGATCCTCAGAACACGATCGCCTGGCGTCGGGCCCGGTTCGCGTTGGTCAGTGGGCGCACCTTCGAGGTGCCCTACTTCGGGGGCCGCGAGAAGGACATGCCCGTCGTGCGACTGCGGGACCGGGTCAGCGGCGTCGAGTTCATCGTCATCAACGTGCACAACCCCGCCAGCACCCGGTGGAACCCCGGCAACGAGCGTCACCGCGACGAAGCGATGCGTCGCCAAGCCGCCCTCGTCGAGTCGCTGACGGGGTCGACGAATCTGCCCGTGTTCCTGGTCGGCGACTTCAACGAACGCGCCGAGGCCTTCTGCCGCCTCACCGCCAGCGGCACGCTGCACGCCTCGGCCGGGGGTGTACCCGGGCCTGACTGCCGAGCACCGGAGGCCGGGATCGACTGGATCTTCGGGACGCGCGACGTGACCTTCAGCGACCACACGATGCTGCGCGGGGGCCTGGTCGCTCGGACCACCGACCATCCGCTGGTGCTGGCCAAGGTGGGGTGAGGTCGTCCCGGCCCCGCGGGGATCGTGCGTGCGGAGGCCGCCTCCCGGATAGCGTTCTGGGATGACTACTCCGGCGGCCCACCTGGTCGAGGTCTACCTGCGCGCTCTCAGCACCGCGGATGCCGACCTGGCGGTCAGCCTCTTCACCGACGACGGCATGGTCTACTCCCCGCTCTACGGGCCCCTCCCGGCCACGGACTTCTACCCGCTCCTGTTCGCAGACACCAGCGAGGCGAACCTGACCCTGAGCTCCGTGATGAGCGGCGAGGACCGGAGCGGCCGGCCGACGTTGAGCTTCTGGTTCCACTTCGACTGGCGCCTGCCCTCCGGCGCCGCGGCCCCCTTCGACGTCGTGGACGTCGTCACGCTCGCGCCCGACGGGCGGATCACCGACCTGCACATCGTCTACGACACGGTCGACGTCCGACCCGTGTTCGAGGCCGAGGCCGGTCGTCCCTCCTGGCGTCGGCCGCAGTAGCTGCGCTCCGCGGGCTACGGCAAGGCGCGGGAGGCTGCATACCAGAGTGGGATTCAAAGCGGTATGCTCTGTTCTGTGAGCACTCAGATCGCTGTCCGGCTGCCTGACGAGGTGGTCGCCTTCCTCGACCGCAGCGTGGCTGACGGCCAGGCACCCAGCCGTGCTGCACTGGTGACCGCGGCCCTGGAGCGGGAGATGCGTCGCCAGTCCGCGCGGCGGGACGCGGAGATCCTCAAAGCAGCCGGCCCCGAGGACGACCTCGACGCCTTGGTGTCCTGGTCAGCAGCCCACACACACCTGGAGGACTGACGCGAGTGCGCGAGATCTGCCTCGCCCGGCTCGACAAGACCCGACCCGTTCTGGTGCTGACCCGAGAGGGAGCCCGCGCAGCAATGACGAAGGTGACGGTTGCCCCGATCACGTCGACCATCAAGGGGCTTTCCAGCGAAGTGCCGGTCGGGCCCGACAACGGGCTCGACCACGAGGGAGCAGCTTCTGTCGACAACGTGATCACCATCCCCGCCGAGCTGTTGGGTCGCACCCTTGGATTCCTCGCAGACGATCAGGAGCGACAGCTCGCGCGGGCCATCGTCCTCGCCTACGACCTCGACATCCCGCTACTGGAGTGAATGTCGACTCGATCGAATGGTCGGCCCCAAGAACGACAGAGCCCCGGCAGACCTGCAGGTCAACCGGGGTGTCTTGCGCGCCCGTAGGGATTCGAACCCCAAACCTTCTGATCCGTAGTCAGATGCTCTATCCGTTGAGCTACGGGCGCCCGCCCCCATACGGGGACCCCGGAAGGATACCGGCTCGGCCGCCCGGACAGAAATCCGGGGGGCCGAGGGCTGATCGCGGCGGATCCGGGTAAGGGTGAGCGGCCGCTCCTGCACCGGGCGCGGGCCGCGAAAGAATCCACGGCGAACGTCGTACGAGCCAGGAAAAGTGGGCCCGGTCACCCGCGCAAACGTTGGCGATCCTCGTTAGAACGGTCCAATAGGCGGGACGCGTGCCCCTCTGTACTCTCGTCTGATTCCCTCCGGGGTCCGCAATGGTGCGGGGTACTGGCGAGTCCACTCACGTCGTCGGACGACCGACGATCCGTGCCCGCAGCGGGCACGTGCGAACGCGCGAAGGAGCGGTAGGCATGACTACCGAGATCACCGAGAAGCCCACCACGCACGAGGGCATCCTCAGCTGGGTCAGCGAGATCGCCGAGCTCACCCAGCCCGACAGCATCCACTGGTGCACCGGCACTCCCGAGGAGTGGACCGAGCTCACCGACTTCCTGGTCTCCACGGGCACCTTCATCAAGCTCAACGAGGAGAAGAAGCCCAACAGCTTCTACGCCGCCTCGGACCCGACCGACGTCGCCCGCGTCGAGGACCGCACCTACATCTGCTCGGTGGAGGAGAAGGACGCGGGACCGACCAACAACTGGATGGCGCCGGCGGAGATGAAGGTCCTGATGACCGACCTCTACCGCGGCTGCATGCGGGGTCGGACCATGTACGTGATTCCCTTCGTGATGGGGCACCTCGACGCGGAGCAGCCGATGTTCGGCGTGGAGATCACCGACTCCGCCTACGTCGTGGCCAGCATGACCGTGATGGCGCGCATCGGCACCGAGGTGCTGGCGAAGATGGAGGAGACCAACGCCTCCTTCGTCCCCGCCCTGCACTCGGTCGGCATGCCGCTCGAGCCGGGCCAGGCCGACGTGGCGTGGCCGTGCAGCGACACCAAGTACATCGTCCAGTTCCCCGAGGAGCGGATGATCTGGTCCTACGGCTCCGGCTACGGCGGCAACGCCCTCCTGGGGAAGAAGTGCTACGCGCTGCGCATCGCCAGCGTGATGGCTCGCGACGAGGGCTGGCTCGCCGAGCACATGCTGATCCTCAAGCTCACCTCGCCCCTGGGCGTGGTGAAGTACGTCGCGGCCGCCTTCCCCAGCGCCTGCGGCAAGACCAACCTGGCCATGCTCGAGCCGACCATCCCCGGGTGGAAGGTCGAGACCCTCGGCGACGACATCGCCTGGATGCGCGTCGGTGGGGACGGCCGGCTGTGGGCGGTCAACCCCGAGAACGGACTGTTCGGCGTCGCGCCCGGCACCGGCTGGGACACCAACCCCAACGCGATGCGCACGATCGCGCAGGGCAACAGCGTCTTCACCAACGTCGCGCTGACCGACGACGGCGACGTCTGGTGGGAGGGCATGACCGAGGAGGCGCCCGCGCACCTGACCGACTGGAAGGGCAACGACTGGACTCCCCAGGAGCAGGGACAGACCGGGGAGCTCTCCAGCCACGCGAACAGCCGCTTCTGTACGCCGATCCGCCAGTGCCCGATCCTGGCCCCGGAGTACGACGACCCGCGCGGTGTCCCGATCGACGCGATCCTTTTCGGCGGTCGGCGCAAGACCACCATCCCGCTGGTCACCGAGGCCCGCGACTGGACCCACGGCACCTTCATGGGCGCCACCCTGTCCAGCGAGACCACCGCGGCGGCCACCGGTGCGGTCGGGGTCGTGCGGCGCGACCCGATGGCGATGCTGCCGTTCATCGGCTACAACGCGGGCGACTACTTCGGCCACTGGATCGCCATGGGCAAGAACAACGACGCCGCCAAGCTGCCGAAGATCTTCTACGTCAACTGGTTCCGTCGTGACGAGGACGGCGGCTTCCTGTGGCCGGGCTTCGGCGAGAACAGCCGCGTCCTGAAGTGGGTCGTGGATCGCATCGACGGCCAGGTCGAGGCGATCGAGACCCCGATCGGGCACGTCCCGGCGCCCGGCACCCTCGATGTCGAGGGCTTGGACCTGACCGAGGAGCAGGTCGCCCAGGCGCTCGCGGTGGACGTCGAGGAATGGAAGGCCGAGCTCCCCCAGATCCAGGAGTGGTTCGAGAAGTTCGGCGAGACGCTGCCCTCGGTGCTGTGGACCGAGCTGGACGGACTCAAGGCCCGCCTGGGCGACTGAGCGCGCTCAGGACCGCTCGCAGGGCCCTCACCTACCGGGTGGGGCCCTGCGACGTCCCAGGTGGAACCAGATCGGGCCTCCCTACGCGCGCCGCCCTGGGCCACCAACCGCCCATCGGGCATGATGACGTACGTGTCGGACAAAACCGGCCGCTCTCGGTCCCGCAAGTCCTCCGCACCGGCGCGCCCGCGTCCGGTGCGGACCAGCCGCGAGGTCGTGGACACCGACGGCGCGGCCCTCTACGAGCGGGCCCTGACCAAGGGCTGGCTGGAGAGCGACGACCCCGACCTCGCCCCGGAGTCCGAGACCCACGAGGCGCTGCTGCTGCTGCTCGAGCTGGGGCTTCTGCATCACGACGCCGAGCGCTCGCGCTATCTGCCGGTCGACCCGGCCGCGGCCAACGACCAGTTGGTGGTGCCGATGGCACAGCAGGCGCAGGAACTCCTGACCGAGTCGGCGATGTGGAGCACCACCCTGGGCCGATTGGGGCTCGCGTTCCGCAACGCCCCCGCGATGCGGAAGCAGTCGGTCACCGAACTGCACGGCGTGGAGGCGATCAACCTCTACATCGACGCCCGCACCAGCGAGGTGCAGCAGGAGCTGCTCACCGCGCAGCCGTACGGCAAACGGCGCGCGACCACCCTGGCGCAGGCCGAGCCACGCGACATCCAGGCACTGCGCCGCGGCGTCTCCATGCGCACGCTCTACCAGCACTCGGCCCGGCAGTCGCCGGCCACCCGGGAGTACGTGCACGAGGTCGGCGCGCTGGGGGCGCAGGTGCGCACCCTGGACGAGTTCTTCAAGCGCCTGCTCATCTTCGACCGGCACACCGCGATCATCCCCGCCACGGAGTCGCACACGGTCGCCATCGCGATCCACGACAAGTCCGTCGTCGACTACCTGGTCGACGTCTTCGACCGGGCCTGGGAACGTGCCCTGCCCTACACCTTCACCGGACCCGAGGCCGCCCGCACGGTCGCCGCGGACGTCCGCGCCCTGACGATGCGCATGCTCGTCGAAGGCCACAGCGATGCTGCCAGCGCCAAGCGCCTGGGGGTCAGCACTCGCACGTACGCCGGGCTGATCGCCTCCCTGAAGGAGGAGTACGGCGTCGAGACCCGCTTCCAGCTCGGGTGGGCGATGGCTCAGGCCCAGCGGCGCGACGTGGAGTCCACCGGCGACGAGCCGGAGGGTGAGGACGCCTTCTAGGGCCGCTCCGCCGCTTGTCCCACCCGCCTCAGAGGCCACTCCTGTACCTGCACAGATGTGCACCGACGGTAAAGGAACGAGGGGCAGCACGGGGAGTGCTGCCCCTCGGAGAGATCGAGACCGGGCGGTGGGGGGGTGGTCGACATTGTGGGTGGGGGTGGAATGTCGATGCCCGTCTCGCTCACCTGACCGCGGTGAATGTGGGGTGTCCGCGGTCGGTTTCCTGCTCTTCAGTTGGTCACGGGATGTCCCAGCCGGTGTCGCGACGCTGCGCGGAAACCCTGTCCTGGCTGGACTTCACGGCCGCGTCGGCGTGGGTGACGGGGACCGTCAGGGTGAGGAGAACGGCGGTGAAGAGTCCACCCAGGATCTTGGACGTGGCGCGAGCCTTCATCGGAGTACCTCACTGTCGGGGGGTGCGGGGAGTCGTGGTGACCTGCGTCCAGTGTGGAGCACCCAAAGGTCCCGATTCCACCATTTGCGGCAACGCATCGATGCATTGCAAAAACGTGCAAAATCCTGGTGGAGGGCCGGCCCCTCCCGAGCACCGACCCCCTACGGGGTGAACCTCACCATCTTCCACCAAAAGCCACGAATGCCGCGGGAGACCCGCCGAGCATCGCTGCCCGCTGGGCCTCAGCGAGTGCGACGGCTGAGTCGCCGCCGCACGCCATGGCTCGGTGCACTCCCTCCATCAGGTCCGCGGCGACCTCGTCTCCGACGCGCGCCACACTGCCGATCACCGAGGTGGCCCCGAGCTGAAGCAGCACGTGCGCGAGTCCCAGACTCTCATCGCCGGGTCGTGACGTCGCCAGACCGACCTCGCACGCCGAGAGTACGACACAACCGGCAAGTCCGACAGACGCATCCACCTCGTACGCGTACAGCGGACCGTCCGACAAGCGCACCGCGGAGAACAGCGGGTTCTCCTGACGGTGGTGTCCGTGGGCCGCGACATGGACCAGGTCGGACTGCTGCAGAGCGAGCACCGCGCGAGCCGCATCGGCCTCCTCCGGAGGAGTCACCACAGCCCCCTCCCAGTGCTTGGCGACCAGCTCCGCCTCCTGCTCCGAACGGTGCAGTCCGGGGCCCGCCAACGCCACCACACGCGGCCGCTCGGGCCGGGTTCGACGACGTCCCGCGAGCCACGCCGCAGCACTCGGAGTGACCAACGTCGGAAGCCCCAGACGGCTCGGCAACAGGCCCCAGGGAAGCAGCACCAAGTCACCGCTGCAGGAGATCACCACGGACCTCCCGAGTGTCCCGGATCCCTGTAGGAGCAGGGAATCGAGCATCGTGAGGCCGCGGTCGAGACTGCGTCGTACGGCGTCGCGCAGGGGCGCGGGGAGCATCGGCATCGCGAGCGCATCGAGGTCCGCACGGACGCGCGTCACGAGCGCACTGACATCCTCGACCGGGGCAAGCCGGCGCAGCACCGGACGACCTCGGTCGACCTCCACGACGACCCAGTGCCCCTCGTGCCGAGCGAAACTGAGGAAGACCTCCTCGTGATCGCGGACGGCCTCGCGGACGACACCTAGACGGGGTGCGGCGACCGCCTGTCCGTCTCCGCCCTCGAGTTCCCACGAACGCGCCCGGATCGCGTGCTGGAGCTCCGCCGCGCGCACCCGCAACTGGTCCAGACGGGTCTCCTCCGGAGCCTCGCCCTCCAGGCCACGGGCCTCCTCCTCGACCTGACGCAGTTCGCCCAACAACTCCGCGGTGAGGTCATCCGAGGGCGGGCTCACCGACGGGAGTCGGGTCGACACCGCGCGGGCGCGTTCGACCAGTTCCAGGACGGCGGCGGGCGAGCCGCTGTCCCAGGCGACCCGGAGGCCCAGGCGCGACAGGGATCCCCCGTGCACCGCACACGCGGTGCGCAGATCCAGCGAGCCCAGCGCGTGCTGGTAGGAGCCGAGCTCGTCGAGACCGGCCCGCACCTGAGCCGCAGCTCGGGCCGGTCGGCCGGCGACGAGCTCCGCCAGGGCCCGGACCTCGCGGATCTGGAGCCGCACCAGCAACGGGTCGGTGCTCCGCAGCCGTGGCGGCGGCCCCTCCAGCGGGCGTCCCAGACGAAGACCCGCCTCAGCGGCGAGCAGCTCGCCCAGTCGGGCCAGGTCGCGCCGTCCCTCGGCCCGGCACCGGCCGGCGTACTCGGCGGCGCGGCGGGCCAGCGACGACAACGCCCGGGTACGCGCGGCGCCGAGGCGCTGCTCGGCCAGCGCGTCGTCGCAGCGCAGCAGCAGGAGTTCGGCCTTGCGCTGCCACCGCACGTTGCCGCGACGCGACAGCCGGCGCAGCGCCGAGGTCGCCAGATCCCTTGCCTGCTGGGGATTCCCGGCCACGAGCGCGCACTCGGCCCGGACCAGTTCGGCCTCGGCGAGGTCCTGGAAGAGGGCACCGGCGGCGAAGATCTCGGCGGCGCGCTCGAGGATCTCCGAGGCCTCGTCGAAGAGGCCGGCCTCCCGTAGGACCCGGGCCTGGTCGAGGTAGAGCGTGGGGTGCGGGTTGTCGCCGTACTCGGTCACCGCGGTCTCGAGCCCGGCGATCGCGGCCGGGATGCGGCCGGCGAGGAAGTCGGCGTACGCGAGGTTCTGGAGCGCCGCCCCACGCGGGACGACGAACTCCTCGCCCTCGCCCTGACGCGCGAACTCGTAGCAGCGCCGGAAGTCGTCGGCGGCCAGGTCGAGGTCGGCGTGCTCCAGGTGCAGCACGCCCCGGTTGACCAGCACGATCACCCGGTCCAGCAGCGCCGCGGACTCGAGCAGTTCGGCGGCATGGTCGAAGGCGTTCAGCGCGCGGCGGGTGTCGCCTCCGCGGAGAATCACCAACGCACGTTGGCCGCGCACCTTCGCCTCCAGCGCGCGATCCTCGTCCTCGACCGCCACGAGGGAGGCCCGGTCGAGCAGCGCGAGGGCCGCGTCGAGGTTGCCGGTGACGTCGAAGAGCGGTGCCGCCTCCCGCAGCAGACAGGTCGCCAGCAGGGTCCCCGCGTCACGGTCACCCGCGGCGTGCGCCTGCTCGAGCGCCGGCCGGGTGGCGGCGAGCACCTCCAGGCACTCGGCCGCCTGGCCGAACCGGAAGAGCTGCGCCGCCCGGTCGATGTCGGCGCTGAGCTGATCCAGGTCCCCGGTGGCGGCCACGGTGCGAACTTACAGCTGGAACACCGGGGTCACGACGGCGCCGGCGGTGGTGTCGTCGGTGTCCTCAGCATGGAAGCTCAGCTGGGCGAAGCCTTCGGGCACCTGGTCGAGCACGAACCGCCCGCCCTCGTCGCTGGTGGTCTCCCACGTGCGGTCCTGCTGGCGCAGCACGACGCGGACGACGGATTCCGGGGCGATCCACCCGTCGACCCGCACGGTGCCGGTGCCACGCCGGGTCAGCGTGACCATCGCGGTGAGTCGCTCGGCGGAGAACGTGATCGTCTCGGTGCGCTCTCCCAACCCCGGGTCGCTCCGGACCGCCAACGCGTCCATCGGCATCCGGGTGATGGCTGCGACCTCGGCGTACATCTCGTCCAGGGCCAGGGCGAACTGCACGCGCGCGACGAGGTCGTCGGGCACCGGGTCCACCTGGTCCAACAGGGCGGCCACCTCGGCGAGCAGGGCGGCGTCCGTCTCGTCCAGGGGTTGGGCGGCGAGCTCGAGCTCGCTCTGGGTGGAGTGGTCCTCGTTGCTCATGACAGCTGTCCTTCCCCGTGCGGGTCGTGCTCCGTCGTCCCCTGCCAGTGCGGGTCGCGGGCGAGATGGTCGCGCAGCTTCGCGAGGCACCGGCCTCGCGTCGGGCCGATGCTGCCGATCGGCATGCCCAGCCCGCGTGCGAGCTCGGCGTAGTCGGGCTTGTCGGCGAAGGCGATCACGCCGATCAGCTGCCGACACCGTTCGGGGAGGGCCTGGACGTGGCGCCACAGCATGCGCTGGCGGTCGTCGGCCACCACCCGCTCGTCGGGTGCGTCCTCGCGCTGCGCGGGCAGCGACATCAGTTCCTCGTCGTCGACCCCGAAGACGGCCCCGGTGCGGTTGGTCTCCGACCGCGACCGCTTCGTCACCCGCCAGGACTCGCGGCGTGTGGCCGTGAGCAGCCACTTCACCACCGTCTGCGGGTCGCGCACGCTCTCGGCGCTGTTGAGCAGGCTCATCCACACGGTCTGCACGACGTCCTCGGCGGCGACCTGATCGACCCCGGCACCGCGGGCGGTGCGCCACAGCAGCGGCGTGACCACCTCGACCAGCTCGTCGAAGGCGGCCCGATCACCCTGCTGGAACAGGGCGAACGCTTCGGCGGCGCGCGTCACCACGGTCGAACCCTGGGTATTGCGCTCCTGGTCGATCATGACTCCACCCGCCCGGGTCGTTCGTCGAGCAGCGCACGCAGGCGCGCGACCGCGGCGGGGACGGAGCGGTCGGTGTCACCGGCGGCGTAGCGACCGGCCAGCGCCGCGGCGACCTCGCCGGCGAAGACGGGTGCGGCGAACGACGTCCCGCTCCACACACCGAAGCCGCTGGAGAAGTCGTCGGGATCGAAGGACGCGCGCACCTCGCCGGTCGCCAGGCGTACCTCGTTGCTGGGGTTCGCCGAGGCGTCGTACGTGGTGGGGAAGGTGCTCACCAGCGAGGCGCCGTGGCGCAGGTACCTCACCCACGGGCCGTCGTTGGAGAAGAGCGCCGTGGTGCCGTCAGGGTTCAACGCCCCGACCGCACTGAGGTTCACCACGTCCGGTTCGTCGGCGACGCCGCCGGCGGTGCCGTCCTCCTTGACGTACGGCGTGAGCGCGGCGGGGTAGATCGGCCGGCGCGTGGCGTCGTTCCCGGCCGAGACGACCACCGCGGCGCCGTACCGTCCGAGCAGCCGGATCGGGCCGGCAACCAGGCTGTCGAAGGCCGCGTCCTCGGGCTGCTCGTGGTAGTAGCCGAGGGAGAGCGTCACCAGGTCGACGGGGGCGTCGCTGCCGCTCGCCTGCGCGTTGCGGGCCAGGATCTGCCGCAGCGCCAGCAACTGCAGCGAACGCAGCAGGTTCGATTCCGCGACCTGCCCGTCGTTGCCGTACGTCGGGATGTCCAGGATCAGCGCCTCGGGGCACTTCTGCCGGATCAGCCCGGCAATGAAGGTGCCGTGCCCGGCGTCCTGCTCGAGCTCGCCGACCATGGTCTCGCCGATGCCGAGCAGGTCGGCCACCGCGGAGGCGGGCCGGATGCCGATGCGCATCCCGAGCACCTCCACGTCGTGGACCACGAAGTCCTTCTCCAACCACCCGGGCCGGCCCTCGGGTCGGTGCTCGCCGATCGCGGTGTCGAGGACCGCGACCACGGGCCGGACGGCCTTCGGGTCGAGCACGTCGTACGCCGGCTGCGGCTCGGGTCCGAGCCAGGTGACCGGCTGCCGCCCCCCGTAGCCCGCCAGGCCGTACTGCCCGACCGGGTGGCCGACCGTGGCCGGATGACCGACGGTCGCCGGATGTCCCACGGTGGCGGGATGACCGACGGTGGCCGGGTGCCCGACGGTGGCCGGTGAGCCGCTGGCCGGGTGGTCGAGACCGACGTCGGCGTGGCTCGGCGAGTCGAGCCCCACGGCGACGCGGTAGTCCTGGAGCAGGCGCCAGGTGTCGATCGGCTTGAAAGCCGCGCTCTTGTTCTCCAGCGGCACCAACCGTGCCCGGCGGACCCAGATGCGGGTCAACTCCTCACGCTGCTCCTCGCTGAGCTCGGCGGCGCGCATGGCACGGAACTCCTCCTCACCGCGCTCCTCCCACTGCAGACCGAAGCCGGCTTCCTCGGCGACGCGCGCCAGGGTGTCGAGAGTCTCGGCGGAGTCGCCGCGCACCAGCAGCGAGTCCGCGATGTACGCCGTGGGGCGCACCGCGGGCTGGCCCTGCACCTGGTAAGCCGTCAACGGGTCCAGCAGGCGAACGTTGAGGTAGTCGTCGGCGAGGTTGCGCAGGTATGTGGGGTTGGGCGAGAGCGGCGGAGGCTCGAATCGCTTCCGCTCGCGGCCGTTCGCGTTCTCGGGGCTCACCATGGCCTGACCGTCCTGTCATCGTCCGCTTCCGCGAGCATAGGACTCGCCTCGTGTCGCCGTCAGCGGCCCGCCGGGGGCCGTCCCCACGGCACCCGGCGAGCCACTGACTGTGCACCCCCCCGATGGGTGCGGGACCCCACCCCCGTGAGACGTCCCGCTGCGGCCCCCCGACCACGCAGACAAGGAGAGGACCAGTCAGGTCCTGATACGTGGTGGCGAATCTTTTTTCCGACGTATCAGAACCGGGTGCGGTCCCCCCTTCCCGTGCATGACGTACCAGTCGAAGACGCACACCGCGGACCTGGAGAAGGCCGTGGTGCTGGCACACCGTGCGGCGACCATCGGTCGCCTCGCCGAGCAGGCACCGCTGACGCGGTTCCTCTATCGGCACTGGTTCCTCGGCAAGCCCGTGCTCACGGTCCGCTCGGCGCCCCCGGTGTCGGCAGTGCCGACCGTGCCGCGGCAGGGCGGCGCCCGCCCGCGGGCCTGGCGCACGTGGGGCCCGGCGTGGACCGAGGACCGCACCGCTCGCGGGGCGGACCTGGTGCGGCTGCACCTCTCCTGCGCCCCCGGCACCAGCTTGCATGCGTTCGCCACCGTCTCGTCCCACGCCCGGGAGTGGGACGTGCCCTGGCTGCTGACCTCGCGTGCGGTGCACCAGCAGGTGCCCGACCCCGACGCGACCGTGCTGCTGCTGCCCGGTGAGGCGTTGGACGACCTGCGGCGCCCGCTGGAGCGGCTGCTCGACGACCTGCGGCCCTTCCTCGCGACCTCGGTGCCGGCCCTCACGCTGCGCGTCGCCCCCGGTGCCACGCTGGGTCAGAACCCGGCCGACGGCCGGTCGTACGGCGAACACCGCTGCGGGCTCATCGCCGCGTCGGTCCTGCAAGGACTCGGGAATCCGCATCGTGACCTGGTCGGACGGACCCGACAGTCGTTCGCCGACGCCGGCGTCGACCCGGTGCGGCCCTACCGTGCCGCGGACGCCCGTTGGGACTGGCACGGAGCCGCCCGGGCTGCGTGATCCCCCGACCCGACGAGGAGCGCCCTCCTACGCTGGAGGGATGCCCCACGTCACCCGGCGTCACCTCGTCACCGCCCTGGCGGTGGTGGTGGCATGGGCCGCGGTGGCGGTGCCGGTCGCGGCCCTGGTCTTCATCAACAGTTCCCGCACGACCCAGGTCGCCAGCCATCAGGCGCTCGTGCAGCCGACCTTGGACGGGTGGGCCCAGGTCGACCTCGGACCCTTCCTGCCGAGCTTCCGCTACCCGTTGCCCGGCCGGGTCGGTGCGCACATCACGCTGGGCAAGACGAACCTGACGTCCTACGACGCCCTGGCCGACCGGTACGCCCTGATCGCCAGCCAGCCCGAGGGGCAGATCGCGCACGTGGAGGGCAAGGTCCGCGAGATGGCGATCGGTGCGGTCCTGGCCGGCACCGCTGCCGGGCTGGTGGCGCCAGGGCTCTGGTTCCTGCTCGGGCCGCGCCGTCGCCGTGAGCTGACCGCGGACCTGCGCACGCAGGCGTTCACCGCGACCGCCGCGGTGACCACGGTGGTGGTGATCGGCCTCCTCGCGGTGCACCCCTGGGACCCCGGGGGCGACGTCCTGCAGACCACCGACTGGCAGCCGCTCGGCGACGCCGTCCCGGACCTGGTCGTCCCCGAGCAGGCTCAGCCGCTCCAGATCGATCGCGGACTGCTGACCCGCGGCACCGAGCGGCTCGTCGCCTCGGCGCTGGACAGCTTCCAGAAGTCGAGCGACTTCTACCGGGCTGCGGCCGAGTCCGCGGCGGAGCTTCCACTCCATCAGCCCGAAGAGGGTCAGACCGTGGCCGTGATGGTCTCGGATCGTCACGACAACATCGGCATGGATCGGGTCGCACGGGCGGTGGCCGACGTCGGCGGGGCCACCTGGATGGTCAACGCCGGCGACGACACCTCCACCGGATCCTCCTGGGAGGCCTTCAGCCTCGAGTCGCTGGCCGAGGCGTTCGCCGACTACGACGACATCTTCGCCGTGGCCGGCAACCACGACCACGGCGGCTTCATCCAGGATCAGGCCCGCGAGCTCGGCTTCACCGTCCTCGACGGAGAGGTCGTCGAGGGTCCCGACGGCATCCGCCTGCTCGGCGTCTCCGACCCACGCTCCAGCGGCCTGGGCAACTGGCGCGACGAGACCGGCCTCAGCTTCAGCGAGGTCACCGACCGCCTCGCCGACGCGGCGTGCGCGGCCGACCAGGCCGGGGATCGGGTGTCGACGCTGCTGGTGCACGACGCCAACAACGGTGCCGAGGCGTTGCGGCGCGGCTGCGTCGACCTCGTCCTCGGCGGACATCTGCACGTCGTGGTGGGACCTGAGGCGGTGACCGGGGAGAACGGGCGCATCGGCCACCGGTACACCACCGCCAGCACCGGCGGCGCGGCGTACGCGATCGCGATCGGGACCAAGCCCCGCCGCGACGCGGTGGTCTCGCTGATCACCTACGAGGAGGGGCGGCCGGTCGGCGTCCAGTGGGTGCGTCTCTCGCCGCTGGGCGAGTGGACGGTGGGGGACTACACCGAGTTGACCTACGAGGGGCCGGCGATCACCGCACCGTGACCGCCACGCCATGAGGCTCGGGCGCCCGGCGCGCTGCATCGCCTTATTGACAGTCATTTTTTTCAATTCTACGGTGATCCCATGCCCACGCTCGACGTCGCCGTGCTCGACGATCCGGCAGCGGCGGCAGCGGTGCTCGACCCGCTGCGGGCCCGAGTCCTGCAGGCGCTCACAGAGCCCGGGTCGGCGACCTCGGTCGCAGCGGCGTTGGGACTGACCCGACAGCAGGTCAACTACCACCTGCGTGCCCTGGAGGCGTGCGGACTCGTGGTGCTTGTCGAGGAGCGGCCCCGGCGCGGCCTGACCGAGCGGGTGGTGCAGGCGACCGCCTCGTCATACGTGCTGTCCCCGACGGTGCTCGGCGCGCTCGCGGCCGATCCGGCTCGCGCCGATCGACTGTCCGCGAACTACCTGCTTGCCCTCGCCTCCCGCACCCTGCGCGAGGTGGGTCAACTCCTGGCCGGTGCCACCAGGGCCGGTCGACCGCTGGCCACGCTCGCGATCGACGCCGACCTCAGGTTCGCCACCGCGGCGGACCGTGCCGCGTTCTCCGACGAGCTGGCCGCAGCCGTACGGGCGCTGGCAGCGAAGTACCACGACGAGGCAGCCGACCGTGGCCGCTGGCACAGGGTCGTGATCACCAGTTATCCCAGACCGAAGGAACCGACATGAACAAGCCGGCAGACCCGACCCAGCCGCCACGGGAGCGCGTCATCGACCTCAGCATCGAGGTCGTCGGATCACCCGAGGACGTGTGGGAGGCCATCGCAACCGGTCCGGGCATCTCCTCGTGGTACGTGCCCACGACCGTCGAGGAGCGCGAGGGCGGTGCCACCACGTCGCGGTTCGGGGAAGGCTCCGAGATGCTGATCCCCGGACGCGTCGTCGCCTGGGAGCCACCGCATCGTGTGCTGTTCGACGGAGGCGAGTCGAGCGGAGGCCTCGCGTTCGAGTGGCTGGTGGAGGCTCGCGACGGCGGCAGCTGCGTGGTCCGGCTGGTCAACAGCGGGTTCTTCGAGGGTGCGGAGTGGGACGACCAGTACGACGGCATGGCCGAGGGCTGGCTGCTCTTCCTCTCCAACCTGCAGCTCCACTGCGCACACTTCGCCGGCCGGACGGCGTCGTCGATGCTGCCGATGGCGATGTGGCGTGGGCCTCGCAGCGAGGCGTGGCGTCGACTCACGGGAGCCTTGGGGGTTCCCGAGAACGTGGCCGAGGGCGAGCGGATCGTCGCGGGCGGGGCGACCCCTCCCCTGGCCGGCACGGTGGTGACGTCGGCACCGTTCCGGCTGGCGCTGCTGCTCGAGGAGCCGGCCCCCGGCACTGCCTTCGTTGCGGTCGAGGGCGAGGGTGAGCAGGTGGGCGTATCGGTGTGGTCGTATCTGTACGGCGACGACCGCGACGAACTGGTCGCCGAGCACCAGCCGCGTTGGAACGCCTGGCTCGCCGAGCAGGCCTGAACGCCGTACGGCGACGTCGCCGCATGAGGCCACGGCCGTGGACCGACACAGACGGCCGAGCCCGTGGGCCCGGCCGTCTGGTGTGACTGGCGGAGGTGGCGGGATTTGAACCCGCGAGAGGGTTTTGCCCTCAACCCGCTTAGCAGGCGGGCGCCATAGACCGGACTAGGCGACACCTCCCGACAGCGAGGGACAGGCTACCCGCACGTCGGCGGGCAGAGCCAATCACCTCCCCGCGGCAGGGGAGGCTCAGAGGCGGCGGTAGCCGTGACCCCGGTCGAGGTGCGCCCGCAGGTCCTGCACGAAGTCGGCCGCGGGCACGTCGAGGACATCGACCGGCAGGGTCGTGGTGCGCCCGTCGCGCAGTCGCAGAACGACGCAGTTGCGTCCCGCGATGGTGGCGGTGACGGCGTCCTCGACGTCCTTCCAGCGAGCCTGGGTGACGCCGGCACCCCGCAGCATCCGGACCTGGTAGCCGGTCTCGTCGAAGCGGACCAGGGTGGAGTGTCGGGTGAGGACGTAGCCGCTGACGACCACGGCCACCACCGCGACGACCAGTGCGACGGCGAACACCGAGCCCGGAAGGTCGAGGGCGGCGACCAGGCCCACCACCACGAGCAGGACGACGCCGACCATCGCGATCAGGGCGCCGAGCAGGCGGACCAGCAGGTACTGAGCGAAGCCGTACTGCGTCGGGGCGCTGGGGACGGGGCCGGTGGGGGTCGGGTCGGAGGCGGGCACACCTTGATTAGACCGGAGCGCGCCACGCCGCGACATGCCGGGTCCGGCCCCGGTGTGGCGCGGGTGCGCGGACCGGTCCAGGACGACTGCCTCTTTACTCAATCGGGTGAGCAGGGTCACACTCAGGACTCCCAGTGACGGGAGGTGGCCCCCATGCAACGACTTGAGATCGCCGTCGCGGGCCTCGAGGAGGCCCTGACCATTCCCCCGCGGTTCCAGCAGTCCTGGAGCCATATCGTCCGCCAGCGGATGCACGGAGTCGACGAGGCGCTGTCGGCCGAACGCCCCGACGAGGTGACCTGGCTCAGCGCCCGCGCCGCGCGCCTGCGCCACGAGCGGGACCGGTTGCTCACCCGGCTCTCGTGCCTGGACTCGCGGGTGCAGGACGACAGCAACGTCGAACCCGTGCGCCAGGACCTGCTCAGGCTGGTGCACGACATCCAGCACCATTCCCAGCGGGTGCACGACCTGGCCTACGACGCCGACGCCATGGACGTGGGCGGCTCCGAGTAGCCCCCGGTAGCACCGTTCCGGCCCGCAGCCCCGACCGCAACCACTACCGTGCTGAGAGGCGGCGCCGTCCGCCGAGGTTCTGACCCCGCCGGGTCCTGCCCGGGCGAAGGAGCGAGATGAAGCGCGTGCTGGTCGCGGCGTGGCCGCTGATGCTGCTCGGAGTGGCTGCCTGCGGCGGGGACGACGGCGGTGGTGGCCGGCCCTCGGCCGACGACCTGGTCGAGTCGCTCACCGCGACCGACAGCACGTTCGGCTCCCCGGAGATGTTCGAGGCGCTGCCCGACGACGTGCTCCAGTGCATCGCCCAGGAACTGGTCGACTCCGACCTGTCCGACGAGGCCCTGCAGGCGATCGTCGAGGGTGACGCCGAGTTCGAGGCGAGCGAGGAGGACGAGGCCGCAGTGGAGCAGCTGGCCTCGTCGCTGGAGGACTGCGACGTCTCCTGACCCCGATCCGAGGACGTCGGTGGGGGCGGGAGCGAGTCAGCAGAGGGGGCGGGATTCGAACCCGCGGTAGGTCTCCCTACGACCGCTTTCAAGGCGGTTCCGATCGGCCACTCCGGCACCCCTCCGAGGCCACGCCCGCGAAGGACGGACGCGCCACGAGGATGGAGTCTAGGCGCTCGTCACCGTGGCGCTCTCCTTGCGGCCACGGTCGGCGACCGGCGCACCAGCAGCCTCAGATCAGCGGCCGGAACCGCCCCGGCTCGGGACGGTGCGCGACCGCTTCCTCCGCACGTCGCGCCCGGCTGCCGCGAGCGCCGTTGAGCCGGACGTCGAGCCGGATCGCCGCGTAGCCCAGGACCAGGCCGCCGAGCACGGAGTAGCCCAGCGCCAGGGCCTGTTCCTGCACGGGGACGGCGTCGTCGAGCAACGCGGCGCTCACACCCGCGAGCCCGACCGCTCCGAAGGCACACACCCACCATCCCTGGGGTCGGCGGGCACGCTGCCAGACCCCCCAGACCAGGGCGGGGAATCCCAGCAGCAGCTGACCGGGACGCGGTACGGCGCCCAGCACGTCGCGGACACGCTGTTCACCGTCGGCCACGGCGGCGCGCAGGTCCGCCGAGCCCCATTCGGCCAGCGCGCGGGTGTAGGCGACCACCACGAAGACCACGATCGTCCCGACCAGCAGCGTGACCAGGCCACGGCGGCCGAGCCCGTGCAGGCCCTCGGTCACGCGGTAGACCAGCCCGAGCGTGCCGAGCAGACCCAGCACCAGGACGATGTCGCGCGCCCGCTGCGGATCGACCGGAGCGTCGTACGCCGCGGCGGTGACCGCGCCCACGGCGGCGACCAGGACGGCGACCAGCAGTTCGACAGCCGAGGTGAGGAAGCGGGCCCGCGGGGCGGTGACCAGCAAGGCCAGCACCGTGCCGACCGCCGCCGACCCGACCGCGACGCCGACCAGCAGCACCTCGCTCCGGGTCACCACGGCCGCAGCGGACAGGGCGCCGGCCAGCACTGCGGCCTGAACGGCGGAGCCGCCCGCGCGCACGCTGAGCCACACCGTCAGGGCCGTGGTCGCCACGACAGCCGCGCCGGCGGTGACCCGGTCGTCGAGCGTGACGCCGGCCTGGTCGAGCACCAGCGCGGAGACGTCGAGGAGCAGCACCACCGCCCAGAACCTCAGGTCGTGCCCCAGCCGCGTCAACGCCGCACGGAGCCGGCCGACCCGCCCCTGCGGGCGAAGCCGACGACGGTGGCCGGGGAGCCGGTCCGGCTCGGAGGTGAGGGTCACCAGTCCCGCCGGTTCGTCAGGGACGGGTTCTCCGCGCGGGCGACTGCCACCAGGCTGGTGTCGACGACGGCCCGCAGGGTGCCCGCGCCCCCGCCCAGCTCGGCGACCACGTCGCCCCGGGGGTCCACGACGCGGGAGTGCCCCGAGTAGCGCGGCTCGGGCTGCCCGACCGCGGCCACCCAGCAGACATCCTCGATCGCCCGGGCGACGACCAGGTGCTGCCAGTGGCGCACCTTGCGTGGTCCGGCCACCCAGGCGGCCGGCAGCAGGAGCACCTCGGCGCCCACGTCCACCAAACGGCGCGCCAGTTCGGGGAAGCGCAGGTCATAGCAGGTCATCAGCCCCACGGTCGCACCGGCGACGTCGAGCGTGGTCGGCGTCGCCGGCCCGGCCAGCAGGCGGTCGGACTCGCGGTAGCCGAACGAGTCGTAGAGGTGGATCTTGCGGTACGACGCCCGCACCCCGTCGGCGTCGACGGCCACCAGGGTGTTGTACGGGCGGTCGGGGTCCTCGCTGCGCTCGAACATCCCCGCCACCCAGACCCCGCCCTGGGCGGCCGCGCACCCGATCAGCGCCTCGACGAAGGGCCCGTCGAGCGGTTCGGCCTCCGCGGCGACCTCCTCCCCGGGGCTGCCGAAGTCCCGGGCGAAGGCCTCCGGCAGCACCACCAGGTCGGCGTCGCCGGAGGCGTCCACGAGACCGGTCAGCGCCGCACGGTTCGCGGCCGGCTCACGACTGGAGGCCACCTGGTGCAGTGCGACGGAGAGCACCGGTCCCGCGGCAGCGGCTGGTTCGGCGGCAGCGGCTGGTTCAGGTGTCACGGGTCCAGCGTGCCACGAGCGCTCGGGCAGGGTTCGGGGGGAAGCAGCCCCGGACAGGAGCGGGCACACTGTGGGCCATGACGGAACCTCTCGCCCCCCGCATCGGTGCGGTCATCCTCACCGGCGGCACGGCGTACCGGTTGGACGGGGCGGACAAGGCCGCGATCGAGCTGGACGGCCGCACCCTGCTCGAGCACGCCCTGGCCGCGACGGCGGCGGCCGAGGAGACCGTGGTGGTCGGCGATCAGGTGCCCACCTCGCGCCCGGTCACATGGACCGTCGAGGATCCGCGCGGCGGCGGACCCGCGGCCGGGCTCCTGGCCGGGCTCGAACGTTTCCTGCGACCGCCCGACCTGGTGATCGTCCTGGCGGTGGACATGCCCCGGGTCACCCCGGTGACGATCGAGCGGCTGCTCGCGCAGCTGGCCGACAGCCCCGCCGACGGCGTCCAACTGGTCGACGCCCAGGGACGCCGGCAGCCGCTGTGCGCGGCCTACCGGCGGTGGGCGCTGGAGCGCAGCCGCCCCGGCGACCGCGAGGACGAGCACGGCCTCCCGCTGCACCAGTTGCTGACCCCGCTGGACCTCGAGACCGTGGCCGCCGAGGGGGACGAGGCGCGCGACGTCGACACCTGGGCCGACCTGCTGGCCCTGCGCGGCGAGACCGGAAGTTAACGTGCCCGACCCTTGCGGCCCTGACGGTTCGGGACGATTCTGGGAATCGTGAACCTGCACGACTGGATCGACGAGTTGATGGACGCCCTCGACATCGAGGCCGAGGTCGACGAGGGCCTGATCCTGGATCTGGCCCGTGAAGCGGCGCATCGGGTGCAGCGCCCGGCCGCACCGATCAGCACGTTCCTCCTGGGGTACGCCGCGGCGCTGGCCGGTGGTGAGCCCGAGAAGACCGAGGAGTTGGCCGGTCGCGCTCTGGACCTCGCCCGCCGCTGGGAGGGCGAGGAGGACCTCGAGGCCGAGATCGAGAAGGGGCTCGACCCCGAGGCCGCGCTGGGCTGACGAAACTGCGCTGACGACGCCGGGCTGACGAATCTGGGCTGAACCGTTCGGGGGCTGCGGGGAGCGTGCTCGTAGGCTGCTCGCCATGCGTGCCGTCATCGCCACCGAGCCCGGGGACCCCGAGGTCCTGACCCTCGCCGACGTCCCCGACCCCGTCGCCGGGCCGGGCGAGGTCGTGCTCGACGTGGCGGCCACCGCTGTCAACCGGGCCGACCTGCTCCAGCGGCGCGGCTTCTACCCGCCCCCGCCCGGAGCCAGCGACATCATCGGCCTGGAGTGCAGCGGTGTGGTGAGCGCGGTCGGCGAGGGCGTCGAGGGCTGGCAGGTCGGCGACCAGGCCTGCGCACTCCTCGCCGGCGGCGGGTACGCCGAGAAGGTCGCCGTGCCCGCCGGCCAGCTGATGCGCGTCCCGGCCGGGCTCGATCTGGTGACGGCCGCGGCGCTACCCGAGGTCGCCTGCACCGTGTGGTCGAACGTCTTCATGGTCGCCCACCTGCAGCCCGGCGAGACGTTGCTGGTGCACGGTGGCGGCGGCGGGATCGGCACGTTCGCGATCCAGCTCGGGAAGGCACTGGGTGCCCGCGTGGCCACGACCGCCGGCTCGGCGGAGAAGCTCGCGCGCTGCGCCGACCTGGGTGCGGAGATCTGCGTGAACTACCGCGAGCAGGATTTCGTCGAGGTCGTCCGCGAGGCCACCGACGGCCGTGGCGCCGACGTCATCCTCGACAACATGGGCGCGAAGTACCTCGCCCGCAACGTCGACGCGCTCGCCCTGGACGGTCGTCTGGTGATCATCGGCATGCAGGGCGGCACCAAGGCCGAGATCGACCTCGGCGTCCTGCTCCGCAAGCGTGGTGCCGTGATCGCCACGACGCTGCGCTCCCGGTCGACCGCCTCCAAGGCCGCCATCTGCGCCGCGGTCGAGGAGCACGTCTGGCCGCTGGTCGAGGCCGGGCAGATCGTCCCGGTGGTGCACACCACGCTCCCGCTGGCCGAGGCCGCGCAGGCGCACCGGCTCGTGGAGGACAGTGCGCAGGTGGGCAAGGTCCTGCTGACCACCGCCGCCGCTGGTTGAGGTCCCCTGGTTGAGGAGGGAGCGCCACCTCGGCCGCTGGTTGAGGAGGGAGCGCAGCGACCGTCTCGAAACCACCGGTCAGTAGGGTGGAACCCATGACCGAGCAGACCTCTCCCGAGAGCCCCGAGGAATCCCGCATCGTCGTCGTCGGCCCCGACGGCTTCGCGATCAGCGGTGAGCGCCGCCCGTCGGAGGACAACGCGGACGAGGTCGAGGAGCGCCACGTCACCGACATGGTCGAGCAGCCCGCGAAGGTGATGCGGATCGGCAGCATGATCCGTCAGTTGCTCGACGAGGTGAAGTCGGCTCCGTTGGACGAGGCGTCCCGGGCGCGGCTGGCGAAGATCTACGAGACCTCGATCCAGGAGCTCGAGGCCGGCCTGGCGCCCGAGCTGGTCGAGGAGCTGAACCGGCTTTCGCTGCCCTTCGGCGAGGAGGCCCCCTCCGAGGCCGAGCTCCGGATCGCCCAGGCGCAGCTGGTCGGCTGGCTGGAGGGCCTCTTCCACGGCATCCAGACCGCGATCTACGCCCAGCAGATGGCGGCGCGCGCACAGCTGGAGCAGATGCGTCGTTCGCTGCCGCCGGGTCTGGCCCAGGCGATGCAGGGCCAGGGCGGACCGCAGGCGCCCCAGGCCGCGGCGGACGGTGAGGGCCGCAGTGGCGGCATGTACCTCTGACGCCCGTTCCCCGAGACCCTTGCCAATTGGACCGTTCTGTTCCACGATGGAACGGAACGGTCCACTCCTGACCTGATCGGTCAGCCACGCTCGGGAGTTTTCTTGCGCCAGTCCTCCGCCGAGATCGACCACGCCATACTGGACGTGGCGGCCGGCATCTTCGCGACCCACGGTTTCGAGCACGCCTCGGTGCAGCAGATCGCCGACGCGGTCGGCTATTCCAAGCCCGGGCTGCTGCACCGCTTCGGCAGCAAGGAGGCCCTGCACCGCGGGGTGCTCACCGAGGTGCTCGAGACGGTGCAGGAGCTGACCGGCTACGCGGTGGAGCACAGCACCGAGCCCGACCAGCTCCGTCAGGTGATGGAGCGGGTCGCCCGCAAGGCGCTGGAGCGGCCCGGGATGGTGCAGATGATGCTCAAGGCCTTCGAGCCCGACTGCGTCGAACCGGGTGTGGAGGCGATCCAGGGCGCCGGCTACCGGCTGCTGGACTCCCTCGACCACCCGTTGTCCACCCCTGCCGAGCGGCTGCGCGTCGCACTGGCGCTCCAACTGGTCGTCAATGCGGCGGCCACGCAGCACTCCAGCGTCGACACCGACATGCACGTGGACACCGAGGTGCTGGTGCCGATGGTGGTCGAGCTCAGCACCTTCGTGATGGCGGGTCCGCTGCTGTCCCAGGAGTGAGCCGGCTCGCTCTCAGGCGTTGCCTCCGGCGGTGCGCTGCTGGCGTCTCCGGCCCCACAGCAGCAGCCCGACCGCACCGGCAGCCGCCGCGAGACCCAGGCCCAGCGCGGCCCAGCCGGCGGGCTCGGTGGGCTCCGGCTCGATGAAGATCGGCACCCGGCCCTCGCCCAGCAGGTCGATCGCCTGCGCCTCGGTGACCTGCCCCGTGCCCCCGCAGGCCGAGGCGGTGAGCATGCCGTCCTCCTCGGTGAGCAGGAAGAGCGTGGTCTGCCCGACCTCGATGCCCTCCAGCCCGCAGGCGGCCCCGCTGCTCGCCGTAGCGAAGTCGAGGTACTCGCCGATCTCGTAGCCGAGGTCCTCCTTGTAGACCCGGCGCACCTTCACGGTGACGTACTGGTCGTCCTTGGTGAGGTTGATGTTCTCGACCTCACCGAGCACGACCACATCGGCGTCGTCGACGTACTCCTCGGTGGTGCGCTCGGCGCACGAGCACGCCGACGCGGGTGCGGCGGCACCGATGACGACGACCAGGCTCGCGGCGAGCGCGAGCAGGAGCGGGCGGAGGACGGCGGTCATGCCTCCATTAACGCAGCAGCAGACCTTGGAGGATCTGCGCCACCCCGTCCTCGTCGTGGCGGGGCGCTGTGTGCTGCGCGGCCGCGAGGGCGGAGGGGTGCGCGTTCGCCATCGCGTACGACGTGCCCGCCCACTCCAGCATGGCGACGTCGTTGGGCATGTCGCCGAAGGCGATGACCTCCTCGGCCGCGATGCCCCGGTCGGCACAGAGCCGCTCGAGCGTGCTGGCCTTGGTCACACCGGCGGCGCTCATCTCGACCAGGGCACCGACCGAGGACCACGTCGTGGTGACGGCCTCCCCGACGAGTTGGTCGACCTTCGCCCAGTACTCCTCGGGGGCGACGTGCTCGATGCCGGCGCCGGGCTGGTGAAGGGCGAGGAGTTTGACGACGCGGTCGTCGAAGACCTCCTCCAGCGACCCCAGGTCGAGGTCGGTCCGGGTGTCGTCACCCTCCATCGGCATGAAGTGCCGCTCCTTGCCGAAGCCGGTGGTCTTCTCCAACGCGAACGCCGACCCCGGCAACGCGGTGCGGATCAGGTCCGCGACCCGCAGCCCGACGTCGCGGCTGATCGTGCGGGCGGTCAGCACCGAGCGACTCGGCACGTCGTAGGTGATCGCGCCGTTGCTGCAGACCGCCAGCCCGTGGCCGCCGACGTGGTCCCAGAGGCTCTCCATCCAGCGCAGCGGGCGGCCGGTCACGAAGACGACCTCGATGCCGCGGGCGTCGAGCTCGTCGAGGACCTCCCGGGTGTACGCCGAGACCTGCCCCTGCCCGTCGAGCAGGGTGCCGTCGAGGTCGGTGGCGACGAGGCGGATCACGGCGCCAGGGTAGCCAGTGCGGTGGAGCCGCCCCTCAGAACCAGCGACTCAACTCGTACGCCGCGCCGTCGTCCTCGACCGTCCGGGTGACGTCGTCGGCCGCCTCCTGCACCTCCAGCGGCGCCTGGCCCATGGCCACACCACGTCCGGCCCAGGCCAACATCTCGACGTCGTTGCGACCGTCGCCGATCGCCAGCACGTCGTCGGCACTCACCCCGAGGTCGGCGCAGATCGCCTGCAGCCCGGTCGCCTTGGAGACCCCGACGGGTGCCAGGTCGAGCCAGGCCGTCCAGCCGATGTAGTAGTTGATGCCGTGCAGGCCGAGCCGCTCGGCGAGCTCGAGGAAGTCCTGCTCGCTGGAATGCGGGTCGCGGATGATCACTCGGGTGCAGGGTTCGGAGACGAGTTCGTCGACGCTCTGCAGCGTCATCTCACCGGTGATCTCGCCGTCGGGGAAGTGCCGGTTCACCCGGTAGCCGACGCCGATCTCCTCGACCGCGACCAGGGCCTGAGGCACGTGCTCCAACAGTTGGCGCACCACGTCGGAGGCGTCGAAAGTGACCGCGTCGACCACCTCGACGGCCGGGTCCCGGTCGGGGTGGTAGGTGAAAGTCACCGAGCCGTTGGAGGCCACCGCGTACGCCGAGCGCTCGCGATCCCGCGGCAGGTCGAGCATGTCGAGCACCCGGGTGATGCCGAAGGTGGAACGACCGGTGGCCAGCACGACCTCCGCCCCGGCGGCCAGGGCACGGTCGACGGCGTCGCGCACCGGGTCGGAGATGACCTCGTCGACGGTGCTCGCGGCGACGCCGTGGCCCGGCACGAAGAGGGTGCCGTCGATGTCGAGGGCGACGACCTTCGGCTGCCACCCCGGCGGCGGTCGGCGTCTCACGCGGTGACCGGCTCCAGGACCTCACGGCCCTGAAGGTAGGGCCGCAGCGCGACCGGCACCCGGACCGATCCGTCGGCCTGCTGGTGGGTCTCCAGGATCGCCACGATCGTGCGGGTCATCGCGCAGAGCGTGCCGTTGAGCGTGGCCAGCGGGCGGGTATGGGTGGCGCCGCCCTCGACCGGGAAACGGCCGCGGATGTCGAGGCGCCGCGCCTGGAACTCGGTGCAGTTGCTGGTCGAGGTGACCTCGCGGTACTTGCCCTGGGTGGGGATCCACGCCTCGCAGTCGAACTTGCGCTGCGCGCTCAGGCCGAGGTCGCCCGCGGCGACGTCGATGACGCGGAACGCCAGCTCCAGCTTGGTGAGGAACTCCTTCTCCCACGCGAGCAGGCGCTGGTGCTCGGCGTACGACTCCTCGATCGTCGTGTAGCTGAACATCTCCACCTTGTCGAACCAATGCACCCGGATGATGCCCGCGGTGTCCTTGCCGTACGAGCCTGCCTCCTTGCGGTAGCAGGGGCTGAACGCGGCGTAGCGGCGCGGCAACGTCTGGCCGTCGAGGATCTCGTCGGAGTGGTAGGCCGCCAGCGGCACCTCGCTGGTGCCGACCAGGTAGAGGTCCTCGCCCTCGATCCGGTAGACGTCGTCGGCGGCCTGGCCGAGGAAGCCGGTGCCGTCCATCGCCCGCGGGCGCACCAGCGCCGGTGGGATCACCGTGGTGAAGCCGGCCGACCTCGCCTGGTCCATCGCCAGGTTGAGCAGCGCGAACTCCAGGTCGGCGCCGACGCCGGTCAGGTAGTAGAACCGCGCGCCCGACACCTTGGCGCCGCGGTCGATGTCGATGGCGCCGAGCATCCGGCCGAGCTCGATGTGGTCGCGCGGGGTGAACCCCTCGGCCTCGAAGTCGCGCGGGGTGCCGACGTGCTCGAGCACGACATAGTCGTCCTCGCCGCCGGCCGGGGCCTCCTCGGCCGCCGGGTTCGGGATGGTCAGCAGCACCGCCTGGTACGCCGCCTCGGCCTCGGTCTGGGCGGCCTCGGCCGCCTTCACCTCCGCGGCCAGCTCCTTGGTGCGCGCCAGCAGCGCCTGCTTCTCCTCGCCCTGGGCCTGCGGGATCTGCTTGCCCAGGCCCTTCTGCTCCGCGCGCAGCCGCTCGTAGTCGGCGATGGTGCTGCGCCGACGCTCGTCGGCCGCGAGGGCCTCGTCCACCACGGCGGCGGACAGGCCGCGACGCTCCTGGGCCGTGCGGATCAGGTCGGGGTTCTCACGAAGCAGGCGCGGGTCGATCACCGGTTCACTCTATCGGCGGCGTACGACGGGTTTTCGGCGCGGGACCCGGGGCCCGGCCCCACCAGAACCCCATGTTCACGTGTGGAACTGGTGCTTCCCATGCGCTGCAACACGTGGGGAGCGCCAGAGTCACATGTGAACATGGGCGGTTTCCAGGTCCCAGTGCAACGCCTCGAGGTGAGGGTGGTGCGGGATGGGTCATGGTGTCTTGGTCCTGGATGTCGAGCGGGAACGGGTCTGGGAGGCAGTCCGCGCGGGTGCGCATCTGCGGGATGCTGCGGAGTCGGTCGGTGTGTCGTACGACGCGGCACGGGGCTGGCTTCGAGACTGCGGTGGTGTGATCCCTCCACCCTCGCGAGCCGGTCGTCCCGGCTGCGCCTACCGGCGGCTGACGGTGACCGATCGGGAGACGATCGGGCTGATGCTGGCCGCGAAGCACACCCTGACCGAGATCGCGAAGGAGCTGGGCGTGTCGACGTCCACGATCAGCCGCGAACGCGCGCGTCACGCGACCCGTAAGGGCGTCTACCGGCCTCTGCACGCCCAGGCCCGGGCCGAGGCGACGGCACGGACCGCTCACCGACGTCCGCGCAAGCTGTCGCAACCGGGTCCGCTGCGACGCTACGTGGTGGCCGGCCTGAAGCAGGACTGGTCCCCGCAGGAGATCTCCTACCGGTTGCGTCGTGAGCATCCCGATGATCCGCTGATGCGTGTGAGTGCCGAGACGATCTACCAGTCGCTGTTTGTCCAGGCCCGTGGGTCACTGAAACGGGAACTGACCGCTCACCTACGCACCCAGCGGACCCGTCGGCACTCCCAGAACCGCCGCCAGGAAGCGGCCGCCTGCGGGCGTGGACGGCTGGTCGGGACGATCTCGATCAGCCAGCGCCCGGCCGAGGCCGAGGACCGGTCAGTGCCCGGCCACTGGGAGGGCGATTTGATCGTCGGGGCCAACAACGCCTCGGCGATCGGGACCCTGGTCGAGCGCACGACCCGCTACGTGATGCTCATTCACCTGCCGGGGCGACGCACCGCGCTGGAGTTTTACCAGGCGCTGACTCCGACCATCGCCGCGCTGCCGGAGGAGCTTCGCCGGTCACTGACCTGGGACAACGGCAAGGAGATGGCGATGCACCACAGGATCGCGACCGAGGCCGACATGCCGATCTACTTCGCCGACCCCCACTCACCCTGGCAACGTGGATCGAACGAGAACACCAACGGGCTGCTGCGCCAGTACTTCCCCAAGGGCACCAGCCTCCGACGCCACACCCCCGACGACCTAGCCGCCGTCGCCCGCAAACTCAACGGCCGGCCCCGCAAGACCCTCGACTGGCGAACACCAGCCGAGGCCCTCAACGACATACTGGGACACCCATACGAGACAACGGTGTTGCGCTAGCGCCTAGAGGCCGCCATGGGAAACCGGCGACGGGGACCGGCCATCACCCCCGCGACTCCCGATACGCCCGCACCGCACTGTTGATCGTCGGGAAGGCGTGCAGGGGGCCGTCCGGCTGCAACAGGCCCGCCCGACCGAGCCGCTGCATGACGTCGTTGTTGGCTCGTGCGACCGCGATGCAGGAGAGCTCGGGCAGTCCGTCGATGAGTTCGGCGAGACCGTCGAGGGCGGTGGTGTCCAGCGCGCCGATGCCCTCGCAATCCAGGACCAACCACTCCTCGGCGCCGGGGTTGTCGTCCAGGGCGAGCTCGACCCGGGCGCGGAAGCGGTCGGCGTTGAGGAAGAAGAGCGGCGCGTCGAAGCGGTAGACCAACAGCCCGGGCTCGGTCACCGCCTGAGGGTAGGCGTCGACCTCGACCCACCCGTCCAGGCTCGGTACGTCGCCGAGCACGGCGTCGTGCGGGCGCGCGATCCTGCCCAGCGCGACGAGAACCGACAGCCCGATCGCGATGAGCACGCCGGTCAGCACGTCGAAGACGATCACGCCGAGCGTGGTCGCCACCGCGAGGAACGCCTCCTGCCGGCTGATCCGCCACAGCGCGGCGAACCCGGGCACGTCGATGATCGCCAGCGCGGCCGAGACGATGACCGCCGCGAGCGCGGCCCGGGGGATCTCCTCGAGCAACGGGCTCAACACGACCAGGGTGGCGACGACGAAGGCGGCCGCCACCAGCGACACCAGTTGGGTGCGGCTGCCGAGCGAGGCCGGGACTGCAGTGCGGCTGGCGCTGGAGGAGACCGGGAACCCTTGCGACAGCCCGGAGGTGAGGTTGGTCAGGCCGAGGGCGAGCAGTTCCTGGTTGGGGTCGATCCGGTAGCCCTTCTTGGCCGCGATGGAGCGGGAGGTCAGCACGTTGTCGCTGTAACCGACGAGCACGATGCCGGCGGCTACCGGGAGCAGCGCGACGATGTCGGCCCAGCCCACCGCGGGCAGTCCCGGGGTCGGCAGTCCGCTGGGGATCTCCCCCACGAGCGGCACTTCGGCCGAGGTGATCACCACGACCACGGTGGCGAGCACCACCGCGAGCAGCGCACCGGGCCAGGTCGGGGCCCAGCGGCGCAGACCCAGCACCAGGGCCAGGCTCGCCGTACCGACGGCGAGGGTGGCCGGGTCGATGGAGCCGAGGTCGCGGGCGAACTCCGCCACGCGGGGGAAGAACCGGTCGCTCTCGATCGGCACGCCGGTGAAGGCGGCGATCTGGCTGCTCAGCAGCGTCAACCCGACCCCGGTGATGTAGCCGACGAGCACCGGTTTGGACAGCAGCGACGCGACGAAGCCCAGCCGCAGCAGCGTCCCCACCACGCAGATCGCCCCGACGACGAGCGCGAGCGCGGCCATCAGTGCGGCGTACCGCTGGGGGTCTCCGACGGCCAGCGCGCCCACTCCCGTGGCGGCCAGGATCGCGGTGCCGGGCTCGGGTCCCACGCCGAGGTGACGGCTGGAACCGACGATCGCGTAGACGACCAGCGGGGCCAGCGCGGCGTAGAAGCCGTACTGCGGCGGCAGACCGGCGAGCTCGGCGTACGCCATCGACTGCGGCACCAGCATCGCGCCGACCGTGGCGCCGGCGATCAGGTCCGGCCGCAGCCACGGCCGCTCGTAGCGCCGCAGCAGGGTCAGCCCCGGGAGCAGGGTCGCCGGGTCGGGTCGGGAGAGATGCACGGGATGACGGTACGACGCACGGCCTGATCGACGTGCGGGTCGATCCGCCTGCGCAACGGGAGCAGAATGGCCCCCATGGCGAAGCGAGCACCGCGCGAGGACTCCGACGACAGTGGCCTGCGGGTCAAGCCCGGGCTGACCGAGGCGGCGGGCCTGACCGCGGTCGGGGTCGCCCTCAAGCGGGCGCAGGAGCAGATGGGCGTCCGCCGGACCTTCCTCACCCTGGCCAAGGTCAACCAGGCCGACGGCTTCGACTGCCCCGGCTGCGCCTGGCCCGAGCCGCACGACCGGTCGACCTTCGAGTTCTGCGAGAACGGCGCGAAGGCCGTCGCGGAGGAGGCCACCCTGCGGCGCGTCGACGCGGAGTTCTTCGCCCGCCACGCCGTGAGCGACCTCGCCGAGCGCAGTGGCTACTGGCTGGGCCAGCAGGGCCGGCTCACCGAGCCGATGTGGAAGCCGGCCGGCTCCGACCACTACGAGCCCGTCGGGTGGGCACGCGCGTTCCAGATCGTCGCCGATCACCTGCGCGCGCTGCCCTCCCCGGACGCCGCCGCGTTCTACACCTCCGGGCGCACCTCGAACGAGGCCGCGTTCCTCTACCAGTTGTTCGTCCGACGCTTCGGCACCAACAATCTGCCCGACTGCTCGAACCTGTGCCACGAGTCCAGCGGCACCGCCCTGAGCCACGCGATCGGCGTCGGCAAGGCGAGCGTGCTGATGGAGGACGTGTACGCCGCCGACCTGATCATCGTGGTCGGGCAGAACCCCGGCACCAACCACCCGCGGATGCTCAGCGCGCTGGAGAAGGCGAAGTCGGGCGGCGCCCGGATCGTGTCGGTCAACCCGCTGCCCGAGGCCGGGATGCAGACCTTCCACAACCCGCAGACCCCCGCCGGGCTGGCGAAGGGCACCAAGCTCGCCGACGAGCACTACCCGGTGCGCCTGGCCGGTGACCGGGCGCTGTTCGCCGCGGCCGGGAAACTCGTCCTCGAGGCCGGCGCCGAGGACGCGGAGTTCCTCGCGGCGTACTGCTCCGACGTCGAGGAGTACCGGGCGTTCGTCGAGGCGCTCTCCTGGGACGACGTACTGGCCGCCACGGGCCTGACCCGCGACGAGGTGGAGGCGTTCACGCGCACCTACCTGGCCGCCGAGCGCGTCATCGTCTGCTGGGCGATGGGGCTGACCCAGCACCGCGAGTCGGTCGCCACCATCGGCGAGGTCGTGAACCTGCTGCTGCTGCGCGGCCACATCGGTCGCCGCGGCGCCGGCGTCCTCCCGGTGCGCGGCCACTCCAACGTGCAGGGCGATCGCACCATGGGGATCTGGGAGCGGATGCCCGACCCGTGGCTGGACCGGCTCGGCGCCGAGTTCGGCTTCGACCCGCCGCGCACCCACGGCCTCGACGCCGTCGACACGATCCGCGCCATGCAGGAGGGTCGGGTCCGGGTGTTCCTCGGGATGGGCGGCAACTTCGCCGCCGCGACCCCCGACACCCGCGCCACCGAGGAGGCCCTGCGCGGCCTCGACCTCACCGTGCAGGTCTCCACCAAGCTCAACCGCTCCCACGCAGTGGTCGGCCGGGAGGCACTGATCCTGCCGTGCCTGGGGCGCACCGAACGCGACGTCCAAGACGCCGGCGACCAGTTCGTGACCGTCGAGGACTCGATGTGCATGGTCCACCGCAGCCAGGGCCGCTTGAAGCCCGCTTCGGAGCACCTGCGCTCCGAAGTCGCGATCGTGGCGGGGCTCGCCGAGGAACTCTTCGGCGCCGACGACAGCATCGACTGGAGCGGGCTCGCCGGTGACTACACCCGGATCCGCGCGCACATCGCGCGCGTGGTCCCCGGCTTCGAGGACTTCGAGAGCAAAGTGCAGCGCCCGGACGGGTTCGCGTTGCCGCACCCGCCGCGCGACAGCCGCACCTTCCCCACCGCCACCGGCAAGGCCCGCTTCACCTCCTCGCCGCTGGAGGTGCTCCGCGTCCCCGACGGCCACCTGCTGTTGCAGACGCTGCGCAGCCACGACCAGTTCAACACCACGATCTACGGCCTCGACGACCGCTACCGCGGCATCAAGGCCGGCCGGCGGGTCGTCTTCGTGAACCCCGACGACCTCGCCGCGCTGGGGCTGAGCGAGGGACAGTACGTCGACCTCGAGGCCGTCCACGCCGACGGCGTACGCCGGGTCGCCGAAGAGTTCCGGATCGTGCCGTACGCCACGGCGCGCGGCTGCGCGGCGGCCTACTACCCCGAGACCAACGTGCTGCTCTCGCTCGGTTCGGTGGCCAAGGGGTCGAACACGCCGGTGATGAAGAGCCTGGTGGTGCGCCTGCACCCGCGGTGAGCGTGGGGGTGTGAGGCCGGTCTCGCCGCCCGCGTGAGGCTGCTCCCACGATGCGGTGCGCAGGAGCGAGAGCGGACATACTGGCTCCCGACCAGACCCGCGCCGACCACACCCGGCCCACCACCTCGTGCGAGGAGCACCATGTCGTTCAGCGAGCAGACCCGGAGCCGCCTGCTCCTCGGCGCGGGGGCCTCCGGGGCGGTGTTCGTGCTGTTCGCCTACCTGGTGTGGGTCCACCAGGACTGGCTGACCGACCTCGACACCCAGCTCGGCGACCCGTTCTTCCGGGCCACGATGGAGTACCCGTGGCTGGAGTCGGTGGCGCGGCTGCTGTCCCAGGTCACCGACTTCTGGCCGATGGCGCTCTACACCGTCGTGGTGGCCGGTGTGCTGCTCCTGCGGGGCTTCCAGCGCACGGCGTTGTGGCTCGTGATCGTCATGACCGGGACGTCGCTGAGCACGGCGCTGCTCAAGGGGCTCTACGGCCGCGAGCGGCCCGACATCGCGATCATCGAGCTCTCCGACCGGTCGTTCCCCTCCGGCCACGCCAGCGGCATCGCCGCGGCCGCGGGCGTCGCACTCGTGCTGGCGCACATCTTCGTACGCCGCCGCAACCAGCGCCGCCTGATCGGCGCCGTCGCGCTGCTGGTCGCGCTCGCCGTCGGGCTGGACCGGCTCTTCCTGGGCGTGCACAACGTCAGCGACGTCCTGGCCGGGTGGGCCCTGGGCGCGCTGTGGGTGTGCGCCACGGCGTATCTGCTGGACCCCACGCCGCGCTCGAGCCACACCGAGCCCGCCCCCACGACGGTGCCGCGCGTCCGCGAGCTGGCGGTCATCCTCAACCCGATCAAGGTCGACGACCCGGCTGCCTTCCGCGCCCAGGTCAACGCCCGCGCCGCCGAGCTCGGCTGGGGCGAGCCCACCTGGTTCGAGACCACGGTGGAGGACCCGGGCCGGTCGATGGCCCACGACGCCGCGCTGGGCGGGGCCGAGCTGGTCGTGGTCTGCGGCGGCGACGGCACCGTGCGGACGGTCTGCGCCGAGCTGGCGGGCACCGGCATCCCGGTCGGGGTGATCCCGGCCGGCACCGGCAACCTGCTCGCCCGCAACCTGGACCTGCCGCTCTACCTCAACGCCGCCATCGACGTGGCGTTCAACGGGCAGGACCGCGCCATCGACCTGGTCCGGATCAGCGGTGACGGCCTCGAGGAGGACGAGCACTTCCTGGTGATGGCGGGGATGGGCTTCGACGCCGCGATCATGGAGGGGGCCAACGAGCAGATCAAGGCCAAGGTCGGCTGGCTGGCCTACGTCGTGTCGGGCCTGCGGAACCTGATGTTCCCCGCGATCCGCGTCGAGATCTCCATCGACGACGAGCCGTTCACCAAGCACCGCGCCCGCACGATCGTGGTCGGCAACGTCGGCTTCCTGCAGGCAGGGCTGCCGCTGCTGCCCGACGCCGCCATCGACGACGGGCGCATCGACGTGGTGATCGTGAACCCGAAGCGGTTCCTGTCGTGGCTGAAGGTCGTCGTCCGGGTGATCACCCGCTGGCGGAAGACCGACGACACCGTGAACCGGATGACCGGGCAGAAGGTCGTCATCCGGGCCGCCCACGAGGCGCCGCGGCAGATCGACGGCGACCCGATCGGCGCCGGCCACGAACTGACCTGCGAGTGCCTGCCCGGCCGGCTGCTCGTCCGCGTCCCGCGGTGAAAGTTAGCGAAGATCACATTCTCTGAACCGATCCGGTTCACTAGGCTACGGCGCATGGGTCTCCTCACTCCGCTCGCCGTCCGCGTCGGCAAGTTGTCGTTCATGCCGAACTACCTGCCGCAGATCGTCGCGACGGACCAGTTCATCCAGAAGCGCACCGGCGGGCGGCTGACCATCCTCGACATCGCCGGACTGCCGAACGGCATGCTGACGGTGACCGGCCGCAACTCCGGGCTACCGCGGTCGACCCCGCTGCTGTCGGTCCCCCGCGCGGGAGGCCGTTCCTTCCTGATCGCCGGGTCGAACTTCGGTGGCGAGAAGCAGCCCGTCTGGGTGGTCAACCTCGAAGCGAACCCGGAGGCGACCTTCCGCACGAAGGGGACGACGTACCCGGTGACGGGGCGGAGGCTCGAGGGCGAGGAGCGTGCCCGGGCGTGGCAGGAGATGCTCGCGGTGTGGCCCAACTACGCGCTCTACGAGCAGCGGACCTCGCGGGAGATCAAGGTCTTCGAGCTCACTCGGACCGACTGATCGCTGTCTCCTGGCTCAGTCCGACGACTTGGCGATCTGGATCGCCTCGTCCTCCTCGGCCGAGAGAGTCTGCTCGCCGGCCCACGCGCTGACGCCCTTGGCGTAGGTACGCGAGTCCGAACGCCCGGTGATCGAGCTGAGCACGAACCCGTTGCCGCGCTCGTTGACCAGGGCCAGCGACCAGCTCAGCCGGCCGCCCATGTCGCCGAAGGCGTCATATCGGACGACGCCGACGTGCTTGAGCGACCCCTCGGCCTCGCTGCGCAGCGCCTCGACGGACTCGCGCAGACCGGCAAGATCGGTCGGCAGAGGAGAGGGGTGCTTGCGGTGGTGCAGCTCGCGGTAGGCGAGGGCCGCCAGCACCAGGGCGCCGACGCTCACCACGGCGAGCAGGGAGACCAGCACGGTCAGCGCGGAGTTCGACATCGGCACCAGGGTAGGTTCCCCGGCAGGCCGCACCGGGGTGCCACGCGGACGCGCCACTAACCTGATCCCGTGCCGGACCACTACGCCTTCCTGGGCCCCCGAGGAACCTTCACCGAGCAGGCGTTGCGCACCCTGCCCGAGGCCGCCGACGCGCAGCTGACGCCGTGTGCCACGGTGACCGTCGCGCTGGACCTGGTGCGCGACGGCCAGGCCGACGGCGCGGTGGTGCCGATCGAGAACTCCGTCGAGGGGTCGGTGCCGGTCACCCTCGACGAGCTGGCGACCGGCTCGCGGCTGATGATCGTGCGGGAGATGACCGTGCCGGTCGCGTTCTCGCTCCTGGTGCGCCCCGGCACCACGCTGGCCGACATCCGCACGGTCGCGACCCACCCGCATGCGGCCGCGCAGACCCGCGGCTGGATGGCCGAGCACCTGCCTGCGGCCGAGGTCGTGCACTCCACCTCGACCGCGGCCGCAGCCGCCGCCCTGGCCGAGGAGTCCCCCGCCTGGCAGGCGGCGATCGCGGCCCCGGTCGCGGGCACCCACTACGCGCTGACCGCGCTTGCCGAGGGCATCGGCGACAACGCGGACGCGGTCACCCGCTTCGTCCTGGTCACCCCACCGGCGCGACCCACGCACCGCACCGGTCGCGACAAGACCAGCCTGGTCGCCTTCATGCGCGACAACCACCCCGGCGCGCTGATGGAGATCCTCGATCAGCTCACGATGCGTGGTGTCAACATGACAAGAATCGAGTCGCGGCCCACCGGGGCGGCGCTCGGTGACTACTGCTTCTCGATCGACTGCGAGGGCCACATCGAGGATCGCCGTGTCGGTGAGGCCCTGATGGGGCTGCGCCGGGTCTGCGCCGACGTCCGGTTCCTCGGCTCCTACGAGCGCCACGACGGCAAGGCCCCGACCATCCGCCCCGGTACGTCGGACGCCGAGTTCGAAGAGGCCTCCGCCTGGCTCGAGGGGCTCCGCTCCGGCACCTGACCCCCTCGCCCACTGGTCACGTTTTCCCGCCGACTGGTCGCGTTTTCCCGCCGACTGGTCACGTCTTCCCGCCCACTGGTCACGTCTTCCCGCCGACTGGTCGCGTCTTGCGCGAAAGACGCGACCAGTCGCGCGCAAGACCTGACCAGTCGCGGGAAAGATGGGACCAGTCGCGCAAGGGGGTGGGGGCAAACGGTCAGAGGGTCAGGGGGTCAGACGGGGCGTCCGAGGAACGCGAACAGGCGGGTCTCGTTGTCGGCGTCCTCGGGCGCCGGCATCGCCTGGCCAAACTGGCCACTGGCGCGGAGCATCTCCTCGATGGGGAGCATCCCCTCATAGATGACCCGGCACTTCTCCGGGTCCAACCGCGGCTCCTGGCCGGTCGCGCGGGCGAGGTCCCAGGTGTGGAGGAAGACGTCGGTGGTGTAGAACCGGTCGATCGCCTGGGGCAGCGGGATCTCGCCGACGTGCGGGTCACGGAGCACCCGGGCTGGCGTCGCGGGATCGTCGAGGAGTGCCTGCACCGCTGAGGAATGAGCCGTCCAGGCGGCGGCCGGGTCGAGCGAGGCAGAGGGGGCGGGCGGTAGGACGACGCCGGCTCCGGACTCGAGGAAGCCGGGCAGCCACGTCACCAAGTGGTCGACCACGTCGCGCGCCCGCCACTCGGCGACGGGGGACGAGGAGTCCCAGGCATCCGGCCGGACGTGCGCGACGACCTCGCCGAAGCGTCCGGCGATCAGCCGGTGCGCCTGGGCTGGCTCAGCCCCGATGAGCGCGCTCATCCGGCGTCCTGGTCCGCGAGCAGTTCGTCGAGCTTCTCGTAACCTTCGACCACGCCGGTCTCCATGCCGCTGGCCACGAAGGCGTCGCGCCCCTCGATCGAGTCGACCAGCGAGGTCGCGATCAGCCGGCAGCGCCCGTCACCGAGGTCGATGAACTCCAGCGTCTCCAGGCTCACCGAGTCCGCGAAGCCTTCGTAGGCGAAGGTCTGGACGATCCGCTCGTTCGGGCGGACGTCGTGGAACGAACCAAAGAACCGGTAGTCCTCCTCCCCGTCACGGTGGGTGTAGGCGTAGGCGCCGCCGCGGCGTACGTCGTAGGCCTGGACCGTCATCTCCATGCCGCGCGGACCGAGCCACCGAATCAGCAGGTCGGGCTCGACGTGAGCGCGGTAGACGCGGTCGACCGGGGCGTTGAACTCCCGCTCGATGCGCACCAGCGGCAGGTCCGCGGGTGCCTCGATGCTGGTGCGGGGGTGGGCGATGGTGGTCATGATGCTTCTCCTTCGAGAGGGGTGGGAGCGGCGTCGCCCTCGGCGAGAGCGAGCGCGTCGAGCACGTCGTCGAGTCGGGCGTAGCGTTCTTCGGCCTGGCGCCGATACCGCTCCAGCCACTTGGTGGCCAGGGACAGGACGTCGGCTTCGAGATGGCAGGGGCGCGTCTGCGCGACCTGCGTACGCCGGACCAGTCCGGACTCCTCCAGCACCCGGAGATGCTTGGAGACCGCCTGCACCGACACGTCGTACGACGCGGCGAGCTCGGTCAGCGTCGCGTCGCCCTCGGTCAGGCGCACGACCAGATCGCGCCGTGTCGGATCCGCGAGTGCGGCGAAGACCTTGCTGAGCTGCGCGTCGTCCATGGCCACCTTCTTCAACCCGATGGTTGAACGCTAGGGACGACCCGCGCGTCTTGTCAACCGTTCGGTTGAAGAGCCGCCAGCGCGCTGGACAGGTGCGCGCGCACATCGGCGGACACCTCGGCCACGGCAGGCCCGCCCAGGTCGCCCATCACCGCGGGATCCATGGTCTCGACCAGGACCCGCCCTTCGCCGAGGTCGCGCACCACGACGGTGCACGGCAGCAGCGTCGCCACCGACGGGTCGGCCGTCACCGCACGATGCGCCAACTCGGCCCGACAGACCCCGAGGATGGTCTGCCGCGGGACCTCGATCCCGAGCTTGTGCTGGAAGGTCCACGACAGGTCGATCTCGGTCAGGACCCCGAACCCCTCGGCTCCCAGCGCCTCGCGCGCACGGACCACGACCTCGTCGAAGGCGTCCTCGACGACCGCCGACAAGGTGAATCCCTCTCCTGCGCTCATGTGCGCCCCTTCCCTCGAGCCCAACGGTCCCCGGACCCGCGATTCGCCGCTATACCCCTGGGGGTGTTATCGTTCTTTCGCTGCATACCCCAGTGGGTATGCATTTGTTCTGTTCCGAGCCCTGCCACGACCCGGGAGTCCCTGTGACCACGCACGTCTCCGCCCCGATTCCGAATCCGCCCACCGGCGAGCCCCCTCTCGACGAGGTCCCCGGCCATCCCGGTGAGAACTACGGCCATGCGGACTCGGGTGGTCCGTTGGGCCGCCTCGGAGCCTGGGTGCTCGACCACGGCAAGATCGTCGGAGGCCTGTGGCTGCTGGTGATCGTCGTCCTCGGCGCTTTCGCCCCGCGGGTCGAGGCCGAGCTCTCGGGGGCCGGCTGGCAGGCGGACGGTTCGGAGTCCGTCGCCGTCCGGGACCTCGCACAGGAGCACTTCGGCGGCAACGCCTCGTCGGCGATCCAGGTCGTCGTGGTCCGCGAGGACGGCCCGGTGACCCGCGGCCCCGGCGCCCGCGTCATCGCCGAAGCCACCGCGATCCTCGAAGCCGAGGAGCGCATCGACACCGTCGTGGCTCCCGCACCCGGCGTCACGCTGAGCCAGGACGGACGCACCGCGGTGATCCTGGCCGGTGCCGGCGTGGACACCAACGAGATGGTGCGCGTCGCCGACGACCTCAAGGAAGAGCTGAGTGCCCTCTCGGGCGACGGCGTCGAGGTGAACCCCACGGGCGCCTCGCTGCTGTGGTCGGACTTCAACGAGGCGAACCTCGAGGCGATGCTGAAGTCGGAGATGATGTCGTGGCCGGTGACCATGGCGATCCTGGTCATCGCGTTCGGTGCGCTGGTGGCGGCCGGGCTGCCGCTGATCCTCACCCTGGCCGGCCTGGTGGCCTCGGCCGGATCCCTGGTCCTGCTCAACATGCTCTTCCCGGTGTCCATCTGGGCGATGAACTTCGCGATGATGTTCGCTCTGGCGCTCGGCATCGACTACGCGCTCTTCCTGGTCGTCCGCTACCGCGCCGCCCGGATGGGCCACATGCGGACGGTGCGCCAGGCGATCGTCGAGACGATGGACACCGCCGGGAAGGCGGTGCTGCTCTCCGGTCTGACCGTGCTGGTCTCGCTGTCCGCGGTGATGCTCGTTCCCTCCCCCGCGTTCCGCTCGATGGCCGGCGGCATCATGATCTCGGTGGTCTTCGTCCTCGCGGCCACGCTCACCCTGCTCCCCCTGGTGCTGGGCAAGCTCGACCTGCGCATCAACAAGTTCGCCCTCCCCTGGGTCCACGGCGGTGAACACCGCTCGGCGCGCTTCGAACGGTGGGGCGACCTGCTGTGGCGGCGCCCGGTCGCCTTCGGCCTCGGCGCTCTGGTGGTGCTCGTCGCCCTGGCCGCACCGGTGGTCGGGCTGAACACCGCGATGCCGTCGATCAAGGTCCTGCCGGAGGAGGCCAACGCCCGGGTGGGCTACGACCAGGTGCAGGCCGCGTTCGGCGACGGCGCGCCCGGCGCTCTGCAGATCGTGGTCGACCGCGACCAGGCCCCGCGTGCGTCGCGCGTCCTGACCGCCGACGAGGGCATCCTTGCCGCCACCCCGGCGATGCCGGCCGGCGACGGCAGCGGGCTCGCACTCATCCAGGCCGTGCCCACCGTCGACCCGTCCGACCCGGCCCTGAGCGACACCGTCGACCGGCTCCGTGCGGACCTGCCGACCTCGGCCCTCGTGGGCGGTGCCGCCGTGGAGAACCTCGACCTCAAGGCGCAACTCGACGAGTCCACGCCGCTGGTCATCGGCGTCGTCCTGGCGCTGGGCTTCCTGCTGCTCCTCATCGCCCTCCAGGCTCCGCTCATCTCCCTGCTCGGCACCCTGGCCAGCCTGCTCTCGACGGCGGCCGCGTTCGGCGTCGCACGCCTGGTCTTCCAGGACGGCATCGGGGCCGACCTCATGGGCTTCGAGTCCCAGGGCTTCCTGGACGCGTGGGCGCCGGTGTTCTTCTTCGCGATGATCTTCGCGATCGCAATGGACTACACCGTCTTCCTGCTGGCCTCGGCCAAGGAGCACTACGAGAAGTCCGGAGACGCACGCGAGGCGATGGTGGGCTCGCTGGCGCACTCGGGGCGGGTCATCTTCGCCGCGGCCGCGGTGATGGTGGCGGTGTTCTTCACCTTCTCGCTGTCAGGGCCGTTGCCGCCCAAGGAGATGGGGATCGTGCTCGGGGTGGCCGTCCTGGTGGACGCCTTCCTGGTCCGCCTCGTGCTGCTGCCGGTGATGCTCCGCCTGACCGGTCACGCGGCCTGGTGGACGCCGGCCTGGCTCACGCGCGTCCTGCCCAACGTCACGTTCAGCCACGGGTGATCGACATGAACAACGCTCTGAACATCGACCGGCTCGTCTTCGCCATCGCCGGCACCATGACCCTGGTCAGCGCCCTCCTGGCCGCCCTGGTCTCGCCCTGGTGGCTGTTGCTGACCGGCTTCGTCGGGCTCAACCTGCTGCAGTCGAGCATCACCGGCTTCTGTCCCGCGGCCAGCGTGCTGGCACGGTTCGGGGTGCCGGTGGGGTGCGCCTTCGACAGCAAGGCCCCCAGCCACGGGTAAGGGCCATTTCGACTGGCACAACGGCCCCGATGCCGCCCTCAGCGGGTGGATCGGGGCCGTTGTGCCATCTGGAATGGCCCCTAACGTTCGCGCTCGAGCAACGACCCCAGCACCAGCCACACCTGCTCCGACAGGCGGGTGATCAGGGCGTCGCGGGGCTCGTCGTCGTGGTCGAGCCACCACCGGATGCTGGTGTCGACCATTCCCATCAGTCCGGCGAGCACCGCGTCGGGGGGACGGACCTCGAGGCCCTGTCGCTCCACGAACTCACGCGTGGCGGCAACGATCTCCTCCAGGAAGTGCGTGCGTGAGGGGCGGAACCCGGATGCGGGCCGCTGCGTGATGAAGCGGTAGAGCGTGGGATGCGCGGCCGCCCAGTCGACCGCGGCGGCGACGGGGCCGGCGATCGCGACCAGCGGCTCCCCCTGTCGGGCCAGGGTCGGCCGGACCGCGGCGCGGAGCTGCGCCGCGGCGTACCGGGCGGCCTCGTCGACCAGCTCGTCCTTGCTGGAGAAGTGCCGGTAGACGTGGGGGCGGGCGACACCGGCGAGCTCGGCGACCTGCGCGGTCGAGGCGTCGGCGCCGTACCGCTCGATCGCCTCCGCGGCGGCAGCAACGATCGCGGCGCGCCGGTCGGCCCGGTGGTCGGAGTGGGCCGTGGACCGCCGCGCCGACGCGGTGTCGGTCCAGCTGCTCACCGGAGCACGATACCTCTCCGGGAACACCTTGTACCCGGAGACGAACTGATCGATACTCAGTCGGGTACACCCTGTACCCGGCCCGCACGCGCGCGGCCCCGACCCCACGGAGTGAGCACGTGACCGAGGCAGCCTCCCGCTGGATGGACGAGGACCTGGAGTCCTTCCGCGACCTCGCCCGCACCTTCTGCGAGAAGGAGATCAAGCCCAACATCGAGCGCTACATCGAGCAGCGCCACGTCGACCGCGAGCTATGGCTCAAGGCCGGCGACCTCGGCCTGCTGTGCGCCTCGATCCCCGAGGAGTACGGCGGCGGGGGCGGCACCTTCGCTCACGAGGCGATCCTGCTCGAGGAGCAGGCCCGCGTCGGCGACTCCAACTGGGGCGCCAGCCTGCACAGCGGGATCGTGGCGCCGTACATCCTCCACTACGGCACCGAGGCCCAGAAGCGGAAGTGGCTGCCCAAGCTGGCCAGCGGCGAAGCGATCAGCGCGATCGCGATGACCGAGCCCGGTACCGGGTCCGACCTGCAGAGCATCAAGACCAAGGCGATCAAGGACGGCGACCACTACGTTCTCAACGGCGCGAAGACCTTCATCACCAACGGCTACATGGCCGACGTCGTCCTGGTCGTCGCCAAGACCGACCCCTCCCAGGCCGCTTCCGGCGTCTCGCTGCTCCTGGTGGAGACCGACCGTGAGGGTTTCCGCCGCGGGCGCGTGCTCGACAAGATCGGCCTCAAGGGCCAGGACACCTGCGAACTGTTCTTCGACGACGTGAAGGTGCCCGCGGAGAACCTGCTGGGCGAGACCGAGGGCGCCGGCTTCTTCTGGCTGATGGAGCAGCTCCCGCAGGAGCGGCTGATCATCGCGGTCGGCGCGGTCGTGGCGATCGAGGAGTCCCTGCGACTCACCCACGAGTACACCAAGGCGCGCACGGCCTTCGGGAAGCCGATCTTCGCCTTCCAGAACACCAAGTTCAAGCTGGCCGAGGTCGCCACCGAGGCGGCGGTGACGCGGGCCTTCATCGACGACTGCATCGTGGCCCACCTGGAGGGTCGCCTCGACATCCCGACCGCGGCGATGGCGAAGTACTGGGCGACCGAGCGGGCCCAGAAGTGCATCGACAAGTGCCTCCAGCTGCACGGTGGCTACGGCTACATGAACGAGTACCCGATCGCGCGCGCCTGGGCCGACATGCGCGTGCAGCAGATCTACGGAGGCACCTCCGAGATCATGAAGGAGATCATCGCCCGGTCCCTGCCGGCCTGATCCGGCCGACCGCCTGGGGGCGTGCTCGCGTCACGCCCCCAGGTCTGGTCCGGGGCTCAGGTCGGACCCCGCGCTGCCGATGAGCAGGGCATGTTCGGGCTGACGGTGCTGCTGCTGATGATGTTCATGGTGCTGGTTCCTGCGCACCTGGTCTCACGCGCGCTGGCCCGACCGTCGAGCGCGCCGCTCGCCGAGTCCGGCGGGTACGACGAGGCGCCGGTGGCGCTGCCGGCCGGCGTGCGGCTCGAGGACTACGTCCACCGCGGCCTGGCGGACCTGCGGATCATGCTGATCCAGAGCGCCCGCCGCGACGACGCGGCGTAGGGCGCACCCAGCGCGCTCACGCGAGCGACAGGAACAACCGCTCGAGCCGCTCGAGGTCGGCCGCGCCCGCCTCGGACGGGTCCTGGAGGCACTGCTGCAGACCCTGGGCCACGAGCGCGAAGCCGGCCCGGTCCAGCGCCTTGGACACCGCCGCGAGCTGGGTGACGACGTCCTCGCACTCCTGACCCTCCTCCAGCATGCGCAGTACGGCGTTCAACTGGCCCTGTGCGCGCCGGATCCGGTTGACCACCGGACCGACCTGAGTACCGTCGAGATGCATCGGTGTTGGCCCTCCTCGCGCGTCGTCCCGGGTGGACCACGTGCATGCATCATACCCCCTGGGGTATAGTGTGTGCATCGTCCGACCCTGCCCGGAGGAGTTGCCATGAACGACCGCGAGATCGACATCGACCGGCTCGCCGAGCTGTTGCCCCTGGACGGCAACGGCAGCCTGATCGACGTCCGCGAGCCCAGCGAGTACGTCGAGGTGCACGTGCCCGGTGCACGCCTGGTCCCGATGGGCCAGCTCGCCAGCCGGCTCGCCGAGATCGACAAGAGCGCCCCGGTCTACCTGATCTGCCGCTCGGGCAACCGCAGCGGCGCGATGCTCGACCTGATGCTCGCCCAGGGCTTCGACGCCTACAACGTGCTGGGCGGCACCGCCGCCTGGGCCGCCGCCGGACGCCCCGTCGAGAGGGGTCTGTGATGGGCGAGTCACCCGCGAACGGGCTCACCCTGGGCGCCTTCGAGGCGCACGTGATCGACACCCCGACCCTGGGCGACCGCAGCTACCTGGTGCACGACGGCGAGGTCGCCTTCGTCGTGGACCCGCAACGCGACGTCGACCGGGTGCTGGAGCTGGTGCAGCGGCTCGGCGTCCGCCTGGTCGCGGTCTTCGAGACCCACATCCACAACGACTACCTGACCGGAGGCCTGGCCCTGGTCGAGGCGACCGGCGCCGCCTACTACGTCAACGCCGCCGACCCGGTGGCGTTCGAGCGCACCGGCATCGTCGACGGGGACACCGTCGAGGTGGGCGCGCGCATGCGAGTCTCTGCGGTCGCCACCCCCGGCCACACGTTCACGCACCTGTCCTTCACCCTGGCCGACGCGGCGGAGCCCGAGCACGGCCTGGCGGTCTTCTCCGGCGGCTCGCTGCTGTTCGGAGCGACCGGGCGGCCCGACCTGCTCGGCCCCGACCACACCGACGCGCTGGTCCGTCACCAGCACGCCTCGGCCCACCGGCTGGCCGAACTGCTGCCCGACTCCGCCGAGGTGCTGCCCACGCACGGCTTCGGCTCCTTCTGCTCGGCCACCCAGTCCGAGGCGACCTCATCGACGATCGGCACCGAGAAGCGGGTCAACCCGGTGCTGACCCAGGACGAGGAGACCTACGTCGAGGGCCTGCTCGCCGGGCTGGACGCCTTCCCGGCGTACTACGCCCACATGGGGCCTGGGAACGCCGCCGGACCGGGCGCGCCCGACCTGAGCCTGCCGGCCCGCGCGGACGCCGCCGAGGTGCGGCGGCGGATCGAGGCCGGCGAGTGGGTCGTGGACCTGCGCGACCGCACCGTGTTCGCCGCCGGCCACGCGCCGGGGACGCTCAACTTCGGCATCGACGGGTCGTTCGCGACGTACCTCGGCTGGCTGATCGACTGGGGCACACCCGTCACGCTGCTCGGCGAGAGCGAGAAGCAGGTCGCCGAGGCCCAGCGCGAGCTCGTCCGGATCGGGATCGACCGCCCGGCCGCACACGCCACCGGCGGCCCCGAGGACTGGAGCGACCGGCCACTCGCCTCGTTCCCGACCGGCACCTTCGCCGACCTGGCGCAGGTGCGGCACCACCGGCCGGTGGTCGTCCTCGACGTCCGCCGCGCCAAGGAGTACGCCGGCGTCGCCATCGCCGATGCGGTCAACATCCCCCTGCACGAGCTCCCCCGGCGGCTCGACGAGGTGCCCGAGGGCGAGCTCTGGGTGCACTGCGCGGGCGGCTACCGCGCTTCGATCGCCGCGTCGTTCCTGGCCGGCATCGGCCGGACTCTGGTCGCCGTCGACGACTCCTTCGACAACGCCGCCGGCGCCGGACTCTCGATGGTGGGGCCGGACGCCTGATGGACCTGGTGATCGCTCTCGTTGCCGGGCTCGGCATCGGGATCAGCCTCGGCGCCCTGGGCGCGGGCGGTTCGATCCTGGCCGTGCCGGTGCTCGTCTACGCCCTGGGGGAGACGCCGGTCCAGGCGACCACCGGCTCCCTGGTCGTGGTGGGCTCGACAGCGGTCATCGGAGGCATCACGGCCTACCGGCGGGGGAACGTCCTGCTCGGCCAGGGGCTCACCTTCGGAGCCCTGGCCATCGGCGGCGCGGCCGTCGGAGCCCGCCTCTCGACCCAGGTCGACGAGGACGTGCTGCTGGCCGCCTTCGCCGTGCTGATGCTCGTCGTCGGCGGCCTGATGCTGGTGCGTCAACTGCGCGGCCGGCAGCCCGAGAAGCCTCCGCACCTGGACGGCCCGATCCTCTCGGTCAGCCCCGAGTTCCACTGCAACTGCCCGCAACTGCTCAAGCTCCTCGTGACCGCGACGGTGGTCGGCCTCATGACCGGCTTCCTCGGCGTCGGCGGCGGCTTCCTGGTCGTGCCGGCTCTGGTCCTGGCCCTGGGGCTGCCGATGCGATACGCCGCGGGCACCTCCCTGGTCGTCATCGCGATGACCAGCGCGTCGGCGCTCGCCGTCCGCGTCGGCTCGGGCGTCCAGCCGGAGTGGGCCGAGGTGCTGCTGCTGACCGCCGCCTCCGGCATCGGCGCGGTGATCGGCGCCCGCCTGGTCAGCCGGGTCGACGCCCACCGCTTGGCCGGCGCCTTCACCGCGCTCGTGCTCGCCGTCGCCATCTACACCGCCACGCAGGCGTTCCCCGCGCTTGCCTGACCCTCGATCTCCACACCCTCACCACACCCACGAAGGAGCATCACCATGTGCCGAGCAGTCACCTGCAAGAAGTGCGGCAAGACGACCTGGGCCGGTTGCGGCATGCACGTCAACCAGGTCATGGCCGGAGTGCCGAAGGCGAACCGGTGCGCCGGTCACGAGAACGAGCCGTCGTCCGGCGGTTTCCTGAGCAAGCTGTTCGGCCGCTGACCGCGGCCGGACGCACCTCCCGGGTGTGCGTCAGGGTGCCTGCTCAGGCCCGGCGCTGGGTCGGGAACAGCGCGCGGTACGTCGGCGCCGTCTCCACGACGAGATCGTCGTAGCTGACCGTCTCGGGGTCGCGCTGTTCCAACACGGCCGCCAACCGGGCCAGGTAGTACTCGGTGCTGACCGCGACGCCGCGGGCGTGTCCGGGCTCGAGGACGCCCTGGGCGAACTCCAGCACCGTGCCGTGCACGGTGTCGGAGAGGCGCGCGGTCACCGGCCAGCGGCTGCCGTCGTAGGGGCTGACCGAGGCGACCTCGAAGGCGTGGCCCGGATCGACGCGCAGCACCTCGTAGCTCACCGGCGGCGACCCGTCGAGGAAGTCCACCTGCACCCCACCCAGGGTCGGATCACCGGCCCACGGACCGATCCAGGCAGCCATCACTCGAGGCGAGGTCAGCGCGCGCCAGACGCGGTCGCGGTGCACGGCGTACGTGCGGGAGAAGGCGATCCAGGTGAGCCCGTCGCGCACTTGGACACGCGGCGGGCTCGTCGCGTACGTCGTCTCGGTGGTCTTGGCCGTCATGTTCGCGTGTCCCACCCCCGTGGCCGGCCCCGCCACAGTGGCGGGGCCGTGGGACGAGATTCTCACGTCCGCCATCACGTGACAATGGATCGTTTGTCACGACTCCGGACTAAGGGCCCGAGGCGGAAGAACACGAACGTCACCAAGATCACAGAGACCATCGGTATCTGAGTTGGCATCATCTTCCTAGCGCCTGATCCGCAGGCCCGTGACCAGGAGGCACCGCATGCCGCTGCAGAACGTCGAGACCCTCGAGGCCAGCACCGAGATCGCCGCCTCGCCGGCCGCGGTGTGGGCCGTGCTCTCCGACCCCCGCAACATGGCGCGCTGGAGCCCTCAGACCCTCAAGACCTTCCTCAAGGGCGAGGGCCTGGGCGCGACGATGATCAACCTCAACAAGCGTGGCTTCCTGCTGTGGCCGACCCAGTCCAAGATCGTCCGCTTCGTGCCGGAGCAGGAGATCGCGTGGCGGGTCAAGGAGAACACCGTCGTGTGGAGCTACACCCTCGAGCCGGCCGGGGCGGGCACGAAGGTGACCGCCCGCCGCGAGGCGCCCGAGGGCATCACCGACCTGTCGGTGCGGCTGACGAACGTGGCCTTCGGCGGCACCGACAGTTTCGCCGCCGAGCTCGAGCGCGACCTCGCCGCGACGCTGACCAAGATCAAGGCCGAGCTGGAGGGCTGACCCCCTCCGGGACCACCCCCCTGACCGCCCCGGGTCCGACCGCGCACCGGTCGGGCCCGGGGCTCTCCATGTCCACGCCCTCCCGGGACGCTCGGCCCTGCTGCGCGCCGCTCGGCGGGCCTAGCGTGGAGGGGAAAGGAGTGGTGTGTCATGACCACCCTCACCTCCCCCACCCGGCCCTCGCTCGCGGCACGCCGACGCCTCCCCTGGGCCTTCGTGCGCACGGGCTGGCAGGAGGTGTTCCTCGCCCAACCCGTCCTGTGGGGCCTGCTCGTGGCCCTGGGTGAGCTGACCATCGCCGTGCTGCTGCTCGTCGGCGGTCGGCCGGCCCGGCTGGGGTGGATCGCCGCGATCACCTTCCAGGGACTGCTGGTGCTCTTCGGCTGGGGCTTCCTGTGCTGGAGCGTCCCGTTCACGGTGATGCTGCTGCTCGGAGCCCGCCACGATTGGCCCCGGCTGGCTACCTGAGGTTCCGTACCGTGGAAGGGTGCCCGACGACCCCCGCCCCGAGCCCGGTTCGCCGCGCCGTGCGGAGATGAGCCGGGAGGACGAGCGCCGCGCCGCCGAGGAGCGCATCAAGCACCAGGACACCTGGGTCGACCTCCAGGTGCGGCAGGCGATGGCCCGCGGCGACTTCGACGGACTGCCCGGCTACGGCAAACCGCTGGACCTCTCCGACGCCGACGACCCCGACTGGTGGACCCGCAGGCTCGTCGAGCGCGAGGGCATCAGCGTGCTGCCGCCGGCGCTCCAGGTGCGCAAGGACGATGCCGAGCTCGACGACCGGCTCGACGGCACCACGGCCGAGGCCGAGGTGCGGCGGCTGCTGGAGGAGTTCAACGCCGCCGTACGAGCCGCACGGTGGCAGCCCCTCGGCGGGCCGCCCATGATCACCCGCGAGCGCGACGTCGAGGCCGAGGTGGAGCGGTGGCGGACGCGTCTCGCGGCGCGCCGGCAGGCCGCGGCCCAGGCGGCCGCCGCAGCAGTGGCACACGATCGCGACCGGCCCCGGCGCCGGTTCGGCCGCCGACGATGAGGACTCCCTGAGAAGTCGTCCGGCGCCGCGTCCGGCCCCTTGTTCGGTCTTGTGCCGTGTGCCACAGTGCCCGGCATGACCCAGACCGACAACGCCCCGGTTCAGTTCGCCTTCCCGCTGCCGCAGACCCTCGACGAGCCGCTCGCCTACTGGGCCGAGCACACCCCGGACGAGCCCTGCATCCTCTACGGCGAGCGGACCTGGTCCTGGGCCCAGTGGAACGACCGCGTACGCCGCGCCGCCGGCGGCCTGCGCGCGCTCGGCGTCGGCAAGGGCGACGTGGTCGCGTTCCTGGACAAGAACCACCCCGCCTGCGTGGAGATCACCCTGGCCGCCGGCTCCCTGGGCGCCGCGCACGCGATCATCAACTGGCGCTCGGCCGGCGACGAGGTCGACTACGCGGTCAACGACTCCGGGGCGAAGGTGCTCTTCGTCGGCGAGGAGCTGATGCCGACCATCGAGGCCATCCGCGACAACCTCACCGGTGTCGAGCACATCCTGACCGTGACCCCGGACGGGCGCGAGGGCGACGAGTACGAGGCCTGGCTGGCCGCGTCCGAGCCTCTGGCCCGCCCAGCGGAGACGACCACGGACGACGTCTGCCTGGTGATGTACTCCTCGGGCACCACCGGTCGCCCCAAGGGCGTCATGCTGACGCACGCGGCGATGATCCAGCACACCCTGAACGCCCATGAGGGCTGGGGTTTCGAGCCCGGCGACCGGTCGATGGTCTCGATGCCGCTGTTCCACGTGGGCGGCTCGTCGTACATCCTCTTCGGGCTCTTCGACGGCGTGACCAGCGTGATGACGCGCGACCCCGACGGCGCCTCGCTGGCGTGGGCGATCCTCAACGGCGCCAACTGCACGTTCCTCGTGCCGGCGGTGCTCGCGCAGGTGCTGCAGTCCGGACCGGACGCGGTGAAGCTGTTCAGCGCGCTGAAGATCTACACCTACGGCGCCGCGCCGATGCCGACGCCGCTGCTCCGGGCCGCGATCGAGGCCTGGCCGAAGACGAAGTTCATGCAGGTCTACGGCCTCACCGAGGTGTGCGGGGTCATCACGCACCTGCTGCCCGAGGCCCACAAGGACCCGGAGCACCCGGAGCGGCTGCTGTCGGCCGGCACCTGCGTGCCGGGCACGTCGGTCAAGGTCGTCGACGCCGCCACGCTGGAGGAGGTGCCGACCGGGGAGGCGGGCGAGCTGTGGTTCCACACCCCGCAACTGATGAAGGGCTACCTCGGCAAGCCTGAGGAGACCGCGAAGGTGATCACCGAGGACGGCTGGTTTCGCACCGGGGACATCGGCCGCGTCGACGCCGACGGCTACGTCTACGTCGAGGACCGGCTGAAGGACATGATCATCTCGGGCGGGGAGAACATCTACTCCCCCGAGGTGGAGCGGGTCGTCTCGGAGCACCCCGCCGTCCTCGAGGTCGCGATCATCGGCGTGCCCGACGACCAGTGGGGCGAGGTGGTCAAGGCTGTCGTCGGCCTCAAGCCCGACACCACCGCCACCGAGCAGGAGATCATCGACTTCTGCCGCGAGCGCCTGGCGCACTTCAAGTGCCCCAAGAGCGTGGACATCGTCCCCGCGCTGCCGCGCAACCCCACCGGCAAGATCCTCAAGAAGGACCTGCGCCAGCCCTACTGGACAGGGCGTGACCGCGCGATCGTGTGACGGTGGTTTCGAGACGCTCGCTCCTCAACCACCGGCGAACGGTGGTTGAGGAGGGCGACGAAGGCCCATCGGGGGTTGAGGAGGGCGACGGAGGAGCCCGTCTCGAAACCACCCGTCTCGAAACCACCTGCCCTTAGGAGTAGTGCGGGTTGTTGCCCGTCGGCATGGTGATGTTGATCGAGCGGCCCTCGCCGAGGAAGAACAGCACCGCCAGCCGGAGGAACTCGTCGAAGGTCCAATAGCCCTTGGGCGCGAACGGGAAGGCCGACATCGCCTCGCGGAACGCCACGAAGGGCGGCCAGCCCGTCGAGACGAACGAGTCGGTGAGCTCTCGGGGGACCTCGAGCCAGTCGGCGATCTGATGGCCCAGGCAGTAGCGGGTGAAGGAGTGCAGCATCGGCTTGCTCAGCCCCTGGTCGTACTCGGCGGCCAGGTTGAGCAGGGTCTTCGCCAGCGCTCGGCCCTCGTACGTCGGCGCCAGGATCGGGTCGAGCACCTGACGGGACTGGGCGTTCGCCTCGGCCCAGGTCGCCGGGATGTACTCGTCGCGGATGCCGAGCATGTGGGCGGTGACCTGCCAGAGGTGGAGGAACGCCGCGGAGTCGGTCGGTGAGACCGGTACTCCCCACGCGTCGAGCTTGTTGCGGCTGAACGTCGCCAGGCTGTGCCAGGTCACCATCATGTCGGCCTGGCTGATCGGAAGCGTCTCCGTGGCGGCGGCGTCCCAGTGGCCCGACCGCGGCAGCAGGTGACGGACCGCGGCGTGGGTGAGCCGGGTCTTCAGGCACGTCACGACCATCTGCCCCTGAGGGCCGAAGGCGTCGCGGACGCCGATGTCGTAGCCCAGCTTCGCGGTCTTGGCGATGCGGTCCTTCATGTCCGCCCCGCCGGCGGAGTAGTAGACCGCCCGCGCCTCCTGGGGGATGACGCAACTCATCATCCCGCTGCCCAGTCCGTAGAGGACCCCGAGATAGAGCCCCCGCCGCTCGTAGAAGGAGAAGACCGAGGTGAGCTTCGCCTGGTCGACCCAGGCCGGCAGGCGCCGAGCCTCCTCGAGGAAGACCCGGAGGTCGTCCGGCAGTCCCTCGGGCAGCGGCTGCCCGTTGCGGGTCCACCCCGCGAGCAGCGCGTTGACCCGCTCCACCTCGCCCCGCGCGAAGAGTGCCGCGACGACCCGGTCGGCCTCGTCGTCGTACACGGTGCGCGGGTCAGCACCGACGCCCGCGCCGGCCACCGACCCCGACGCGGGCCAGGTCCACGCCGGGAGCGGGGAGACGATCCCCAACGCACCCACGGCGCCTCCGGCCAGCAACAATCCCCGCCTGCTCAGGGTCCCCACGCAACACTCCTCGTTGATACGCTGAAACCCTCCCCGTATCATCGTTTCATCGGTGCGCCTCGAGCGCAACCACCAGGTCCGTACCGTCATGCGCAGCAGGTCCCACCGGGCCCGAACCACTCCCGACGCAGGAGGACGCGATGCCCCACGGCACTGGCCGGCGCGACAGCGGATCGGTTCTGGAACGCGCGTTCACCGACGCCGCCGGCGGCGCGCTGCCGGAGCCGGGCCAGGAGGAACTGCTCGACGCGGCGTACGACCTGTTCTGCCACCAGGGCATCCACCGCACCACGATGGAGGACGTCGCTCGGCGGGCCGGCCTCTCCCGGATCACCGTCTACCGGCGGGCCGGGTCGAAGGAGGCGCTGGTCGAGCAGGTGGTGCTGCGCGAGTTCCGCCGCTACTTCGACCAGTTCCAGCAGGACCTCCGCGACGCCGAGACGGTCGCCGACCGCGTCGTGGTCGGCTTCGTCAGCTCGCTGCGCGCGATCCGCGGCAACCCGTTGATCGCGGGCGTGCTGCGGGCGGAGGGAGACGTCTCCACCGCGGCGGTCCTGGGGGCGCACGGTCGGACGCTGGCGCTGGTGCGCGGCTTCCTGGCGGGGCAGTTGCGACGCGAACAGTCCGCCGGCACGGTCGCGACCGACCTGGACGTGGACGTGGTCGCCGAACTCATGGTGCGGCTCTCGGCGTCCTTCCTGCTCGCCCCCAGCGACGTCGTGGACCTCGACGACGAGAACCAGCTCGCCGACCTGGCGCGCCGGTTCCTCGCACCGATGCTCACCCCAGGCGTCTGAACGCCTCGGCCGTCGCCGCCCGGTCCGCACCGCACCCGATCAGCACCGCAAGGACGAGCCGCGCCTTCAACGGGGTCAGGGTCCCGGCGCTGATCAGCCCCCGACCGAGCAGGTCCTGCTCCGAGCCGGGGCCGGCATAGGTCCGGGCATGGACGCTGCCCCCGCCGGTGCGTGAGGCCAGCACGACCGGGATACGCGAGACCGCCTCGCCCAGGACCTGCGCGACGGCGGGACGCACATGGCCGGCACCGAAGCCCGCCACGACGAGGCCCTCGGAGGCCTCGGCCACCAGCCGCACCAGGTCGGCATCGTCGTCGAGGGCAGCGGTGAGGATCGGCACGCGCCGGGGCATGGTGGCGGGCACGGGGAGAGGTGCGCGTCGGCGTACGCCGGTCAGCCGGACCGGGACGCCCTCGACCATCCGGCCCAGCGGCCCCGCCTCGGGGGAGACGAAGGCGGCCGGGCTGCTCGTGTGCGTCTTGGCCACGAAGCGGGCGGCGTGGACCTCGTCGCCGAGCACGGCCAGCACGCCGAGGTCGCGCCAGTCCGGGTGAGCGGCGACGCGGAGGGAGGCGCTGAGGTTCGCAGGCCCGTCGGCGCCGGGCAGGGCCGGGTGACGCATCGCCCCGGTGAAGACCACCGGAACCTCGTGGTCCCACCACAGGTCGAGCAGGGCCGAGGTCTCCTCCAGCGAGTCGGTGCCCTGCACGACGATCACGCCGTCCGCGCCGCTGGCCACCGCTGCGCTGGCCGCCCGGTGCAGGTCGAGCAGGTCGTCGAAGGCCAGGTGCGAGCTGCCGACGCTCCGGAAGTCCTCACCGGTGATCTCGGCCCCGGGCGGCGGCTCCAGTCCGGCCAGCAGGCGGTCCGCCCCCAGCCCCGGACGCACTCCCGGCCCGTCCTCGACGGGGGTCATCGAGATGGTGCCACCGAGGAAGAAGACGTGAAGCCGCATGGGCCGAGACGTTACGTCACCGTCACGGGGCGAGCACGGCCCCGCCTGAGGGCGGCAGCAGCGCCCGGTCGCCCCGCAGCCGAACGCCGCCCGGCCCGCACCAGAGCACCTCGTCGACCTCGATCGGCAACGGCACCTCGACCTGGTCGTGCGAGAAGTTCGCCACGACGACCACCGCACCTCGGCGCATCACGAACCAACCGGCCTCCTCGTCGACCGCGCAGGAGACGGTGGCGAGGTCGGGGTCGGTGAGTTCCGGGGTACGACGACGCAACGCGATCAGGTCCCGGTACGCCGCGAGCACACGCGCGTGCGGACCATCGGCCTGCTCGGCCTCGTCCCAGTCGAGCAACGAGGCCGCGTACGTCGCGGGGTCCTGCGGATCGAGCACCTCGTCGAGGTCCCAGTCCATCCGCGCGAACTCCTCGCGCCTACCCTCCGACACCGCACGACCGAGGTCCTCCTCGGGGTGGGAGGTGAAGAAGGCGAACGGGGTGGTCGCCGCCCATTCCTCGCCCTGGAAGAGCATCGGGGTGTAGGGCGCCGTCAGCAGCACCATCGCCACCAACTGCAGGCGGGCCTCGTCGAGGCTGTCGGTGAGGCGGTCGCCGCGGGCGCGGTTGCCGACCTGGTCGTGGTTCTGCGCGCTGACCACCAACCGCCACGCGGGCAGGTGCGGGTGCAGCGGACGGCCGTGGTCGCGGCCGCGGAAGGACGAGTACGTGCCGTCGTGGAAGAACCCCCGCTCGCAGACCTTCGCCAGGGCGCTCAACGGGGCGAAGTCGGCGTAGTAGCCACTGGTCTCCCCGGTCAGCGCGACATGCAGCGCGTGGTGGAAGTCGTCGCTCCACTGCGCGTCCAAGCCGGTGCCGGGGCGGCCGACGTGGGTCGCTTCGCGCGGCAACACCATCGAGGAGTCGTTGAGGTCGGACTCCGCGATCACCGTCAGGGGACGGCCCTGGTGCGCGGAGAGCTCCTCGGCGAGCGCGCCGATCTCGGTGAGCAGGGACGGTTCGGAGGAGTCGACCAGCGCGTGCACCGCATCGAGCCGCAACCCGTCGACATGCAGGTCCTGGAGCCACCAGCGCACGTTGTCGAGCACGTAGCGGCGTACCTCCGCACTACCCTCGCCGTCGAGGTTCACGTGCGCGCCCCACGGCCCGTCGCCGTCGGCGAGGTACGGCCCGAACTGCGGCAGGTAGTTCCCCGAGGGGCCGAAGTGGTTGTAGACCACGTCCTGGATCACCCCGAGGCCGTGCCCGTGCGCCGCGTCCACGAACCGCTGGTACGCCGCGGGGCCGCCGTAGCGCTCGTGCACCGCGAACCACGCCACGCCGTCGTAGCCCCAGCCGTGCTCGCCGTTGAAGGCGTTGACCGGCATCAGCTCGACCAGGTCGACACCGAGCTCGACCAGGTGCGGCAGCCGCGCGATCGCGGCGTCGAGGGTGCCTTCGGGGGTGAACGTGCCGACGTGGAGCTCGTAGATGACCGAACCGGCAAGCCTGCGGCCGCGCCAGCCCTCGTCGGTCCACGTGAAGGCGTGCGGGTCGACGGTGCGTGAGAGTGCGTGCACGCCGTCGGGCTGCCGCAGCGACCTCGGGTCGGGGCGGGGGTCGGAGCCGTCGAGGCGGTAGCCGTACTGGACCTCCCCGAGCGGCTCGGGGCCGTCCGGCGTCCACCATCCGCTGTCGTCGCGGCGCATCGGCACCTCGCGCGTCACCGGGGGCGTGGTCCGCGACTCGGCGACCACCAGGCTCACCGTCTCCGCGGTCGGCGCCCAGACGTCGAACCGGCGGCGACCCGCGGGGCGGCCGGCGACCTTCGCGGGACGGTCCTCGACGAGCAGGGCCACCGGCAGATCGGCCAGGAGTTCGGCGACGGCGACGCGACCTTCGACGTCGGCCACCACGACGCGACCGGTCAACACGTCACGCCAGCGGCGGCGCGGCAAGGTCAGCGTGGTGTCGCCCCACCCCCCACGGCGGTTCAGCCCGAGCGGCAGGCGGGTCAGCACGGGGACGACCCCGCCCCGGTCGTAGGCGACGACGTGGTCGGCCGCGGTCCCGGTCGCCTCGACCGGCACGTAGCGGGTGAACAGGTCGGGTCGGATCTTGCGCAGGCGCAGGGCCAGGTGGGTCAGCAGGAGTTTCGCCGCACCCGGGTCGTCCGCGGCGACGGCCGGAACGGGACGCGCGCCGGCGCGCAGGTCGGCCAGGAGGGCGGCCCGGGCCTCGAAGTCGACCGGACGACGGTTGTCCGGGTCGACCAGCGACTGCTCCCACAGTTCGCTGCCCTGGTAGACGTCGGGGATCCCGGGGATGGTCAGGGTCAGCAACTTCGCGGCGAGCGCGTTGCTCCACCCGGCGGGCACGATCTGCTCGAGCAGGCCGTCCAGCACGGCGCGGACCTCGGGGCGGTCCAGGGCCGCGTCCACGCAGCGCTGCAGGGCCGCCTCGTAGGCGTCGTCGACCTCGGTCCAGCGGGTGTGGTCACCGGCCTCGCGCATCGCCTTCTCGGCGTAGGCGTGCAGGCGGGCGCGGTAGTCGGCGGCCTCGGGGTCCCCCGGCCACGCACCGAGGATCGCCTGCCACAGCAGGGCTCCGAAGCCGGCGTCGGGCACCGGGACCAGGTCGAGCAGCGTGCGCAGGGCCTCGGCCCAGACGTCCGGGATCTCGGCGAGCACGCTGATCCGGGCGCGCACGTCCTCGCCCCGCTTGGTGTCGTGCGTGGAGGAGGCCGACATCGCCAGCGGCCGGTGCTGCTGGCGATGCGACATGGCCTGGTGGAACTGCTCCGGTGAGACCGCGAACACCGCCGGCTCGCCACCGACCTCGGTCAGCGAGGTGAGCCGGGACCAGCGGTAGAACGCACAGTCCTCCACACCCTTGGCCATCACCATGCCGCTGGTCTGCTGGAGGCGCTGTGCGGGGGCGCTGGCCCCGTCGGCGAGCAGCGGCTCGATCAGGTCGAACACCTCGGCCAGATCCGGTCGCCGCTCACGGGCCGTGGCCATCGCGTCCTCGAACCGGTCACGCCCCTCGGGCAGGTAGGTGCGGTAGACGCCGTAACTGGCGAGCAGTTCCGCGACCGCATCCACCAGCGCCGACTGGTCAGGTCTTTCACGCGACTGGTCAGGTTTTGCGCGCGACTGGTCAGATCTTTCGGGCTCCGCCGCGGAAAGATGCGACGAGTCGGCGGGAAGATCCGACAAGTCGGCGGAAAGAAGCGACCAGTCGGCGAGCAGCTCGCGGACGATGCGACGCGTCTCGGCCTGGAGGATCCCGTCGGCCACGGCCCGGCGGGTGTCGTGGGTGAGCTCCTCCCAGTCCATCGGGGTGCCCCGGAGCCAGGTCTCCAGCGCATCCAACGGCGCCTCTCCGGCCGGGTCGACGAGGACCCGGTCGACGAGCCCGAGCACGTCGTACCCGGTCGTTCCCGCGGTGGCCCAGGATCGCGGCAGCTCCTCGACCAGTCCGGGCCGGTCGGGCTCGAGCGCGAGGATCTTCTCCACCAGCACGTAGGCGCCGCCGGTCAGCTCGGCCAGGTCGTCGAGGTACTTGCCGGGGTCGCGCAAGCCGTCCGGGTGGTCGATGCGGAGACCGTCCACCCAGCCCTCGGCGAACCAGCGCGCGATCTCCTCGTGCGACTTCGCGAACCACTCGGGATCCTCGACCCGGATCGCGGCGAGCGTGTTGACCGCGAAGAAGCGCCGGTAGTTGAGCTCGGCGTCTGCACGCCGCCAGTGCACCAACTCGTAGTGCTGGCGCGCGTGCACGGCATCGGCGTCCGGCTCGGAGTCCTGGTCGGTCGTTCCGGGCGCCAGCGGAAAACGCTGGTCGTGGTAGTGCAGCTCACCGCCGAGGACGCGCAGGTTCTCGATGCGCTGCTGCCCGGTCGCCTCGTCCACGACGAGGTCGTCGTCGCCCACCACGGGGATCAACAGCTTGCCGTCGCCGGCGTCCCAGTCGATGTCGAACGCGCTGGCGTACGGCGACTCCGGACCGTGGGTGAGGACGTGCCACCACCACGGGTTCTCCCAGGGCCGCGCGATACCGACGTGGTTCGGCACGATGTCGACGAGCACGCCCATGCCGAGCCGCCGCGCCTCGGAGGCCAACGCAGCCAGGCCCGACGAGCGCCCCCGTGAGGGGTCCACGGCGCTGTGGTCGGCGACGTCGTACCCGTGGGCACTGCCGGACTCCGAGGACAGCAGCGGGGAGAGATACACCCAGTCCGCCCCGAGGTCGCGCAGGTAGCCCAGCGTCCGGGCGGCAGCGAGAAGGTCGAACTCCTCGGTGATCTGGAGCCGGTAGGTGCTGGCGGGCACGCGGGACGTCACAGGACTCCTTGTGTCGTAAGGGATGCGAGGACTGATCAGGACTTCTTCGCCGTACGCCGTGCCGCGGGCTTGGCGGCCTTCGGCGGTCCCGCCATCAGCCGCAGCGACGCCTGCACGGACAGGTCGGGTTGGGCGACCGGGCCACCGAACTCGCGGAGCACGACCACGCTGCGGGGCGACACCTCGAGGGTGCTGCCGGCGGCACGGGCCCGCTTGTCACGGCCATGGGCGGCGGTGTCGATGATCACGCTCCAGCTCTCGGAGAACTCCTCGGCCGGCAGGCGGAACTTCACCGCTTCGTGGGAGGCGTTGAAGAACAACAGGAAGTGGTCGTCCACGATCCGGTTGCCGCGGATGTCGAGGCCGGAGATGCCGTGTCCGTTGAGATACATGCCGATGGCGCGACCGCCGCCGTTCCAGTCCGACTCCTCCATCGGGTGTCCCGCGGGAGCGAGCCACACGATGTCGTTGAGACGGTCGCCGTCGCCGGTGCGCACGCTGTTGCCGGTGAAGAAGCGCTTGCGGCGGAAGGTCGGGTGGTCGTGACGCAGTCGCGCCACGAACCGGGCGAACTCCAGCAGCGGCCGGTCGATCTGGTCCCAGTGGACCCAGCTGATCTCGGAGTCCTGCGCGTAGGTGTTGTTGTTGCCCTGCTGGGTGCGACCCAGCTCGTCACCGTGCAGGATCATCGGCACGCCCTGGCTCAGCAGCAACGTGGTGAGGAAGTTCCGCTGTGCCTGCGCCCGGAGCGCGAGCACGTCACGATCGTCGGTCGGGCCTTCCGCGCCGTGGTTCCAGGAGCGGTTGTGGCTCTCGCCGTCGCGGTTGTCCTCGCCGTTGGCGTCGTTGTGCTTCTCGTTGTAGGACACGAGATCGCGCAGGGTGAAGCCGTCGTGCGCGGTGACGAAGTTGATGCTGGCCACCGGGCGCCGACCCGAGTGCTCGTAGAGGTCCGAGGACCCCGACAGCCGGGAGGCGAACTCGCCCAGGGTCGGCTCGCCGCGCCAGAAGTCACGGACGATGTCGCGGTACTTGCCGTTCCACTCGGTCCACTGCGGCGGGAAGTTGCCCACCTGGTAGCCACCGGGCCCGACGTCCCACGGCTCGGCGATCAGCTTGACCTGGCTGACCACCGGGTCCTGCTGGACGAGTTCGAAGAAGGTCGCCAGCCGGTCGACGTCGTAGAACTCGCGCGCCAGCGCCGAGGCCAGGTCGAAGCGGAACCCGTCGACGTGCATCTCGGTGACCCAGTAGCGCAGGGAGTCCATGATCAGCTGGAGCGAGTGCGGGTGGCCGGCGTTCAACGAGTTCCCGGTGCCGGTGTAGTCCATGTAGTAGCGCTTGTCGTCATCGACCAGGCGGTAGTACGCCGCGTTGTCGATGCCCTTCATGCTCAGCGTCGGCCCGAGGTGGTTGCCCTCCGCGGTGTGGTTGTAGACCACGTCGAGGATGACCTCGATGCCGGCAGCGTGCATCGCACGCACCATCGCCTTGAACTCCTGCACCTGCTGGCCGGGCTGGCTCGAGGCGGCATACCCGGCGTGCGGGGCGAAGAAGCCGAGCGTGTTGTAGCCCCAGTAGTTGCGCAGGCCCTTGTCGAGCAGCACGGAGTCCTGCACGAACTGGTGGACGGGCATGAGTTCGATGGCGGTCACCCCGAGCTTGGTGAGGTGCTCGATGATCGCCGGGTGCGCCAGGCCCACGTAGGTGCCGCGCAGACGCTCGGGGATGTCGGGGTGGAGCTGGGTCAGACCCTTGACGTGCGCCTCGTAGATGATCGACTCGTTGTAGGGGACGTTGAGCTTCCGGTCGCCGTCCCAGTTGAAGTACGGGTTGATCACGACGCCGAGCGTCATGTGGGCCGCGGAGTCCAGGTCGTTGCGGCTGTCCTCGTCACCGAAGTGGTAGCCGTAGAGCGACTCGTCCCAGTCGATCTCGCCGTCGGTGGCCTTGGCGTAGGGGTCGAGCAGCAACTTGTTCGGGTTGCAGCGCAATCCGCGCGCGGGGTCGTAGGGACCGTGGACGCGGTACCCGTAGCGCTGGCCCGGCTGCACCTGCGGCAGGTAGCCGTGCCAGACGTGAGCGTCGACCTCGGTGAGGTCGACGCGGGTCTCGTTGCGGTCCTCGTCGAAGAGGCACAGCTCGACCCTCTCGGCGGCCTCGCTGAAGATGGCGAAATTGGTCCCCACCCCGTCGTAGGTCGCCCCCAGGGGGTAGGCGGATCCGGGCCACGCGTGCACTGCAGCCTCCTTCGCCTGACCTGTGCCCCGACGGTCGGCGACCCGTCGCAGCGCGGCTTGATCGTTCAAACCAGCCCCTCCAACGTACGGGGAGGGTGCGCGCGGCACCAACTCCGGCCGCTCGGTCAGCGGTCCCGGACGCGCACCAGACCACCCAGGACGGGCACGTACGCCGACCCGTCGGGCGCGATCGTCACCGCGGCGTAGTGGTTGTTGGACAGTGGACCGTTCCGGATCCGCCGGCTGAAGACGGTGTGCCCGTCCCGCAGGTCCAGGGCGGTCAGGTACCACCCGGTGACGGCCCACCGGGAGGGCCGGGTCGTGTAGGCGTACAGCAGCCCGCTCGCGGCCGACGCCTTCGCGACCGAGGTAGGGGCGATCTCGGGACTGGTCCAGGCGACCGCGCAGCCGTCGCGCCCCACGTCGACCCGGGCCAGTCCGGGAGCGGTCACGCGGCCGAGCACCGTGCTCCACGGCGCCTCGTACCCGTGGTTGTTCTCCACGATCACCGCGTCGCCGAGGGAGACCAGGCTGTTCTCGGTCGCGCTGCTGCCGGCCTCGAAGACCGGCACCGCGCACTGCTGCTCGCCGGTGTCGCGGTCCAGGACGAGCACGTTCATCCGCGGCTCGGCGTTGTCGGTGATCGCCAGCAAGCGGTCGTCCAGCAGGGTCGGGGTCGTCCCCGAGCCCTGGCTGAGCTGGCCGGGCTTGGTACCTGCTCCCCGGTCGTACGCCGCGCGCCAGGTTTGCGCCACCTCGCGGGTGCCGGCGGTGAACCGGTAGGCCGCGTGGTCGCTGACGACGTAGACGCCGCCGTCCTCGTCGACCGCGATCGAGTTGGCGATCCGCTCACCGTCCAGCGAGCGCGTCCGCACGGTCCCGTCCGCCTCGACGAAGCCGACGAGCGACGTCCGCGCGACGCGGTCGTCGGCCACGAACCACAGCCGCCCCGACCAGTCCGGCAGCAGCGCCACCAGGCAGGCGGACTCGGACAGGGCTGCGGTGAGATCGGTCTCACCGACCACGTCGAGTCCCTCGTCGGTGGTCACCGTGAGGACGCGTTGGTCAGTCGTGGCGACCACAGCGCGCTGCTCGGCGTCGAGGTAGAAGTAGGCGCCGGCACACAGGTCCTGCCAGGCGGGCACGTCGGAGTCGGGGCGGTCGGGCAGGTCGAGGGTGTCGGTGACGCGCAGGGACTCCGGGTCGATCAGCCGCAGGCTCGGCCCGGCGAGATCCCCGCAGAGACCGACCAGGGTTGCGTCGTCGCGGATCGCGAGGGTGGCGCACTCGGCGAGGCCGAACCACGCGGTGTCCACCTCCAGGTCCGGACCCTCGGGCCCGGCCCACGCCACCAGGTCGGAGGCGTAGGCGTCGTGGTGCATGGAGTTGCGGCCGTTGGCGGCCAGGAACGGATGTTGCGGGATCGTCACCTCCGGCAGCGGACCCGAGGCCTCCCCGTCCGCGGCGCCGCCGGAGGTGACCAGGAGGCCGGGGCCGGGTGGCAGCGGGAGGGTGCCCGCGGGCAGCAGCAGGAGGGCGCCGACCAGGACGCCCATCCCGAGCAGCCCGACCAGCAGGGTGGCGAGCACGGCGCGCCAGGCGACGCCGCGGCGTACGGCGGGGATCAGCAGCGCGACCGGCACCGCGAGCAGGACCCACGGGCCGAGCGCCCACCACCCGGCGAGCAGCACCATCAGGGCGGCCACCGTGGTCCCGGTGCGCGGGGTGCGCGACGTCATACGCGGAATATACCCGGAGGGGGTACTGTTCTTGTGGATCCGGAGATACCCTAGGGGGGTACACCTACTCGACGATGTGGCCCGGAGGAACGGATGCACGGCTACCTGCACGCCAAGGACGACTACCTCAAGCGGCTGCGCCGCATCGAGGGCCAGGCCCGTGGCCTCCAGCGCATGATCGAGGAGGAGCAGTACTGCATCGACGTCCTCACCCAGATCTCCGCGATGACCAAGGCGTTGCAAGCGGTCGCCCTTGGCCTGCTCGACGAGCACATCGCGCACTGCGTCGCCGACGCGGTGCAGCAGGGCGGCCCCGAGGCCGAGGCCAAGCTGGCCGAGGCTTCCGCCGCGATCGCTCGGCTCGTCAAGTCCTGAGACCGCACGAAAGGAGAGCCTCATGAGCACCACCCGGACCTGGACGGTCACCGGCATGACCTGCGCGCACTGCGTCGCCTCGGTCACCGAGGAAGTCACCGAGGTGCCCGGCGTCGAGGAGGTCTCCGTCGACCTCGCCACCGGCACCCTCACCGTCACCAGCACCGCCCCCCTCGACGACGCGGACGTACGGGCCGCCGTCGAGGAGGCGGGCTACGCCCTGACATGAACAGCGACGCCGGCTTCCGGGTCGCCTGGTTCACCGCGCTGACCGCGGTGGTCTTCAGCGCCGCCTACTGGCTGGGCGGCGTGGTGGGGCCCGTGCTCGACGAGCCCGCCCCGCATCCGCCCGCGTCCCACACCGGAGGCGACCATGAGTGAGGCCCAGCAGATCGAACTCGCGATCACCGGGATGACCTGCGCGTCCTGCGCCAACCGGATCGAGCGCAAGCTCAACAAGGTCGACGGCGTCACCGCGACGGTCAACTACGCGACCGAGAAGGCACGAGTCACGGTCGAGGGCGACATCGACCCCGCCGACCTCGTCCACGTCGTCGAGGAGGCCGGGTACGCCGCGGCGCCGGTCGTGCACCACGCCCCCGCCTCGCACGCCGGCCACGACGCCGGCCCGGTATCGGGTGGTCACGAACACGCCGACGAACCGCTGGACTCGCTGCGGCAGCGGCTCCTCATCAGCGCCGTGCTCACCGTGCCGGTGGTGGCGATGTCGATGGTGCCCGCCTGGCAGTTCGAGAACTGGCAGTGGCTCGCGCTCGCGCTCTCCGGCCCGGTCGTCGTGTGGGGCGCCTGGCCGTTCCACCGCGCCGCCTGGACCAACCTGCGGCACGGCGCCACCACCATGGACACCCTGGTCTCGCTCGGGGTCCTGGCCGCCTTCGGATGGTCGGTCTACGCCCTGTTCTTCGGGACCGCCGGTGAGCCCGGGATGGTGCACACCTTCGAGCTGACGCTCACGCGCAGTGACGGCAGCGGGAACCTCTACCTCGAGGCCGCCACCGGCGTGACCACGTTCCTCCTGCTCGGGCGTTACCTGGAGGCACGCTCCAAGCGGTCCGCCGGGGCCGCGTTGCGCGCCCTGCTGGAGCTGGGGGCGAAGGAGGCGACGCTGCTCGACGAGCACGGCCGCGAGCGCGCCGTGCCGATCGACCAGCTCGTCGTCGGGGACCGCTTCGTGGTCCGTCCCGGCGAGAAGGTCGCCACCGACGGCGAGGTGCTCGAAGGCACCTCGGCGCTGGACACCAGCCTGCTCACCGGCGAGTCGATGCCGACCGAGGTCGGCCCGGGCTCGGCCGTCGTCGGCGGGACCGTCAACGCCGGCGGACGCCTGGTCGTCCGCGCCACCCGGGTCGGCGCCGAGACCCAGCTCGCCCGGATGGGTCGCCTCGTCGAGGACGCCCAGAACGGCAAGGCGGCCGCCCAGCGGCTGGCCGACCGGATCTCCGGCGTCTTCGTGCCCGTCGTCCTTCTGCTGGCCGTCGGCACGCTCGGCTTCTGGCTCGGCACCGGTGCCGGAGCCGGCACCGCGTTCACCGCGGCCGTCGCCGTCCTGATCATCGCGTGCCCCTGCGCGCTCGGCCTGGCCACGCCGACGGCACTGCTGGTCGGCACCGGACGCGGCGCCCAGCTGGGCATCCTCATCAAGGGCCCCGAGGTGCTCGAGCAGACCCGCCGCGTCGACACCGTGGTGCTCGACAAGACCGGCACCGTCACCACCGGTGAGCTCACCGTCACCGGCGTGGTCGCCGATGCGGGCGAGGACGCCGCCCGGGTCCTGGCGCTGGCGGCGTCGCTGGAGCAGGGCTCCGAACACCCCCTGGCGCGCGCCGTCGTCCGGGCCCACTCCGGGTCGTTGCTGCCGCTGGAGGACTTCGCGGCGCTCCCCGGGTTGGGTGCCCAGGGCGTCGTCCTCGACGGCGACTCCTCCCACGCCGTTCTCGTCGGGCGTCCGCGGTTGCTCGAGGAGTGGTCGCAGCACCTGTCCGCAGATCTGCAGGCGGCGTACGACGCGGCCGGGCGCCGCGGCGAGACCGCGGTCGCCGTCGGCTGGGACGGGCGCGCGCGCGGCGTGGTCACGCTCGCCGACCGGGTCAAGCCGACGTCGGCGGAAGCGGTGCGGCTGTTCCGCTCGCTCGGGCTCACCCCGGTGCTGCTCACCGGCGACCACGAGGCGGTGGCGCGCACCGTCGCGGCCGAGGTCGGCATCGACGAGGTCGTCGCCGAGGTGCTCCCCGAGGAGAAGGTCGCGGTCGTCCGGCGACTGCAGGACGAGGGGCGGGTCGTGGCCATGGTCGGCGACGGCGTCAACGATGCCCCCGCCCTCGCTCAGGCCGACCTCGGCCTCGCGATGGGGACCGGGACCGACGTCGCCATCGAGGCGGCCGACCTCACCCTGGTCCGTGGCGACCTGCGGGTCGCCGCGGATGCGGTCCGGCTCTCGCGCCGCACCCTGGCGATCATCCGGGGCAACCTGTTCTGGGCGTTCGCTTACAACGTCGCCGCGATCCCCCTGGCGGCTGCCGGCCTGCTGAACCCGATGATCGCCGGCGCGGCGATGGCGTTCAGCTCGGTCTTCGTGGTGACCAACAGCCTGCGCCTGCGCGGCTTCACCCCCACCCGCTGACTGGTCACGTCTTCCCCGCGACTGGTCACGTTTTCCCGCCGACTGGTCGCGTTTTCCTGCCGACTGGTCGCGTTTTCCCGCCGACTGGTCGGGTTTTCACCGGCTGGGGAGATCCGAGTTGAATCTGTCGGCGGCACCGCGTTGGGTGGCACCCATGTCTCCGCACCGCCTGCGCCCGCGCCGTCCGACACGAGTCCTGGCACTGCTGGTGTCCTCCGTCGTGGTGCTGGCGTCCCTGGCCGCCTGCTCCGGAGACGGGGAGGACGGCGCCCAAGCCGAGGCCGAGGCGGTCGCGGAGGCCCTGTCGACCGGTGACATCAGCGCTGCGCTGGGCGCCGAGGCCCAGGAGGAGTACGCCGCGGTGGTCTCCGATCTCCGTGCCGACCTGGGCGAGGGCGAATCCCCGAGCGTGACCGTCGCTTCGCTGACCGAGGCAGGGGAAAGCGAACGGGAGGCGACACTGACCTGGTCGTGGCCGGTGGAGGGGTTCACGTGGACGACCGAGGGCGTCCTCACGCTGACCCGCGACGACTCCGAGGAGTGGAGCGGATCCTGGGATACCCGCGTGGTCGACGACGAACTTCTCCCCGGCGAGACGCTCACCGCGCGTGGCCTTGCCCCGACGCGAGGGCGGATTCTCGGCGCGGACGGAGTGGCCCTGGTCAAGCCGCGCACGGTCGTGCGCTACGGACTCGACAAGACCCAACTACGACCCGGGCAGGTCGCTTCCTCGGCCCGAGCCGTGGCACGCGTGTTCGATCTCGAGGTCGGCCCGTATGTCCGCGCGGCCCAGGCCGCCGGTGAGAAGGCGTTCGTCGAGGCCATCGCGCTTCGTGAGGCCGACTCCCTGGAGGTCCCCGCGTCGTTCGAGGAGATCCCCGGAGCCGCCGCCATCGCCGACACCCTGCCGCTGGCTCCCACCCGCGCCTTCGCCGCACCGATCCTGGGCCGCGTCGGCCCGGTCACCGCGGAACTGATCGAGGAGTCCGACGGCGCCCTGCAGATCGGCGACGAAGTCGGCCTCTCCGGCCTCCAAGCGAGATACGACGACCAGTTGCGCGGGTCGCCCGGGTTCCGGGTGCTTGCCGTGGCCGATGACGGCGGTGAGCGCGAACTGTTCCGCGAGGACGCGACCGACGGAGAGCCCCTGCGCCTCACCCTCGACCTGCGCCAGCAACTTCGGGCGGAGCGGATCCTCGCCGACGTCGGCCCCGCGAGCGCCCTGGTAGCCATCCGCCCCTCCGACGGCGCGATCCTCGCCGCGGCGAGCGGGCCCGGCGGTGAGGGGCTCAACACCGCCACGTTCGGGCAGTACGCGCCGGGCTCGACCTTCAAGCTGGTCAGCACGCTGGCCCTTCTCCGCAACGGACTCGGTCCCGAGGCCGCGGTGGACTGTCCGGCCTCGACCGTGGTCGACGGCAAGGCGTTCAGCAACTACAGCGACTACCCGTCCGGGGGGCTGGGCAGGATCACCCTGCGACAGGCTCTGGCGAACTCCTGCAACACCGCGTTCATCACCTCCCGCGACCGACTGAGCGATGGCGACCTCGCCGCGGCCGCCGCGTCGCTGGGACTCGGCGTGGACCAGGATCTCGGCTTCCCGGCGTACTTCGGTGAGGTTCCTGCGCCTCAGAGCGAGACCGAGGCCGCTGCGGATCTCATCGGCCAGGGTCGCGTGCTCGCCTCCCCGATGATCATGGCCGGCGTAGCGGCCTCCATCGCCGACGGCCGCACCGTGGTGCCGTGGCTGGTCGAGGGCTTCCGCCCAGAGGCGGACCCGGAGGTCCCCCTGACGGCCGCCGAGGCGCGGTCTCTTCGGTCGCTGATGCGGTCGGTCGTCACCTCCGGCTCGGGTTCGGTCCTGGCCGGGATCCCCGGCGAGGTCGGGGCGAAGACCGGCACTGCTGAGTACGGCGAACCTGGGCCCGGTGGCGCGCTGCGGACCCATGCCTGGATGGTGGCCACTCGCGGCGATCTGGCCGTGGCCGCGTTCGTGGAGGACGGGGAGTCGGGCTCGCGCACGGCCGGGCCACTGATGGCCGCGTTCCTGGGCTGACCCAGCTCAGTGCCCCGCCAGGTGCTCCAGGAGTTCGAGTTCCTCGGCGCGGGTGAGGCCGGTGAGCGGGACCTCTCCGACGGCGTCCGCCCAGGCGAGCACGTCGCGGGCCGTCTCGGCGATGCCACGGCACCGGAGACCCGCAGCACGTGCGGGCTCGGGGTCGCGGACCAAGGTCGGCTCGATCGAGCTCGGGATCCACAGCGGCACCGAGCGCGGCCCCATCCACGGCACGACGTCGTGCTCCAGCAGGGTCTCGTCGTCGACCCAGACCAGGCCAGGCTGCGACCCCGCCCCCTCGGCTGTGTCCCGAAGCAGGTCCCCACGCGCAAGCACCGGTCCGACTCCGTCGACCACCCCGGTGCGTCGCTCCTGCGCACCCCGGACGATCCAGGCCGCAAGGTCGCGCACGTCGACGATCTGGTCGAGGTCCTCGGGCGACCCGGGCGCGAGCACCGGTCCACCGTCGCGCGCGGCCTCGGAGAAGCGCATCGGCCAGTACGTGTAGCGCCCCGACGGATCGCCCGGACCCACGATGAGTCCGGGACGCACGACCCAGGACGAGGCTGCCCCATCGGCGACGATCACCTCGCAGGCGACCTTCATCCCGCCGTACGCCTCCGGGGTCGACGCCAAGTCGACGTCGTCGTGGATCGGGTCGTGCAGGGTCTCCCCGTCGGCGTACACGCTGACCGTGGACACGAAGACCCAGTGCGCCGCTGGCACCAGCATCACCGCGTCACGCACCCAGGACGGCTGGCGCGCCACGTCGACGACGACGTCGATCGCGGGCAGATCGGCCAGCGATTCCGCGCCCTCGGTGCGGTCGAGCCTCACATGCCGTACGCCCGCCGGCAGGTCGGCGGTGGTCCGTGACGCCGCGATGACCTCGTGCCCGGCGGCCTGTGCGATCCGGCACACCTCGCGCGACAAGAACCGGGTACCGCCCAGGACGAGGATCCTCATCGGGTCATGCAACCACGGGCCGGGGTCAGTCGCGGCTGTCATGCCGCGACACCAGCAACCGAACCGCCACGAACGCGACCACAGCACCGACCAGGGCGGCCACGAACCCCCACGTGTCAGCGCTCTCGCCCCACGGCAGCGGCACGAGCGCCAGGCTCTGGCACGAGGTCGGCCCGTCCTCGGACGAGACGCACACCGCCGGCCACAGGAGGATCAGCGTCAGCAGTGCCGCTGCCCACGGCAGAAGGCCCTTCACGACTTCTGCCTGGCGAGCAGCACCCGGGTCAGGTCCTGCACCAGCCCGACCGGCAGCGGCTGATCATGGCGGAAGCGCGCCGTACCCCGTCCTGCCCGGTACGGCGCGACGCGCGCCTCCATGTCGGGCTCCAGTTCGAGCAGCGGATAGAAGCCGACGTGCCCGGCGTACCCGGCGAAGTGGACGACGTTGTGGCCGTGGACCCGGAAGGTCGGCATGCGATAGCTGATCGTCTGTTCGGCATCGTCCGGAAGCACCTCGGCGATGGCTGCCTGGACCTGCCGGAGCCGGTCCTGGACGTCGGGCGGGAATCCGGCGATGTACTCCTCCACGGCGTCCACCTGTCCATCCTGCGAGCAGCGACCCGCGCCGTCCAGGGAAGACGCGACCAGTCGCGCGCAAAACCCGACCAGTGGGGGGTGACGCGCACAACTGGTCCAACCAGTTGACCATTACTCCAGATCGCACCTACGCTCCTCGTATGGACCTGGCCCCCCTCACCCGACAGGCGCTCAGCGACGAGATCTTCGTGCGGCTGGCGCACGAGATCCTCAGCGCGGGAATCGCCCCCGGCGACGCACTTCCGGCCGAGCGCGAGCTCGCCGAGTCGTTCGCGGTGAACCGCCATGCGGTCCGCGAGGCCCTCAAGCGCCTGCGGCAGGCGGGCCTGGTGCAGATCTCCCAGGGCGGCAAGACCCGGGTGCTGGACTGGCGCACGCACGCTGGCCTCGACGTGCTGGCCGAGCTGGTCCACGCCGGAGTCGTCCCCCCGCGGGCGGTGCTGCGCGACGTCGCCGAGATGCGACGATCGGTCGGGGCCGACGCGATCCGGGCCTGCACCGAGCGCGCCGACGACGCGACCCTGGCCGCGGTGGCCGACGCCGCGGCCCGCTACCCCGAGCCCAGCGCGGACGTCGACTTCTGGTCCGCGGTCATCGACGGCTCGCAGAACCTGGCCTACCGGCTGGCGTACAACACCCTGCTCGCGGCGATCCTCGAGCTCGGTGTGGAGACCTTCCCCGGTCTGCTCGAGGAGCACGAGGACCGCGAGACCCATGTGGCACTCGCCGCCCTGATGCAGGCCCGCGACGCCGGCGGCGCACACCGCCACGCCCTGACCATGCTCAGCCACGTCGTTGAGGTGCTCAGCGCTCCCGAGATCCCCGTCCTCGCCGAGGAGTCCTGATGTTCGACCTGATCCAGACCGCCATCCCGTTCTTCGTGCTGGCCCTCGCCCTCGAGGCCGCGTCGTACTACCTGCTGCCCGACGACGACGAACTGGGCTACGAGGTCCGCGACGCCGCGACCAGCGTCAGCATGGGGCTGGGCAACGTGATCGTGAACCTGGGCTGGAAGCTCGTCGTGGTGGCGACGTACGCCGCTGCGTTCGTCCTCTCCCCCTTCGCCTGGGCGGCCGACAACCCCTGGACGTGGGTGGTGCTCTTCTTCGCCGACGACTTCCTCTACTACTGGTACCACCGGACCCACCACACGATCCGGGTCTTCTGGGCCAGCCACGTGGTGCACCATTCAAGTCAGTTCTACAATTTGTCGACGGCCTTGCGGCAGCCGTGGACGCCCTTCACCAGCCTGCCGTTCTGGCTTCCCCTGGCCCTGCTGGGCTTCGAGCCCTGGATGATCCTCCTGGCCCAGTCCTGGAACCTGCTGTACCAGTTCTTCATCCACACCGAGCGGGTCGACAAGCTGTGGCGCCCCCTCGAGGCCGTCCTCAACACGCCGTCGCACCACCGTGTCCACCACGGCTCGAACCAGCAGTACCTGGACCGCAACTACGGCGGCATCCTGATCCTCTGGGATCGGCTGTTCGGCACCTTCGAGCCCGAGGGCGAGCGCGTGGTCTACGGCCTCACCAAGAACCTCGGGACCAACCGGCTCACCACGGTGGCCTTCCACGAGTTCGCCGCGATCTGGAGCGACGTCCGCCGCGCGGTCTCGTGGCGAGCCCGATTCGGGTACGTCTTCAAGCACCCCGGCTGGTCGCCCGCGGAGTAGGGCCGGTCGCTCCGGCTCAGGTCAGGTCGCCGGGCAGATCCCCGCGCAGGTCCTCGGGGTCCAGTTCCAGTGGATACTCCGCGTGGACCTCGGCGTCGGCAAGGTCGGGGTCCACCACAGGCGACTGGTCGTCGCCGTCGTCGACGGGGACCGGTCGCTCGTCCTCGGGCCACATCTCGCTCATACCCCCTTCCTAGCGCGGCGCGCCGAGCCGCGCCAGAGCCGGACGGCCGTGGCGCAGCCCTCGCAGCCTCACCCGAGCAGGGCCAGAGTCGCCTCGCGACCGACCGAACGGCGAACGTCCTCCTCGGTCCAGGCACCCGCGACCGGGTGCACCATGACCTCCTCGACCCCGAACCGGTCCGCAAAGGCGGCGATACGCCCCCGCACCGCGTCCGGCTCGCCGATGATCCAGCGCTCGCGCATCCGGTCCAGCAGGTCGCGGTGACCGTCCGGCAGCGACGCCGCCTCCTTCTGCGCGTCCTCGATGGTCAGCTGGGGACGCAGCGGCCCACCCGTGCGGAGCGCGAGCATCCCGAGCAACTGCGGCAGCGCCCGCGCCTCGGCCTCCTCCGCGCTCGGCGCGACGCACACGTTCGCGGTGAGGAAGGTCCGCGGCGCGGCCACCTCGCCAGGGCGGAACTCCCGGCGGTAGATGGCCAGCGCCTCCTCGGTGCCCGACCCGCTGAAGTGGTGCGCGAAGACGTACGGCAGGCCCAGCGCGGCGGCCAGGTGGGCGCTGTGCTCCGAGGAGCCGAGCATCCACACGTCGGCGACCGAGGTGGCCGACGGGGTGGCCAGCAGCGCATGCGTGCGACCTCCGACCTCGACGCCGGCACCCCCGGGCGCCATCAGGGCCAGCACCATCTGCACGTACTCACCGAACCGGTCGGCCGTGTCCGACCTGGCTCCGCCGCCGTGGCGCAGTGCCCACGAGGTGACCGGGTCGGTGCCGGGCGCACGCCCGAGCCCGAGGTCGATCCGGCCCGGGTGCGCAGCCTCCAGCAGGGCGAACTGCTCGGCGACCACCAGCGGGGCGTGGTTGGGCAGCATCACCCCACCGGAGCCGACTCGGATGCGCCGGGTCGCCGAGGCCAGCAGACCGATCAGCACCGGTGGGTTCGTCGCGGCGACCGCGGGCATGTTGTGGTGCTCCGCGACCCAGTAGCGGTGGTAACCCGCCTCGTCGGCGACGCCTGCCAGCGCCAGGGAGGCCGCGATCGCGTCGCCGCTGGTCTGACCGGCGCGCACCGGCACGAGGTCGAGGACGGACAGTCGGGGGAAGTCGCTCACCTCAGGACAACCGAGGTATCAGACGGGGCATTCCCTCCTCCTGTCGTGCGGGTGCATGATCACCGAAGGAGGTCGCGATGTTCCCGATCCCACCCAGCTGCGGCCCGATGGTCCGGCTCCAGGTCGTCGTCGCCCGCCCCGAGCACGGGGCCGGCGCGTGCGGCGCGCTGCTGCGCGAGTGCGCGCGGCTCGGAGCGACGACCGCGCTCGTCTGCCTCACCGAGGACACCGCGCGGGAACCGGCGCTACGCGCCGAGGCGGCCCGGCTCGGCGTACGGCGCCTGGACCTGGTCGGATTGGCTCCCGCCGACCCCCGGGTGGCCGCGGGGTTGGACGACGCCGTGTCCCGGTTCCGACCCGACGTCCTGGTCACCCCGGAGGCCGACCCCGACGACCCCGCCCAGGTCGCGGTGCAGGACGCCGTGGTGGCTCTCGGGTCTCGCACCGGCATCGCGGTCTGGCTGCGCGTGCCGGGAGCGGAGCCGGACACCGAGGGCAACGTCCGGGTCACCGGCGGCGACATCACCGCCGACCACGTCATCGCCGACCGGCTCCGCCGGGTGCCGGCTCAGCGCGCATCGAGCACGGCGAGCACGGCCCTCGCGTAGGCGTTCGCCGCGGTCAGGTCGACGTGCTGCTCTCGGGCACCCGCGCGCTCCAGGACGACGACGAACCCGCCCGGCGCCGCCCGCAGTTCGACGAACGCGTCGCCGAGCATCGCGCGTAACTGGTCCTCGCGCGGGAGCCACAGCGCCTCCGCGGCGTCGAGGGAGTCCAGCGCCCACTCGGTGGTCCCGTTGAACTTCAGGAGCCGGCGTCCCCCGGGCAGCTCGTGCACCTCGACGACGAGTTCGCTGATCACGAACAACTGGTCGTCCAGGTCGCGGTCAGGGATCTGGAAGACGTCACCCGACGCCGGGCTCCAGGGCAGGCCGGCTCGCCGGAGCCGTCGGGCCAGGTCGACGCTGATCATCGGTCCCCCCTCATCGGTCCAGGATGGCTGTGCCGGGCGTGGGGCGCATCGCCTGGTCCCGCACGACCTTCCAGTAGGCGGTGTGCGAACGCAGGTCGAGCAGCCCCCGCGGGCTCACGAAAGCCGGCGGCGCGAGCACCTGAACGGTCAGCCCCGCTGTCCGCAGTTCGCGGCACAGCCGTGCGAAACGCGGTGACACGGATGCGGTGGTGACGACCGTGCCGGCGGCGTGCTCCGCGGCGAACGCTCGCACCTCCTCGGCCACGCCGCTCGCGCCGGTGCCCTGCCGGACCTGCACCGGGAGCTCGTCGAGGCACTCGGCCAGGAAGCCGCGGCGCAGGTCCGAGCCACGCGCGAGCACGTCGGCGTCGGCCACGAAGACGGCCGGCGCGTCCGGGTGCGCCCGCAGCGCCTCGTTCTCCGGGGAGAGGCGGTCACCGTGCACCCAGACCACGGTGCCACCGACGACCGGGTCGGTCGTGCCGGTGCGCTCGGGTTCGACCCGCCGCAGCACCGACCTCGGCCCGCCACCCTGCACGAGCACCGGGCCGAACCTCTCGTCCAACTCCTCGTACGACGCCTCGAAGGGACAGCCGCGCCGGGCCAGCGGGCACTCCGCGCACCACCGGTCGCCCGCGTAGCGCCGCAGGTTCGCCCGGTTCCACACGTAGCGACGCGACCGCGAGGTGCCGGCCACCCACTGCCAGGAGAGGTTGTTCGACGCGGGGTCGCCGTCGAGCAGGTGCCGGGCGAACCAGCGCGCGCCGGCCTGCCACGGCAGCCGTCGGTGGTGCACGACGTACGCCGCGAGCCACATCCGCACGTGGTTGTGCAGGTAGCCGGTGGTCGCCAGCTCCTTCGACCACGCGTCGACACAGGCCAGCCCGGTGGTCCCGGACTCGATGTCGGCGGGCAGGTGCTCCGAGCCCCGCTCGCCGCTGTCGAGGTCGAGCCAGATCCGCCACCCGAGCGCGGCGTAGACCCGCCGGAAGTAGTCGCGCCAACTCAGCTCGTTGACCAGCTTCTCCGCGCCCTGTCCGGCCACGGCGAGGGCGTGGTCGCGCACCTCGGCCAGGGTCAACACCCCGTGCCGCAGGTACGGCGAGAGCCGGGTCACCTGCCCGTCGACGTGGTTGCGGGTGCGGGCATAGGTGACCGGGTCGACCTGCTGCAGGGCGGCCGCGGCCGCGGTCCAGCCGCCACGGACCACCGGGTTCGCGCGGGCGTCGGCGTCGACGCGCAGCAGGTCGGGGAGCGCCACGGCGTCAGCCGGCGAGCGCCTTCTCGATGTCGTCGGCGATCTTCTCCGGCGCGGTCGTGGGGCCGTAGCGCTTGATGACCTGGCCGTCGCGGCCGACGAGGAACTTGGTGAAGTTCCACTTGATCTTGCTGCCCATCAGGCCGCCCTTCTCCGAGCGCAGCCACTCGAAGAGCGGGTGGGCGTTGTCGCCGTTGACCTCGATCTTCTCGAACATCGGGAAGGTGACCCCGTAGTTGCGCTGGCAGAAGGAGCCGATCTGCTCGGCGTCGCCGGGCTCCTGACCGCCGAACTGGTTGCAGGGGAAACCGAGGACGACCAGGCCCTGCTCGCGGTACTTCTCGTAGAGGCTCTCCAGCCCGGCGAACTGGGGGGTGAAGCCGCACTGCGACGCGGTGTTCACCACGAGGACGACCTGGCCGGCGTACTCGGCGAGCTTCTGCTCCTCGCCGGTGAGGGTCTGCGCGGTGAAGTCGGTCAGGGCGGTCATGAAGCCTCCTGGGCACGGGACGGGACGGGGCTGGTTCGACGGACGACCCCGCCCGGATGGGTGGTAAATCCACCCACATTGAACCGGATCGCCTCAAGCCGACGCCGCAGCGGCCCTCCGTTCGGCCTCGGCGACCAGCCCGTCGGCCATCGCGCCGAAGACGACCCGGTGGGCGGGGAGCTCGCTCCACCACAGGGCGTGCCCAGCCGGCCCGGCCGGGTCAAAACCAACCTGCTGGACCAGCTCCGATCCGGAGCCCGCCGGCTCGACGCGCAGCGTGAGCCGCGCCGTCCCGGGCAGCCGCATCTGCGCCCGCAAGGTCAGGGACACCGGCGCCTGGAGGTCCTCGACCACCCAGAAGTCCACCGCGGAACCCGGGGAGAGCCGCGCCGGTCGGCCCCGCATGCCGGGGCCGCCGAGCGCACGGTCCAGTCCGGCCCGAAGCCGCCACAGCCGGTCGAAGCCGTACCAACCCTGGTCGCCGCCGATCCCCGCCACGACGTCCCAGAGCGTCTCGGCCGGGGCCGCACACGGTCGCCGCCGCTCCTCCCGGTAGGCCACCGGGTCACCCGCCGGCCACGGCCAGGGCCGCACCGACCACGGCGACGGCCGCGCCCGCGGTGCGCACGTAGTCGGCGCGCAGGAGTCGCCGCAGCAACGCCGGGGTGGGGCCCTCGCTCCCGAGGCGGCCGTGCGTCGGGGCCGCGACGGTCGCGGTCGCCACTGCGGCGACCGCGTGGCCGAGCACGGCCAGCAGGGTCTCCGGGGTCCGCGGGCCCGCGAGCAGCACCGTGGCGCAGACCGCGGCGACGGCGAGGTAGAGCGGCCCGACGACCAGGCTGATCCGCCGGGAGTGCCCGGCGTGCGCCGCCGCCCAGCGCTCGTCGCCGACCTCGGCCAGCGCGGGGTAGACGACGAGGCTGACCGTGGCCTGGAACCCCAGGTGCAGGCCGGAGACCAGGAGCAGCCACTCGATCGTCGTCACGGTCGCCAGTGTGGAGGGGGCGGCCAAGGCGGGCACGGCCGCCACGCAGACCGCTTGGTCCCCCCGGCCACCATCGGGAACATGCCCGAAGGCCACACCATCCACGCGCTCGCCCAACGCGTCGACCGGGCGTTCGCCGGGCAGGCGGTCGCACTGTCCTCACCTCAGGGTCGCTTCGAGGGGGAGGCCGCGCTGCTCGACGGCGTCGTCCTGGAGCGCGCCGAGGCCTGGGGCAAGCACTTGTTCCTCACCTTCGCCGACGGCCGCACGGTGCACGTCCACCTCGGGCTCTTCGGCCGGTTCTCGGTGCAGCAGCACCGTCGCCGTCCCCGCGACGGCGGTCTGCCGGATCTCCCGGTCACCGGGCAGGTGCGCCTACGGATGCTGAACCGCACCCACGTCGGCGACCTGCGCGGGCCGACCGCGTGCGCGCTCGTCGACGAGGGCCAGATCGCCGCGCTGCTCGCGCGGCTCGGACCCGACCCCCTGCGTCCCGACGCCGACGTCGCGCGCGTGCGGGACCGGTTCGTCCGGACGCGGCGTCCGTTGCACGCGGTGCTGCTGGACCAGTCGGTGGTCGCCGGCGTCGGCAACGTCTACCGCAGCGAGATCCTGCACCGGCTCGCCCTGGACCCGTTCCTCCCGGCGAACCTGCTGCCCGAGCCGCACCTCGAGGCGCTCTGGGAGGACCTGCGCGACCTGCTCCCCCTCGGAGTCACCTTCGGCCGGATCCTCACCACCCCGGCCGACGTCGACCGTGCGCTGGACCTGGTCGCCGAGCGCGCCCTGGTCCCCGGCCAGGTGCCGGTCGGTGCCGTCCCCCGGTTGCGCCCGTCGTACGCCGTGTATCGCCGCACCGGCCGCGCCTGTCCGCGCTGCGGAGACGCCGTCCGGACGGCGCTGGAGGCGGCGCGCAACCTCTTCTGGTGTCCGTCCTGCCAGGTGTCGCCGGGTGCCGGCTGAGCCGGTGACCTAGGCCGAGGCGCCGAGGGTGTGCGCCGCCGTACGCCGCAGCCACCAGATCCCGACGAACGGCAGCACGAGCGGCAGGTAGCCGTAGCCCTGACCGAATTGGCTCCACACGGTCGCGTCGGGGAACAGTTCGGGACGCACATAACTGAGCGTGCCGACGGCCAGCACGCCGACGAGTTCGACGATCACGGCCACCCAGGCGACCCGATCGGCGTGCGGCACCGCGCGGGCCAGACCCAGCGTGGCGGCGACATAGACCAGGGCTGCCAGAGCGGAGAGGCCGTACGCCAGAGGCGCCTCGTCGGCCTTGGTCAGGAGCTGGACGGTGGAGCGGCCGACGGCGGAGAACGCGAACACGGCGTACACCGCGACCAGCACGCGCCCCAGGCCGCGGTCGGTCCCCTCGGCGCGCGCGTTCATCGGCTCAGCCCCACAGCTGGACGAGGCGGAGGATGAGCACCGGCACGACCATGGTGGCCACCAGCAGCACCGCGGTGCCCGAGCGGGACTTCTCCCCCTGCGACCACAGGACTCCGGCGGGGAGCAGCAGCAGGATGCCGAAGAGGTAGCCCAGGAAGCTGAGCCGGTTCACGTCGGTGTCGTCGGTGGTGATCAGCAGGGCGATCCCGACCACGAGCTGGACGATCAGGCCGACCTCGAGCGCCACCAGGCCGAGGAGGAGCGGGTTGTCCATGGTGCGGTCGCGGACGATGTACACGAGGATCCACACCGACAGTGCCGCGGAGAGCACGATGAGGATCGTGGAGAGGGCGTCGATCACGGGTCCATCGTGACGCACAGGCGGTGAGCGCCCCGGTCGGGGCACTCACCGCGGGAGTCGTGCGGGTGGAGCCGGGAGCTCAGGTGGTGACGAGCTCGGCCTCCGCGACCGCTGCCCGGTCGCGCTGCCAGGCCAGCCAGGCGACGCGGCCGGTGACCGCGATCAGGGCGGCCATCAGGGTGATGTCGAGCCAGCCGGGCAGCCCGCCCAGCGCGGCGACGATCGTGATGCTGTTGACCAGGACGACCAGGCCGCCGACCAGGGTGCCCATGGGGGCGTGCGGCAGCCGGCCGGCGAGGCGGGCGGCGATCGGGGCGACGATCACGCCGCCGACGACCAGGCCGATGACCGGGAGCCACGGGATGCCGTGCTGGGCGGCGCCGGTGAGGAAGCCGGTCGAGACCGAGACCGCGACGACGAACTCGGCGGCGTTGGTGGTGCCGACGACCTTGCGGGGCTCGTGCTTGGTGACGGTCATCAGGCTCGGGGTCACGACCGGGCCCCAGCCACCGCCACCGGTGGCGTCGACGAAGCCGCCGAGGAGGCCGATCGGGGAGAGCCAGCGGGCCGTGTTGCCGTTCTTGGGGGTCGGGATCAGTCGCATCCCGAGACCGAAGCGAGCGAAGATCACCAGTCCGAAGAAGATCAGCAGCCCGGACATCCAACCCTTCGCCGAGGTCAGGCTGATGTTGGTGAGCACGACGGCGCCGAGGAAGCCACCGATGGCGCCGGGGATCGCGACCCGGGCCAGCGTGCCGGTATCGACGTTGCCGGCCCGCCAGTGCGAGAGCCCGCTGATCAGAGTGGTCGGCAGTTTGGCGGCGTGCGTGGCGGCGCTCGCGGTCACCGGAGCGACGCCGAGGAAGAGCAGGACGGTCGCGGAGGTGACTCCGAACCCCATGCCGAGGGTGCCGTCGACCATTTGGGCGAGGCCACCGGCGAGCGCGAAGGCGGCGATGATCCACATGGCGAACTCCTGACTCTTACGTGAACAAGTAGAGTCTATCTGTTTAGTCGACTTTGTGGCAAATGCCGTCAGCCCCGAAGCGAGGAGTCAGCCTCCGTACTTCGCCAACTGCCGCTCAGCCCGGTCGAGGCGGGGACGCAACCGCACCAGGTAGTAGAGGTTGGCGAACGGGAGGCGGTGCCACAGGTTCCACACCAGCCACCCGTCCCGATCGACGTCGGCGACCTTCCAGGCGCGGTCCGAGACGCGGCCGCGATGGCGGGTGGCGAAAAACCAGGTGACCAGCTCGATGAGGATCACCACGGCGAGGATCGTGAGGACGACCGCGGTGTAGGACGACGACGGCGTGTCGGGGCAGCTGACCGGATACATCAGTTGGCCGCCGATCTCCTTCGGCGGGCAGGACGTGTCCTCGAGGGACAGCGGCCAGGAACCGGGCAGGAGAGCGGCAGGCATGCGCAGAGCGTACGGCGGGCCGGCCCGTGGGAGCGGGCCGGCCCGACCGGGCGGTGCGGCCCCGCGCGACTGGGAGCGCGGACGGGACCAGATCGTCGACGGGCGGCGGATCCGTGGGAGAACGAATCAGCCGTGGGCCATGTCGACGAAGCGGGAGTAGTGGCCCTGGAAGGCGACGGTGACGTCGCGCGTGGGGCCGTTGCGGTGCTTGGCCACGATCAGGTCGGCCTCGCCGGGGCGGGTCGACTCCTTCTCGTAGGCGTCCTCGCGGTGCAGCAGGATCACCATGTCGGCGTCCTGCTCGATCGAACCGGACTCGCGGAGGTCGGAGACCATCGGCCGCTTGTCCGCCCGCTGCTCGGGACCACGGTTGAGCTGGGACAGCGCGATCACCGGGACGCTCAGCTCCTTGGCGAGCAACTTGATCTGCCGGGAGAACTCCGAGACCTCGAGCTGGCGCGACTCGACCTTCTTGCCCGAGCTCATCAGCTGCAGGTAGTCGATGACGATCAGGCGCAGGTCGTGACGCTGCTTGAGGCGCCGCGCCTTGGCCCGGATCTCCATCATCGTCATGTTCGGGCTGTCGTCGATGAACAGCGGCGCCGCGGACACCTCGCCCATCTTGCGGGCCAACTTCTGCCAGTCGTCGTCGCTCATGTGCCCGTTGCGCATGTGGTTGAGCGGGATCTTCGCCTCCGCCGAGAGCAACCGCATGGTGATCTCGTTGCGCGTCATCTCGAGGCTGAAGATGACGCTGGTCAGGTTGTTGTGGATCGAGGCGGCGCGGCAGAAGTCCAGGGCGAGGGTGGAGTTGTGGGTCGGCACCCGCGTCGGGCCGGCGAGGTAGAGGTGGTCCTCGTTGTCGACCTGGACGCACCGCACCGGCACCGAGTCGACCGGCTGCACCTGCTCCACCTTCACCGCGGCACCGCCGGGCATGACGATGTGGTGGCCGCGCCCCTCACGTAGCGCACGCCGGATCTCACCGGTGGTGACGGTCGCGGGAGCGGTGTCACCTTCGGCGACCGTGCGCCACTGGTGCTGGTAGTCCGCCACGATCGTGGCGCCGTCGGAGAACGAGACCGCGAAGCAGGGCCGGTTGAGCATCCGTCCGGTGGCCGCGACCACGGTCGTGGGACGGCCCGCGGCGTCGAGCAACTGGTCGCCGACCTGGACCTCCCCCATCGTGGTCCAGCCGGTCGGCGTCGGCAGCGGGGTGTCCAGGGCCAGCGCCTTCCCCATCGCGGGACGCGCGGCGATGATGATCATCTGGCCACCGTGCAGACCGTTGGTCAGGTCGTCGAGGTCCGCGAAGCCGGTCGGGACGCCGGTCATCTCGCCGCCGCGGTTGGAGATCGCCTCGATCTCGTCGAGCGTGGACTCCATGATCTCGCTGAGCGGGAGGTAGTCCTCCGAGGTCCGCTTGTCGGTGACCGCGTAGATCTCCTGCTGGGCGGCGTCCACGACGCCGTCGACCTCGCCCTCCCCCGCGTAGCCCATCTGCACGATGCGGGTGCCGGCGTTGACGAGCCGGCGCAGGATCGCCTTCTCGCGCACGATCTCGGCGTAGTACGCCGCGTTGGCCGCGATCGGCACCGAGGCGGACAGGGTGTGCAGGTAGGGGGCGCCCCCGATCCGTCCGAGCTCACCGCGACGGCCCAGCTCGGCGGCGGTGGTGATCGGGTCGACCGGCTCGCCGCGCCCGTAGAGCTCGATCATGGCGTCGAAGATCGTCTCGTGGGCCGGCTTGTAGAAGTCGGTGCCGCGGATGACCTCGACCGCGTCGGCGATCGCGTCCTTGGAGAGGAGCATCGAGCCCAGCACCGACTGCTCGGCGTCGTTGTCCTGGGGAGGCATCCGGTCGTAGGACGAGCCGGAGCCCGACGACGAGGCGGCAGAGCTGCGCGACGGCGCGTCGAACTCCGGATCCCAGGGGGCGTCCGCGAACGCGGGCACCGGGCCGGTGCCCTGCGGCGAGCCATGCTGTCCGCCGGCCTGCTCCGTCACACTCATGCGCGACCTCTCTCCCAGTAGTGCGCACTGCTCCGGTCGACCCCCGTGTGCCGGACGCTAGACGGGGGCACCGACGGTTCCCGGTGCCCCGTCAACGGGGGGTGGATCCGACCCACGAGGAGTGAAGCGAGCCCGACCGTACGACGCCCGGGGCCCCGCGCCCAACCCCTCTATCCACAGGGGTTGTGGATAACCTCGTGGATGAGGTGGAAAACGCCGACGGTGATGTGCACAGCCTGTTGACTGGTCTGTGGAGAAACTGGCCGCTTGCACCTGTTAAGGGCCTCTGACCTGCGGTTTTGAGTTTCCCCCTCTGTGAACAGCAAGTAAATTCGGACTTTCTTGCAGGCGTCTCATCAGAAGGACGGCGCTCCGCCGCACGGGTCGCTCCTTCGAGGAAACGGACAATTCACCATAGGTTGTCAACAGGCTGCGGGGTCGGCTGCGGCCGTGCTAGAGGTGTGAATCAGCCTCAGGTTCTGGCGTACGCTGCTCAGGTGGAATCGCTCCGAGTCGTCGCCGTCGGTCTCGCCGTGGTGTGGCTCGACCTACCGCCCCAGGGACGCGACCTGCTGGCCGATCCGCTCGGGTGGCTGCTGGTGATCCTGGGGCTCAGCGACCTCGCCCGAGAGCGCGTCGACGGGCTGACGGGCCTGCGCGTGGTGGCCTGGCTCTGCGTCGCCGTCTCCGCCCTGGCCTGGTCACCGGAGTCCGTCCTGCGCATCGACCCGGTCCTGGAGTGGCTGGTCAGCCTGCCGGCGCTGGCGTTCTGCTACCTCCTGGTCGACGGACTGCTCGACGGCGCCCCGGACGCCGCCCTCGGCCGGCTGAGACTGCTCCGAGCCGGCGTCGCCGCGGTCGCGCTGGCACCCCTCCTGGAGTACGTCGCCGAGTGGACCTGGGTCGCCGCACCGACCGACGTGATCCGGTTCGCCACCCTGGGAGGCCTGGTGGTCGTCCTCTGGTCGCTCGCCGAGGCGTACGAGGTCTCGGGAGGCGAGACGGCGCCCCAGCCCGGCGCCGCCCAGCCCGGCCCCGCCCGGACCGACGCCGCCCAGCCCGGCGCCGCCCGGACCGACGCCGCCCAGCCCGGCCGGGCCTGATCCCGCGAACCGGACAAAACGGAGACTCTGCGCCCCTTCGGCTGGGAAAATTGGGCCAGACCGTGTCACCTTCCGGGGGCTGGCGCGTTGTGGATGGCACCACGTGATCTCTGGAGGGGAGTTCCATCGTGCTTGGACGCATGCCTGGACACAGCCGACGCACCGTACCGTTCCTGGCCGCTGCCGGGCTGAGCCTGGCGGGCATCCCGCTACTGGCGGCCCCGGCGCAGGCCGGACTGAGCTGTGACTGGCCGCTCCAGCTGCCGCTGGACGACTGCGTCGCGCCGGAGTCGGTGATCACGACCAAGCCGCAGACCGTCGCCCAGACGACGGCCGCCAAGTTCGACGTCACGACCGAGACCCCGGAGAAGAACGTCCGCTTCGAGTGCCGGCTCGAGGGCCCGGTCCCCACGGCGTGGACCGACTGCACCGTCCCGCCCGCACAGGGAGCCACCACGAGCGCCGGGACGGCCCTCTACACCGGCCTGACCGAGGGCATCTACACCTTCTCGGTCCGCGCGAGCGACAAGCCCGTGCTGGGTACCCCGAACGTCGAGCAGACCCCGGCCACCTACCAGTTCGAGGTGCTGCCGCCCGACCCGGTGGACGACGGCGAGGACCCCCGCACCACGATCTCCTCGGCTCCGGACCGCTGGCACCTCTTCGACTACGCCTCGGTGGAGTACGCCTCCTCCGAGGCCCCGCTCGGCTTCCGCTGCACGATGAACGGGGCGGAGACGCCCTGCACCGGCTCGGAGGCGCAGTTCCGCGGCCTGACGCCGGGTGACTACACGTTCACCGTGGCGGCCGTCGACCAGACGGGCAACATCGACCCGAGCCCCGCGCGGACCCGGTTCACCGTGCCGAAGAGCTCGCCGCAGTTCTCCCCCCGGTTCAGCCCCGAGTGGGAGGACGGCCAGGGTCGTGGGCACCTGCGCGACTCCTACAAGGTCACCGACCAGAAGGGCGCGACCTTCCGCAGGAAGTTCGTCGGAGTTCGCTCCCTGCTCCTGGTGGTGACCAAGGCGCCGAACAACGGGGTGCTGCGGGTCAGCGTGAACAAGAAGGTCGTCAAGCGGATCAACCTCGCCGCGGCCACCCGGACCACCCGGCTGGGCATCCCGATCGTCTCGGTCGCCAAGCCCCAGGACCTGCTGCTGCAGTTCGACGTGGTCAGCCCCGACGGCAAGGAGGTCCTCGTCGAGGCGATCGGGTCCTCGCTCTGGCGCTGAGCGCACGGGCGGCGCGCCGAGGGGTCACTCTCGTCACACAGGCCATTTGTGTCTCACAATGGCGCGGTGGTCGCCCTCACCAGTACTCCGCCTCCCTCGTTCGAGGGTGTCGACCAACTCCTGGCCGGTCCGACCCGGCCGACCGCGGTCCCCGGGACCGACACCGGCATGGGCGAACGGGTCACCCGGCGCTTCTTCGAGCTGTGCGAGAACCCCAAGACCCGTGAGCGGATGCTCAAGACGCTGCGCTCGGGGGCGGCCAGCGCCGTCGGCGGCCGAATGCTGGTGGCGCTGTTGAGCCGCTGGGTGTTCACCCCCATGCTGCGCTCGCGACGCATCGACAACGCCGCGGTGAAGTTCGAGCTGGTCGCCGCCCAGCTCGGCGGCATCGCCGTGATCCGGTACGTCACGCGGCTCGAGCCGGTGGCCTCGATGCCGCTGGAGGACCTGGTCGCGATGGTCTCCCCCGGCATCCAGGCGACGCTCTCCGCCTGAGGCGTCCGACAACGCAGAACGCCGCCCCGGGGATCCCGGGGCGGCGTCGTGCTGATCGCGTCGATTCGCTGTCAGGCGGGGACGACCTGGAGGTTGACCACGGCCTCGACCTCGTCGTGCACCTTGACGGTGACGGTGTGCTCGCCGAGCGCCTTGATCGGGTTGCCGACCAGGATGCGGCGCTTGTCGACCACGTCGCTACCGCCACCGGCGGACGCGTTGATCGCCGAGGCGATGTCGGCGACGGTCACCGCACCGAAGAGACGGCCACCGTTGCCGGCGCGCACCGGCACCTTGACCGGAGCCGACTCGAGGGTCTTCTTGATCTCCTGCGCCTTGCCGAGGTCACGGACCTCGCGGGCGGAACGGGCAGCCTTGATCGACTCGATCTGCTTCTCGCCACCCTTGGTCCAGCGGATCGCGAAACCGCGCGGGACCAGGAAGTTGCGGCCGTAGCCGTCCTTGACCTCGACGATGTCGCCGGGAGCGCCGAGACCGCTGACCTCGTGCGTGAGGATGAGCTTCATGTCAGATCTCCCTTCTCAGCGCGCGGTCGAGGTGTAGGGCAGCAGGGCGACCTCACGAGCGTTCTTGACCGCCGTGGCGACGTCACGCTGGTGCTGCACGCAGTTGCCGGTGACCCGACGGGCGCGGATCTTGCCCCGGTCGGAGATGAACTTCCGCAGCAACGCCGTGTCCTTGTAGTCGACGTACGCTGCCTTGTCCTTGCAGAACTGACAAACCTTCTTCTTGGGCTTGCGCAGAACCGGCTTGGCCATTGTGGTGCTCCTTCAGTGAGCCCGGGTCGTGGCCGATGACACACCCGGAATGGAATGGGATGAACGGGGGACCGGACGCCAGGCGTCCGGACGTGGGATCAGAAGGGGGGCTCGTCGCCGCCGCCGGCCCAGGGGTCGTTGCCGCCCCCGGACTGCTGGCCGCCCCAGGAGCCGCCCGAGCCGGAGCCCGAGCCACCGCCGGAGCCGCCCTGGCCGCCGCTGTTGCCGCCACCGGACCACGGGTCGTCGCCGCCGCCGCTGTTGCCGCCGCCACCACTGCCGTAGCCGCCACCGCCGCCGGAGAACCCGCCCCCGCCGCTCCCGCGGCTGGTCTTGTTCACCTTCGCGTTGGCGTACTTCAGCGAGGGGCCGACTTCCTCGACCTCGATCTCGAAGACCGTGCGCTTCTCGCCCTCGCGGGTCTCGTAGCTGCGGGCCTTGAGCCGACCCGAGACGATCACGCGCATGCCCCGGGTGAGGGACTCGGCCACGTTCTCCGCGGCCTGGCGCCACACCGAGCAGTTGAGGAACAGGGCTTCCCCGTCCTTCCACTCGTTGGTCTGCCGGTCGAACGTGCGTGGCGTGGAGGCCACGGTGAAGTTCGCAACGGCCGCACCGGACGGCGTGAAGCGGAGCTCGGGGTCAGCGGTGAGGTTGCCGATCACGGTGATCGGGGTTTCGCCTGCCATGGGTCACTTCCTCGAGGTGGTCGTGGGGGTCGATCGACCCGACGAACCTAGCCCGTCGTGGCGACAGAATCGGGATCCTCTCCCCAGCCGCCTGACGGGCGCGGTCACGTCAGCGCTGGTCCGGGCGGATCACCTTGGTGCGCAGCACCGACTCGTTCAGCGTGAGCTGACGGTCGAGCTCCTTCACCGTGGCGGGCTCGGCCTTGAGCTCGATCACGGCGTAGATGCCCTCGGGGTTCTTCTTGATCTCGTAGGCGAGCCGGCGCTTGCCCCACACGTCGACACTCTCGACCTCGCCACCGTCCTGACGGACGACGTTGAGGTAGGTGTCGAGGGACGGGGCGACCGTGCGCTCGTCGAGGCTGGGGTCGAGGATGACCATCACTTCATAAGCACGCAAAGCAGTCTCCACCTCCTTCGGACTCAGGCGGCCACGGTCGTTCCGTGGCAGGAGGGCTGTTGCGTCCGGAACCGCGAGCGGCCCGGGTCGTCCCTGGGCGCGCGACTCGGTGCCACGAGCGTCAGGGGGACAGCACAGATTAGCAGCGGCGTCTCCCGGAGCAGAAATCGGTCCAGGCCCCGCGGTCCTGTCCCCCGCCGACCTACTCTTGCCCGCATGACGATCCGCATCGGTGCCCACGTCGACCAGGCAGACCCCCTCACCGAGGCCAAGGAGCGGGGGACCGACCTGGTGCAGTTCTTCCTCGGTGACCCGCAGGGCTACAAGGGCCCCGAGATCGGCTACGAGGGCGGCGCGGAGGCGCTGCGGGCCGACGCGGAGGCCGCGGGCATCGACCTCTACGTCCACGCGCCGTACATCGTGAACGTGGCCACCACCAACAACCGCATCCGGATCCCCAGTCGCAAACTGCTCCAGCAGCACATGGATGCCGCGGCGGCGATCGGCGCCAAGGGGCTGATCGTCCACGGCGGGCATGTCAACGCCAAGGACGACCCCGAGGTGGGCTACGACAACTGGCGCAAGGCGATCGAGGCGACCGACCTCAAGATCCCGCTGCTCATCGAGAACACCGCCGGCGGCGGCAGCGCGATGACGCGCCACCTGGAACGCATCGCCCGGGTCTTCGACGCGATCTCCGGCGCCTCGGGCTCGGAGAACGTGGGCTTCTGCCTCGACACCTGTCACGCGCACGCGGGCGGGATCCCCCTGGACACGGCTGTGGAGCAGGTGCTCGCGGTCACCGGCCGGATCGACCTGGTGCACGCCAACGACAGCCGTGACGCCTTCGACTCCGGCGCCGACCGGCACGCCAACTTCGGCGAGGGCCACGTCGACCACGAGGCGTTCGTCGCGGTGATCCGCGCCGCGGGCGCCCCGGTCATCGCCGAGACCCCGGGTGGCGCCGCGGAGCACCGCGCCGACTTCGCCTGGCTGCGCGAGCGGCTCTGAGGGCTGTCCCGGTGGCGCCCGCCACCGGGGTCGTCCGTGGGCTCAGCCGACCTGGCTGAGGTCGATGACGTCCTCGTCGGCCGGACGGACGACGTCGAGCTCCTCGTCGAAGCCGGAGAACTCGATCGTGCCCGGCTCGTCCCCGGAAGCCACCTCCATCTGGAGGATGTGGTGCGGCTCCTCGGCGCGGATCCACGCGGTGATGTCGCCGTCGTCGCGCGCGGTGGTGACCTTGACGGTCTCGGTGCCGTCGAGGTCCTCGGTGCCGACGACCTCGAAGTCGCCGTTGTCGTCGTCGTCCAGGTTGTCGACCAGTTCGCCGAGGTCGCACACCTCGGTGAGGTCCTGCTCACCGCTGGGGACCACGACCCACTTGTCGCCCACGAGCTCCATGATCTGCGCCGCGGCTCCTCCGGCCAGCGCGGTCCACGCCGCCTCGTCCGGGCGCATCCAACTCTCGCCCCCGAGCCCGATGATCTCCACCCCGCCGCCGGCGAGGGTGATCGTGCCTGCGCAGTCGCCCTCGGTGCTCAACTGCAGGTCGACGCCGATCTGCTGGCCGTCGCTGGTGATGTCGCCGGTCATGGTGACGGTGGAGAGGTCCTTCATCGCCGCGACGGTCTCGGTGCGGATGGTGTCGGGAGACTCCTCGGCGAACCCGCCGTCCCCGCCGCACGCCGTCAGCAGCGCCAGAGCGCCGAGCCCACCGGTAACCGCCTGCCACCCACGCATCTGCCTCAACCCTTCGTCGCTTGAGCCCATCCCACCACATCGGCATGCCGCCACCGCGAACGCGCCCGCCGGCCAGGGCTTAGGCTCGGGCAAGTGAGTCACGCCCTCCAGGTCCGCACCCTGACCCCCGAGCAGCACCTCGACTTCGTCCGGGGGCGCCGCAGCGTGAGCTTCCTCCAGATCCCCGCCTGGGGAGCGGTGAAGGCGGACTGGCGGCGCGAGTCGCTGGGGTGGTTCGACGGCGACGGCACGCTGGTCGGAGCCGCCTTGGTGCTCTATCGCCGGTTGCCGCGGTCCAAGCGTTCCCTGGCCTACCTGCCCGAGGGCCCGGTGATCGACTGGGACGCCGACTACCTCAGTGACTGGCTCTCCCCGCTCACCAAGCACCTCGCCGCGCAGGGCGCCTTCGGGATCCGGATGGGTCCGCCGGTGGTTACCCGGCGCTGGTCGGCCGACACGGTCAAGGCCGGGGTCGCCGACGACGCCGTACGACGCCTCGACGACCTCGTGCCCAGCGAGCGCTCGGCGCAGGGCGCACGGGTCGTCTCGCAGCTCCGCGAGCTCGGCTGGCGCCTTCAGGGCGCCGAGGGTGGCTTCGCCGCAGGACAGCCCCGGTACAACTTCCAGATCCCGTTGCGGCACGAGGACGGCACGGCGCGCACCGAAGCCGAGGTCCTGGCCGGGATGAACCAGTTGTGGCGCCGCAACATCAAGAAGGCCGACAAGTCCGGCGTCGTCGTACGTCGGGTCGCAGCTGCGGAGTTGGACGGCGCGCTCGCCGACTTCCACCGGCTCTATGTGCACACCGCCGAGCGCGACCACTTCACCCCGCGACCGCTGAGCTATTTCCGCACGATGTTCTCGGCGTTGCTGAGCGAGGACCCCGACCGGATCGCGCTCTTCACCGCCACCCACGAGGACGACCTGGTCGCGGCCACGATCCTCATCCAGGTCGGGGGTCACGTCTGGTACTCCTACGGCGCCTCCTCCACCGAGAAGCGGGACGTGCGCGGCTCCAACGCGGTGCAGTGGGCGATGATCCGGCACGCGCTCGAGCGCGGCGCGGACGTCTACGACCTGCGCGGGATCACCGACACGCTCGACCCGGACGACCCGCACGTGGGGCTGATCCAGTTCAAGGTCGGCACCGGTGGGGAGGCCGTCGAGTACGCCGGAGAGTGGGACCTGCCCGTGAATCGCCTGCTTTACAAGGCGTTCGAGATCTACCTGGCCCGGCGCGGCTGATCAGGAGGTGACGCGATGCTGACCCTGCGCGTGGAGGAGCGGCGCTGGCGGGACCACCTCGCCGGCATCGTCGCGGAGAACGTCGGCCTCGTGCCCGTGGCGAAGGGCAACGGTTACGGCTTCGGCAACGCACGGCTCGCGGCAGTGGCCCAGGAGCTCGGCGCCGACACCCTCGCCGTCGGGACGTACGGCGAGGTGGCGGCGGTCGAGGACGTCTTCGCCGGCGACGTGCTGGTGCTGACCCCGTGGCGCCCGGCCGAGACACGCGTCGTCTACGGGCCGCGGATCGTCCACACCGTCGGTCGGGTCGAGGATCTGGTGGCGCTCGGCGAGCTCGGCGCCCACGGCAGCCGACCGCGCGTCGTCCTGGAGCTGGTCACCTCGATGCTCCGGCACGGCTTCACCGCTCGGGCGCTGCGCGAGGCGGCCGACCACCTCGAGGGCGTGGACGTCGAGGGGTTCGCGTTCCACCTGCCGATGACCGGTGCCTCGCACCTGGGCGAGGTCGAACGACTGATGACCGACCTCGTCGCGTCGGGGGTCCCCAGCCGCCGCGTCTTCGTCTCCCACCTGACTCCGACCGAGCTCGCGACGCTGCGCGCGGCGTACGCGGACTTCGAGCTCCGCCCCCGGATCGGCACCCGGCTGTGGCTGGGCGACCGGGGCGCGCTGACCGTGGTCGCCACCGTGCTCGACGTCCACGAGGTCGACCGTGGCGACGTCTTCGGCTATCGCGGGCGCAGCGCCCCGCGCGACGGGCACATCGTCGTGGTCAGCGGCGGCACCGCGCACGGCATCGGGCTGGAGGCCCCCGGCGGCGGGGCGACCCTGCGCGACCGGGCGGCGCGGGTCGCCAAGGGCGGCCTGGACGCAGCCGGGTTCGTCCGCTCGCCGTTCACCATCGACGGCAAGCAACGCCTCTTCGCCGAGCCCCCGCACATGCAGGCCTCGATGCTGTTCCTGCCCGCCGGCGTACGTGCCCCCGTCGTGGGCGAGGAAGTCACCGTGGCGGTCCGGTTCACCACCTCCACCTTCGACGCCACCCTCTTCGCCTGACTGGTCACGTCTTTCGCGCGACTGGTCGCGTTTTTCGCGCGACTGGTCGCGTTTTTCGCGCGACTGGTCGCATCTTTCCGCCGACTGGTCAGGTTTTCGCCTGCGGCGAGGGCACCGATGCGTCCGCGTGTCGTCCGGGGGCGGGCTCCGCGGGGTCGTGATCGGGGTCGAACCACTCGACCTGGGTCGAAAGATCCGACCAGTCGCGCGAAAGACCCGACCAGTCGGTGGAAGAACGTGACCAGTCGCGCGAAAGACCCGACCAGTCGGCGGGAAAACGTGACCAGTCGCGCGAAAAACGCGACCAGTGGGGGAGGTAGCGGGCGGGGTCGTGCTCGGGGTGCAGGATGTCGCGCACCACGACCACGGCGAGGTAGAGCTGCGCGGCCACGCGGAGCAGGATCGCGGCGGCGTACAGGGGGTCGTCGCCCCCGGTGGTGGCCGAGGCGCTGAACTGCCCGAGGTACCACCAGACCGCGGCGAAGTAGAGGATCTCGCCGGACTGCCAGATCAGCAGATCCCGCCAGCGGGGGCGGGCCAGGACCGCGAGCGGGAGCAGCCACAGCACGTACTGCGGGGAGTAGACCTTGTTCACCAGCAGGAACGCCAGCACGATCAGGAAGGCGAGCTGGGCGATCCGCGGCGGATGGGGCGCCCGCAGCCCCAGCACGAGGATGCCCACGCAGGCCCCGGCGAAGACCAGCAACGACCAGGTGTTCACCGTGTCCGGCGACGCCGGGTAGCCGAACTGGCTGGCCAGCAGCCACAGCGAGCCGAGATCCGGACCCCGGTCGGCGTTGAACGTCCAGAAGCCCTGCCAACCCTCGAAGCCGTACAACCAGGCGGGCAGGTTCGCCGCCGCCCACCCCAGCACGGCACCGCCGACGGCGGTCACGAACGAGGGCATCCGACCGCGGCGCAGACACACCACCAGCAGCGCCCCCAGCAGGAACAGCGGGTAGAGCTTGGCCGCGGTGCCGAGGCCGATCATGACGCCGCTCAGCAGGGGTCGTCCCCGGGCCCAGGCCCACAGCGCGCCGGCGACGAAGACCAGCGCCAGGGCGTCCCAGTTGATCAGCCCGGTGAGCACCAGGGTCGGGGCCGCCACGAACGCCATCGCGTCCCAGGGACGCCCACGGTGCGCGCCGGTGAGGAAGTACGCCGCGAGCAGCAGCGCGGGGGCTAGCAGCACCGCGTTGACCAGGAAGAAGTCCTGCCGTTCGGCGTCGACGTCGACCGACCCGTAGAGGTCCTCCACCGCACCCGAGAGCCGGGGGCTCAGGTCCGGCCATCCGTGCAGGACGTGCGTGACCAGCGTGGCGGCGTACGCGGCGTACCCGATGAGGACCGGGTACTCCAGGTCCGGGTAGCGCCCGCCGGAGTCGCTGAACGGCAGCTCGCGCTCGGCGAACCCGCGCCCGACGTAGAGGAACGGCAGGTCGGAGTAGCACATCTGCGCGTAGCGCTCGTTGCCGCCGGACCAGCCGTCGGCCGCACACGGCGCCTTCTGCACCATGGCCAGGAGCCATGCCACGCACGCGACCGCGAGCACCACCCGGACCGGGGTCCACCAGCGGTGCCCGCGCGAGTGCCGCCCGTGCGGACCGCCGATGACCTCCGAGGCGTTGCGCGCGACCGGGTCCTCCCAGGTCGGCGGGACGATCGGGCCGTCCCCGGACGCGCGCAGGGGCTCCGGCGGTGCGCTCACGCCAGCGAGGCTACCCCGCGCGGCTCTCCTCACGGCCCGGCGGCGGGCCCGGGTCGCGTTCGGCCCCGTCGTCGCGTGGGCACGGGTTCAGCACCCCGCCGCAGTCCTGGGTCGGCTCCGTCGTCGGGGTCGGCTCCGGCGTCGGGGTCGGCTCCTCAGTCGGGGTCGGCTCCTCGGTCGGCGTCGGCCGTGGGGTCCGTGACGGCTCGGGCGCCCGCGTCGGCGAGGGCTGCGGGGTGAACGTGGGGGCCGGCTCGTTGCCCTCGGCGGTCTGCTCGATGTTCGCCGGCGGCGGGAACTCCTCGATCGCCTCGCCGTCCATCGCGCGCGACATCACCTCGGCCCAGGTCCGCGCCGGGTGCTCACCGCCGTAGAAGGTGTCGATGTAGCCGTCGAGCGGCTCGTTGCCGTTGCCGCGGACGTACATCACCGCGGTCGCCAACTGGGGGGTGTAGCCGACGAACCACGACGACCGCACCCGCCCGGCGTTGGTGGTGGCGGTGCCGGTCTTGCCGGCCACGGGCCGGCCGATCGTGTTCGCCTGGGTGCCGGTGCCGGCCACGGCGGTCTGCTGCAGGGCGTAGGACACGTCCGCGGCGACGTCGCTGGAGAGGGCCTGCGTGGTCTTCACCCGGTGCTTGTAGCGGTTCGTGCCGTCGGCGCTGGTCACCGACTCCACGACGTAGACCTTCGCGGCCTGCCCCTCCGCGGCGATCGTGCCGTAGGCGTTGGCCATGTCGATCGGGCTGACCGTCGCCGACCCGAGGACGATCGAGAGGGTGTTGTCCAGGCCGGGCGCCTTGCGCGGGATGCCCATCGCCACGGCGGTGTCGATCACCGACTCCACGCCACCGTCCATCGTGTAGGCCAGGTCGACGTAGGCGGTGTTGACCGACTTCTGGGTCGCGACGAGCAGACTGATCGCCGAGCCGTAACTGCCGCCCAGCCCCTCACCCTGGTTGTTGAACTCGGTGCCGCCGATGTCGATCGGGGAGTTGCCGTTGAAGGTCGAGCGCAGCGAGTAGCCGGACTCCAGCCCCGCGGCGAGCGCGAACGGCTTGAAGGTCGACCCGGGCGCCCCGCCCAGGCGGGCCCAGTTCTGCTCCGACTTCAGGAAGTCCTGGCCGGCGTACATCCCGCGCAGTGCGCCGGTGCCCGGCTCGACCGAGGCGACGGCGACGTGCAACTGCTTGAGATCGGGCTTCTCCGCGCGCACTCCCTCCTCGGCGGCGCGCATGTCCTTCTGGGTGAAGGTGGTGGTGATCCGCAGACCGCCGCCGTAGATCTCGCCGTCGGTGAAGCCGAGCTTGAGCAGCTCCTCGCGCACCATGCGCAGCATGTGGCCGCGCTGGCCGCCGTTCTGGCTCTCGGCCTGGATCTTGGGGAACTTCGGCAACCGGTAGGTCGCGGGCCGCGAGGCCGCCTCCGGGGAGAGCGTCCCCATCTCCGACATCCCGTTGATGACGTACTCGAAGCGTCCGCGCAGCGCCTCCTTCGACTCGCGGCCGTTGGCCGGGTCGAGGTAGTTCGGCGAGTTGAGGACGGCGGCCAGCGCCGCGCCCTCGCGCACGGTGAGGTCCGCGGAGGACTTGTCGAAGTAGGCCTGCGCGGCCGCCTCGATGCCGTAGGCGCCGCGACCGAAGTAGATGGTGTTGAGGTAGCCCTGGAGGATCTCCTCCTTGGACATCTGCTGCTGGATCTTCAGCGACAGGATCGCCTCGCGCGCCTTGCGCGTGTAGGTGCGCTCCTGGGTGAGGTAGAAGATCTTCACGTACTGCTGGGTGATCGTGGAGGCACCCTGCTGAGAGCCGCCCGAGGCGTTGTTGAAGGCCGCCCGCAGGATGCCCTTGGGGTCGATGCCTCGGTTGGTCCAGAAGGTGCGGTCCTCGGCGGCGATGACCGCGTCCTGGACGTGCTGCGGGACGTCGGCGAGCGCGACGTTGGTGCGGTTCTGCTCGGCGAAGCGACCCAGCTCGGTCTCCCCGTCGGCGTAGTAGACGTAGGTCGTCTGCGTCTCGAACGCCTCGTTCGGGTTCGGGATGTCGGTGCGGGCGTAGGCGTAGGCGAAGGCGAGGACCCCGATCGTGGTCACCGTCGCCCCGGTGAGGACCAGGCGCTTGACCCAGACCCGCCAGCCCGAGGACCAGCGGCCGCGCTCGCGCTTGCCGGCTGCGCCCGCGTCCGCCGTACGACGGGTCGACGAGGAGCGCCCGGAGGCGTCCTCACGCTGCCAGGGCCAGGGTTCCTTGTTGTCACTCACGCGCTGAATCGCTCCACTCGTCAGGTCATGGGCACGCCGAGGTACCCGAGATCCACGTTCCAGGGTACGGGCCGACCAGCGCGTTCCGGACGCTTCCGGCGCGGAGGACGACGAAGGTCACACGGCGCGCCGCACCCTCGATTTGGCCGTCACCGATATATCGATACGATATGTGCGTTCGATAGACGCATTCGATACCTGCGGGGAACGGCCGGGTGACCGGCTCACGCCGCGGGATCAGCGAAATGGAGACGGTAGTGACTCGTCGTGGGGAGACTCTCGAGCTCGCGGTCCTCGGACTGCTGCACGAGAACCCCATGCACGGCTACGAGCTCCGCAAGCAGCTCAACATCGTCCTCGGCTGGGGCCGGGTGCTGTCCTACGGCAGCCTTTACCCCGCGCTGAAGAAGATGTTGCGGGCGGGGTGGATCAGCGAGTCCGCGGTGACGCCGGAAGCGGGCGCCGCCGCAGGCTCAGCACGAGGCGCGGGCGTGAGCCGACGCCAGCGCATCACCTACGAACTCACCCCCGCGGGGGACGAGCGGTTCCACAAGCTGATGTCGGACGCAGGGCCGTCCTCCTGGGAGGACGACAACTTCGAGCTCCGTTTCGCCTTCTTCGGTCGCACCGACCGCGAGATCAGGCTGCGGATCCTCGAGGGTCGTCGCTCCCGCCTGGAGGAGCGGCTCGCCCGGGCCAAGCAGCAGCTGGCCCGGTCGCAGGGAGGCGACACCTACGCCGTGGAGCTGCAACGCCACGGCCTGGAGTCCGTCGAGCGGGAGGTCCGGTGGCTCTCGGACCTGATCGCCGCAGAACGCAACAACGCACCGCACACACAGCAGTCCGACTGAACCAACTTTGATTGAGTGAGGAGACCCCGATGGGTTCCGTACGAGTAGCCATCGTCGGCGTGGGCAACTGCGCCACGTCGCTGATCCAGGGCGTCGAGTACTACAAGGACGCCGACGCCGAGAGCACCGTTCCCGGTCTGATGCACGTCAAGTTCGGTGACTACCACGTCTCCGACGTGGAGTTCGTCGCCGCGTTCGACGTCGACGCCAAGAAGGTCGGCTTCGACCTCTCCGACGCGATCAACAACTCCGAGAACAACACCATTCGCATCTGCGACGTGCCGCCGACCGGCGTGACCGTGCAGCGCGGCCCGACGCTGGACGGCCTCGGCAAGTACTACCGCCTGACCATCGAGGAGTCCGACGAGCAGCCCGTGGACGTCGTCCAGGCGCTCAAGGACGCGCAGGTCGACGTGCTCGTCTCCTACCTCCCGGTGGGTTCGGAGGAGGCCGACAAGTTCTACGCCCAGTGCGCGATCGACGCCGGTGTCGGCTTCGTCAACGCCCTGCCGGTCTTCATCGCCTCCGACCCCGAGTGGGCCCAGAAGTTCGAGGACGCGGGCGTCCCGATCGTCGGCGACGACATCAAGTCCCAGGTCGGCGCCACCATCACCCACCGGGTGATGGCCAAGCTGTTCGAGGACCGCGGCGTGGTGCTGGACCGCACCTACCAGCTCAACGTCGGCGGCAACATGGACTTCAAGAACATGCTCGAGCGCGAGCGTCTGGAGTCCAAGAAGATCTCCAAGACCCAGGCCGTGACCTCGAACCTGACCGGCCCGCTCGGTGGCAAGACCGCCGACGACCGCAACGTGCACATCGGCCCCAGCGACTACGTCGCGTGGCTCGACGACCGCAAGTGGGCCTACGTCCGCCTCGAGGGTCGCGCGTTCGGTGACGTCCCGCTGAACCTGGAGTACAAGCTCGAGGTCTGGGACTCCCCCAACAGCGCGGGCATCATCATCGACGCGCTCCGCGCCTGCAAGATCGCCAAGGACCGCGGCATCGGTGGCCCGATCCTGTCGGCGTCGACCTACCTGATGAAGTCCCCCCCGGTGCAGATGCCGGACGACCTCGGCCGTGCGCAGGTCGAGGCCTTCATCCGGGGCGAGGTCGAGCGCTGATCTCCGGCGGGGTCCGCTGAGGCCCCGCCGCCCTTCTCGGTTGCTGTGACCCACGTGTAAGCGTCGGTGGCGCAGCCCAGGCTGTGGCCATCCAGGAGCCGCGGGTCCCTCGCTTCGGGACCCGCGGCTCCTGCCTGTGTGCGGCCTGCGAGCGTTGCGGCGCCGCCGTGTGTGGGACGTGTCACCACGCTGACGCGACCCTTTCACCACCCTCACACCCGACGCGGGACCGATGGTCACCGCCCGTTCACCCGTTCTCGTCACGGTGACGACATGAGAGTCGCCATCGTCACGGAGTCCTTCCTCCCGCAGGTCAACGGCGTCACCAACTCGGTGCGTCACGTCGCCGACCGTCTGGTCGAGCGCGGCCACGACGTACTCCTGGTCGCCCCCGGGCACGGCCCGCATGAGCACCGCACCGCTTCCGGTGTCGTCGTCCCGGTCGTCCGGATTCGCGCGGTCGGGCTGCCCGGCTACCGCTCCTTCCCGGTCGCCCTGCCGGACGCCGGCGTCGAGCGTGCGCTCGCGGCGTACGGGCCCGATCTGGTTCACCTGGCCTCCCCGATCGCCCTGGGCGCCCAGGGTCTGCGTGCCGCCCGCAAGCTCGGCGTCCCGACGGTGGCGGTCTACCAGACCGACGTCGCCGGGTTCGCCCGGCAGTACGGCGTCCGCGCCGATCTCGCCGTCTCCGGCTGGGTCGGTCGCCTCCACCGCCGCTGCGACCGCACCCTGGTGCCCTCGCGCGCCAGCCACGACCAGCTCGCAGCACTCGGCGTCGGCGACCTGCACCTGTGGCGCCGCGGTGTGTCCCTGGACCTCTTCGACCCCACCCACCGCAGCGAGGACCTGCGCGCCTCCTGGGGGCTGCTGCCCGGCGAGCTGGCGATCGGGTACGTCGGCCGGCTGGCCGCCGAGAAGCAGGTCCGGCGCCTGCGCGCCGTCTCCGACCTGACCGGGACCCGAGTCGTGGTCGTCGGTGACGGCCCCGAGCGAGCCTGGCTGGAGCGCAACCTCCCCGGTGCGGTGTTCACCGGGATGCTCGGCGGCACCGACCTGGCACGCGCGTTCGCCAGCCTCGACGTGTTCGTGCACACCGGTGAGGCGGAGACCTTCTGCCAGACCGTGCAGGAGGCCCAGGCCAGCGGTGTCCCGGTGGTGGCGCCTGCGGTCGGGGGACCCAAGGACCTGGTCCGGCACGGTCGTACCGGCCTGCTCTTCCGCCCGGGCGACACCGGCTCGCTGCAGGCGGAAGTGGCCCGCTACCTGATCGATCCCGCCCTGCGTGCCCGGGTCGCCGAGACCGCGCGACGTGAGGTCGGCCTGCGCACGTGGTCCGCGGTCGTCGACGAACTGGTGGACGTGCACTACGCCGCCGTGCTCGGCGCCGTCGCGACGAAGGCGGCGGCATGACCGGCCGCGGGGTCCACGCGGCGCCTCGGGTCAGCGTGATCGGCACCGGCTACCTGGGGGCCACCCACGCCGCGGGCATGGCCGAACTCGGCTTCGAGGTCGTCGGCGTGGACAGCGACCCCGCCAAGGTCGCGGCGCTGTCCGAGGGCCGAGCGCCCTTCCACGAACCAGGCCTGGACGACCTGCTCCGACGCCACGTCGCCTCCGGCCGGCTGCGCTTCACCACCTCGATCGCGGACGCGGCGCAGGCGGCGGACGTGCACTTCGTGTGCGTGGGCACCCCGCAGGTCGCCACCGGCCTGGCGGCCGACCTCGGCGCGGTCCTCGCGGTCACCCACGAACTCGCCGATCACCTGGAAGGACCTGCCGTGATCGTGGGCAAGTCCACGGTGCCGGTCGGGACCGCCCAACTCCTCGCGGCCGCCGTCGCTGAGAGGGCCCGGCCCGGTCTCGACGTCGACGTGGCGTGGAACCCCGAGTTCCTGCGTGAGGGGCACGGGGTCCACGACACCCTGCACCCCGACCGGCTGGTCCTCGGGGTCACCAGCGCGCGGGCCGAGGCCCTGTTGCGCGGCCTCTACGCGACGCCGATCGCGGAGGGGACGCCGGTGCACGTCACCGACCTCCCGACCGCAGAACTGGCCAAGGTCGCGGCCAACGCCTTCCTGGCCACGAAGATCTCCTTCATCAACGCGATGGCCGAGGTCAGCGACCACGCCGGTGCCGACGTGGTCGCCCTGGCCGACATCCTGGGGGACGACGCGCGCATCGGCCGCCGCTTCCTCGACGCCGGGCTGGGCTTCGGCGGCGGTTGCCTGCCCAAGGACATCCGGGCGTTCTCGGCGCGCGCGACCGACCTGGGCGCCCACGGCGTGCCGCGGCTCCTCGCGGAGGTCGACGCGATCAACCTGCGCCAGCGCACCCGCACCGTCGACCTCGCCCGCGAGCTCGCCGGCGACCGGCTCCGCGGACGCCGGGTCACGGTGCTGGGGGCCTCGTTCAAGCCGCTCTCCGACGACGTCCGGGACTCTCCCTCCCTCGACGTCGCCGCCCGCCTGCACCGGCTCGGTGCCGACGTACGGCTGCACGACCCGCAAGCGCTGGCGAACGCGGCCCGGGTCCGCCCGGAACTGACCTGCGTGCCGGACCTGAAGGAGGCCCTGTCCGGGGCGCACGTGGTCCTGCACCTCACCGAGTGGGCCGAGTACCGCGCACTGGACCCGGCGCGCGTCGCTGACCTCGTCGCGGTGCCGGCGCTGGTCGACGCCCGCAACGCCCTGGACCTCACCGCCTGGCGGGATGCGGGGTGGACCGTGCGCGGTCTGGGCCGCGGAACGCCGGGACAGGCGCCGGCAGCGTTGCCGGAGGCCGCCTGGCTGGCCACGCTCGCCCCCGCGGCGCGGGCGCGGCTGCGTGGCCTGCTCGACCGGTCGTGAGTCCGGTGCCCGGAGACTCCCGCGGCGGGCGGATCGCGCGACGCCTGGCGGGCGCGGGACTCCTGGCTACGGCCGCCGCGCTGGCCGGGGCCGCCGGGGCCCGCGTCGTGCTGCACCGCCAGGCCGCGCAGGCGCGCCGCGCGATCGGGAAGCCTCTCGGCGAGGTGGCTCCGGTCTCCGACGGCCTCTACAAGCGCACCTACGGCGACCCGCTGGTCCTCGCCGTCCTCGGCGACTCGCTCGCCGCAGGGCTGGGGGCCGACCGTGCGAAGGACACCGTGGCCGCGCACCTGGCCCGCCGCACTGCGCGGGCGACCCGACGCTCGGTCCGGCTGCACGTCGTCGCCGAGGTCGGTGCGGAGAGCTGGCAACTCGCCGGCCAGGTGGGCCGGCTGAGGGAGCGTGGGGTCCGTCCCGACGTTGCTGTGGTGGTCGTCGGCGGCAACGACGTCACGCACCGGCTCAAGGTCTCCGACTCCGTCGTGCACCTGCGCGCCGCGATCACCGACCTGCAGGCGCTCGGCGCCGAGGTGGTCGTGGGCACGTGCCCGGACCTCGGCGCGCTCGCCGCGGTGCCCCAGCCGCTGCGCTCCCTGGCCGGGTTGAGCTCTCGCCAACTGGCGGCAGCGCAGCGGGAGGCGGCGGTGACCGCAGGTGCGTGGGCGGTGTCCCTGGCCCATGTCGTCGGGCCGTTCTTCCTGACCCAGCCGGACGTGATGTTCTCCCAGGACCGGTTCCACCCGTCCTCGGCGGGGCAACGCCGCACGGCGAAGGCGCTGCTGCCCAGCGTGCTGTCGGCGCTGCGCGTGCACGAGGGCGATGTGCCGTTCGGTCACCACGCACCGATGCCCGCCGCTCCGCCGAGGACCGACGGGGGCGCCCTCAGCGCGCCGGCACCTCGGCCCGCACCTGGTGCAGCACCTCCGGGTGGTTGGTGATCACGCCGTCCACGCCGAAGGCGAGCGCCCGGCGCATCGCCACGGTCCGGTTGACGGTCCACACCAGGCACTGCAGCCCGGCCTCCTGGACCGCCGCCACGTAGGCGGCGTCGGTGCCCCGCATCCTCGGGTTCACCTGGTGGGCCCAGGACGCCAGGGCGGGCAGGTGGGCCCGTGGCGGCCGGCCCAGCACGCCGATGCGGACCGCGGGCAGGCGCGTGGCGAACTCCTTCAGGGCCGCCACGTCGAAGGACTGCACGGTGATCCGCCCGCTCTCCACGAGTGCGTGCTCCTGCGTGAGCAGGTCCGCGAGATCGGCCACGATGCCCGGATGCAGGTGCGGGGCCTTGAGTTCCAGCAGCAGTCCGCTGCGGGTGCCCCGGACCGCGTCGATCGTCTCGCTCAGGGTCGGCACCCGCTCCCCGGCGTACGCCGCGTCGAACCAGGAACCCACGTCGAGCCGGCGCAGCTGGGCCAGGGAGAGGTCCTGCACCGCCACCGCCCGGCGACCCCGGCGCCACCGCACGTCACTGGTCCGCTCCAGGGAGGTGTCGTGCATCAGGACCAGGGCACCGTCGCGAGTGCGCTGCACGTCCACCTCGACGAGATCGGCGCCGAGCGCGACGGCGCGGCGTACGGCGGACAGGGTGTTCTCCGGAGCCTGGCCGCTGGCGCCGCGGTGGGCCACCGTGAGGACGGGGCGGGGCAGGTCGTCTGTCGTCATGACCTCACGGTCGAAGGCCACGGTGACGTGCAGGTGGCCCCTGGGTGACGCGCGTGATGCCCCCGGACGAAAGGAGCGGAACGGGTGCGCTCACCACCACCCACGTGAGTCTCGTTCACACACTTCTCACCTGTAACAGCCGGAACCTGCGCCACGATGCGCGTCGGAGTGACTAGATTGCGGACCATGAGCGACAACGTGCCTCCCCCTCCCCCGGGCAGCGACGACCAGCCACCCCCGCCCCCGGGGTACGGCTCGGCACCGCCCCCGCCTCCTCCGCCGCCCCCCGGTGGCGGTTTCCCCCCGCCCGGCGGTGACGTTCCCCCGCCACCCCCGCCGCCCCCCGGTGGCGGTTGGGGCGCACCGCCGCCGCCCCCGCCCGGTCCCGGCTTCGGGGCGCAGCCCGGTGCCGGTGGCTACTCGGTCGGCACGGCGTTCAGTTACGCCTTCACCAAGTTCAAGGAGAACCTGCTCCCGCTGGTGCTCATCACGCTGATCCTGCTGGTCGCGGGTGGCGTGATGCAGGGCGTCGCCCAGGTCGCCACACCGGACCCGAGCTTCAACGCCGAGACCGGCCAGTTCGAGGGCACCGGCCTCTTCGGGATCGCGACGATCATCAGCCTGCTCTTCTCCGCACTGACGTTCGTGGTGACCCAGATCGTGCAGTCCGGCGTGATCAAGGGTGCCCTGGAGATCACCCGCGGTCAGGGCATCGACATCGGCCGTGCCTTCTCCGGCATCGACTTCGCCCAGGTGATCCTCACCGCCCTGCTCACCGGCGTGCTGGTCTTCATCGGTCTCCTGCTGTGCATCCTGCCCGGCCTCATCATGATCTTCCTGACCTCGTTCGCGATGTACTTCGTGGTCGACCGGCAGATGCCGGCGGTCGAGGCGATCAAGGCGAGCATCAACCTGGTCAAGGACAACATCGGCGTGCTGCTGCTGTTCTTCCTGGCCTCGCTGGCCGCCTACATCGTCGGCGCCTGCCTCTGCGGCGTCGGTCTGCTCGCGGCGATCCCGGTCGTCGTGCTGGCGCAGGCCTACACCTTCCGCACCCTCACCGGCGACACGGTCGTCAACTGATCCTGGCGAGCGAAGCCCCGCGGTTCCCTGGCGAACCGCGGGGCTTTCGCATCGCCGGGACCCGCCGCGCGGCCCGCGTGCTGACAGGATCGAGCCCGTGACCTCGTTCGCCCACCTGCTGCGCCTGCTGCGCGGCACGTGGTTCCGCCGGCTGGTGGGGGTCCGCCTGACCAGCCAACTGGGTGACGGCACCTTCCAGGTGGCCCTGGCCTCCTACGCGCTGTTCTCCGACGACCAGCCGTCGCCCGCGGCGATCGCGTCCGCCCTGGCGGTGATCCTGTTGCCGTTCTCGGTGCTGGGGCCGTTCGTCGGAGTGTTCCTCGACCGCTGGTCGCGCCGCCAGGTGCTGGTGTGGGCGAACCTGTCCCGGGTCGGCATCGTCGCCGCGGTGATCGCGGTGGTCGCCACCGGGCTCCCCGACCCGGTGTTCTACGCGGTGGTGCTGGTCTGCCTCTCGGTCAACCGCTTCCTGCTGGCCGGGCTGTCGGCCGCGCTGCCGCACACGGTCACCCGGGAGGACCTCGTCGTCGCCAACGCGCTGACCCCGACCGCCGGGACGCTGGCCTTCATCGCAGGGCTCGGGTTGGGCGGCGGTGTCCGCGCCGGCCTGGACTCCGACGTGGCGGTCCTCGCGACCGCGGCGATCCTCTACGCCGCGGCGGGTGGCCTCGCCGCGCGGATCCCGCGCGACCTGCTCGGGCCCGACTTCGACCCGACGCGGCCGGCGGTGCGCGAGGCGCTGGGCAACGTGGTCACCGGCCTCGGCGACGGACTGCGGCACCTGGGTCGGCGCAGACAGGCGGCCGCCGGACTGGCCACGATCGCCAGTCACCGCTACTGGTTCGGCATCTCCTCGGTGATGCTGATCCTGCTCTATCGCGGCTACTTCAACGCCCTCGACGACCCCGATGCCGCGTTCGCCGACCTGTCCCGCGCGACGCTGGTGGGCGGTGCGGGCTTCCTGCTCGCGGTGATCGTGACCCCGGGGATGGTGGAGCGGATCGGCGCGCGGCGCTGGATCCTCGCCCTGCTGGCGCTGGCATCCGTGACCCAGGTGGTACCAGCCCTCCGGCTCACCCAGACCACCCTCCTGGTCGCGGTCTTCGTGCTGGGCATGGTCAGCCAGGGCATCAAGATCTGCGTGGACACCCTGGTGCAGACCCAGGTCGAGGACGCCTACCGAGGACGGGTGTTCTCCCTCTACGACGTGCTCTTCAACGTCGCCTTCGTCGCCGCCGCAGCGACGGCCGCTGCCGTGCTGCCCCCGGACGGTCGGTCCCCGGTGACGCTGGTCGTCGTCGCCGCGGGGTACGCCGCGACCTCGGTCCTCTACGCCCGGGCCTCCGCGGTGGCCTCGGCGGGTCACGACGACGACCGCAGGACGCCCCGGGGCCCGGCGTGAGCGATCGAGACGACAGCTCCGGCACCGAAACGTCAGCGTCCGTGGGGGAATCGGGCCTGCGCCGGGTGATGGGTCCCCGGCTGCTGCTGCTGTTCATCGTCGGCGACATCCTCGGCACCGGGGCCTACGCCCTGACCGGGCAGGTGGCCGCGGAGGTCGGGGGCGCGGCGTGGGCGCCCTTCCTCGCCGCGTTCCTGGTCGCGCTCATCACCGCCTTCTCCTACCTCGAACTGGTCACCCGCTATCCCCGCGCCGCGGGCGCCGCGCTGTATGCCCACGAGGCGTTCGGGATCCACTTCGTCACCTTCCTGGTCGCGTTCACGGTGATGTCCTCGGGGATCACCTCGGCCTCCACCGCGTCGAACGCCTTCGCCGGCTTCCTCCGCGACGCGCTCACGGGCATCGGGATGATCGACGCCGATGCCCTGGCCCCGGGCAGCACCGGACTCCTCCTGCTCGCGCTCGGCTTCATGACCGTGGTGGCCCTGGTGAACCTGCGCGGGGTGAGCCAGAGCGTCAAGGCCAACATCGTGCTGACGCTGGTGGAGCTCTCCGGGCTCCTGCTCATCATCGTGCTGGGCCTGCTGGCGATCGGTCGGGGCACGGGCGACTTCGCCGAGGTCGTGCTGTTCGAGTCCGCGGACGGCAAGAGCGCGTTTCTGGCGGTCACCGCTGCGACGTCGCTGGCGTTCTTCGCGATGGTCGGCTTCGAGGACTCGGTGAACATGGCCGAGGAGTGCACCGATCCGGTGCGCGACTTCCCCCGGACGATGTTCGCCGGCCTGACCCTCACGGGGACGATCTATGTGCTGGTCTCCATCATCGCGGTCGCCCTGGTGCCGGTCGGTGACCTGACCGACGCCTCGCAGGGACAGGCCCTGACCCAGGTCGTGGCCGCGGCGGCGCCCGACCTGCCCTTCGAGACGATCTTCCCGTTCATCGCCGTCTTCGCGGTCGCCAACACCGCCCTGATCAACATGCTCATGGCCAGTCGGCTCGTCTACGGGATGGCAGGGCAGGGGGTGCTGCCGTCGGTGCTGGGCCGGGTCCACCCGCGGCGCCGGACCCCCTGGACGGCGATCCTGTTCACCACCGGGCTCTCCTTGGCCCTGATCACCTTCGTCGTACGTCGCTCCGGCACCGAGGGAGGCGCGGACGCGGTCGCGCTGCTCGGGGGCACCACGGCCCTGCTGCTGCTCTGCGTCTTCGCTGTGGTCAACATCGCGCTGATCGTGCTGCGGCGACAGCCGGCGGAGCACGCGCACTTCCGTGCGCCACGGGCGATGCCGTGGCTCGGAGCGGCCAGCTGCCTCTTCCTCGCCGGGCCATGGGCCCGCTCGGAGGCCCAGCGCCAGCAGTACGAGATCGCCGCCTACCTGCTGGCCGGCGGCGTCGTGCTGTGGGGCCTGACGTACCTGCTGCACCGACGCGGTGCGGACACCCGTGCCGGTGGTTGAGGAGCCCGACCTCCCGGTGGTTGAGGAGGCCGACGAAGGAGGCCGTCTCGAAACCACCCCCCATAGAGGAGTGGTTTCGAGACGGGTTTCGAGACGGGTTTCGAGACGGGTTTCGAGACGGGTTTCGAGACGGGTTTCGAGACGCTCGCTTCGCTCGCTCCTCAACCACCGTCGCTTCGCTCGCTCCTCAACCACCGTCGCTTCGCTCGCTCCTCAACCACCGTCGCTTCGCTCGCTCCTCAACCACCGAGGCACAGGAAGGGGTCAGACGGTGCCGCTGATCGAGACCCAGCCGATCTGCTGGTTCAGCGGGATGTCCGGGCCGACGGAGCCCTGGCCCCAGAAGTAGTCGCCGAGGTTCGTCACCCAGCCGGCCCGGGCGGGGCTGACCGTGCGCCAGACGGTCCCGCCGGGCTCCAGGTCGTTGGCCATGCTCTGCCAGGCCTGCGCCACGGTGAGCGAGGGACGCCAGAACCAGCCCGGGAACAGGTACTCCGCGAACCGGCGACCCGTGCCTCCACTGACGCACTGGGCGTTGGTGTGGAACCCGTTGAGCAGGTGCAGGCCGTCGAAGGCCGGAGCCCAGCGCTGGAAGTAGTCACCGTTGCCGTTGGTGTCGCGGAGCACCTGGCAGGACTCCAGCTGCATCCACTCCAGGTCGTTGTTGTCACCCCAGCGCGCCTCGGAGGGCGTGATCCGGTCGTCGTCGTGCGTGGTGTTCTTGAAGGTGAAGCTGTTCGGGCTGCCGTGCCCGGTGTACCACTGGGCGTCGACCGAGTCGACCCAGTCGTTGTCGTGGCCGCCCGCGGACGTCCTCTTGAAGTCGGACTCCCAGGCGTTGTTGCCGCGCCAGTCGAAGTTCACCGCGTGGCCCTTGTTCTGCATCACGGCCTTGAAGCCGATGGCGGAGTCCTGGGCGCACTGCCACTCGTCCACGGTCTGCTCGATGCCGACCTCGGCGAAGACACCTCCCTGGCCACCCACGCCGGTCGCCTCGGCGGACGAACCCTTGCGCGACAGGGCGATCGTGGCGGAGGACACCAGGCCGTTCGCATCGGTCACGGTGGCGGTCAGGTGCTGGATCGCACCGGGCAGACGTCCTCGGGTGGTGAACTCGATCGACCGGCCGCCCCGCTTGAACGGGTTCGACGAGGAGGTCCACGCCACCTTGTACGGCGCAGTGCCGCCGTTGATCTTCACCGCGGCCGCGACCTTGCGGCCCTCGCGGGTCCCCGCGACGGTCACATCGGGTGTCAGCTCCGGGGCGGCGGGCACGAGCCTGCCGTAGCCGACCGGATCGCGTTCGTCCCCGACCGGGGTGCAGGCGTAGTGCGGCACGAGGACCTTCACCCGGCCCTCACCCTGGCCGGTCAGCGGGGGCGAGTAGTAGACCAACGTCGGCTCGTCCAGCTTCTCGGCGCCGCCGTACAGTCGCTCACACTGCTGCTGGGCCGCGTCGGGCCCGATGATGCCGACCCAACCGGCCTTCTCCACGTGGCGGGTGGCGGCGTTGAGGCCGATCACCCGGCCGTCGGCGGCGTAGGTGATCCGGCTGCGCGCGGCAGGGCCGACGACGGGGACCCCGTCGAGGGCGAGGTCGAAGGAGACGCTGGTGTCCAGCTCGAAGCGCGCCACCACGCCCTTGCCGTTCTCACCGAGCTCCACGGTGGTGTGGCTGACGCGGGGAATCGCCTCGAACCCGGACGGGAGGGGTGCCTGCTTGCGGGCCAGGGCGAGCGCGCGCTCCTCGGGGAGGACCTCCAGGCTCTTCAGCGCGTCGAGGTCGAGCGCCTGGGCCAGCGTCGGGCGGCCGTTCTCGTCCTTCCCCTCCTCGACCGGGACCTGGGGGACGACGCCGAGTTGGCGGGCGTCGACATAGGTGAACGAACCGTTCTTGCGCAACCCCACCTCGATGCCGAGCGACCTCCCCAACTCGGCGGCCTCGTCCGCGGTGAAGCCCTCGCGAGTGACGGCGTAGACGGGGGCCTCGGCGACGATGTCGCCGACGGCGCGGCTTGCGTTCGACGGTGCGGCGGGGGCCGGTGCCGCGGAGGCACCGCCCCCGGCAGCGCTGACCACGCTGAGGGCCAACGCCCCCAGGGTCGGTACGACGACCACGGCGCGACGGCGGCGCCGTGAGGATGTGCTCGAGACGGACATGGGCCCTCCTGATGACGGCCACCGAGAGGTGGCAGGTGTCAGCGGAGGAGCCGATCAGCTCGGGGGTTGATACCGCCGAAGATGGCCCGGACGGGTCAGCCGAACCCGGGATGACCCGAACGGTCGGGCCGGCTCAGGAACGGGCGGTGGCCTCGATGTGGTGGGCCAGTTCCTTGCTGGAATGGGTGATGGCCGTCTTGAGCACGGGCTGGATCACCTTGCCCATCGCCTTCCCCGCCGGGCCGAAGGGCAGCGTCAGGTCCACCTCGGCGTCGATCGAGGTGGTGGCGTCGTCAAGAGCGGTGAAGCGCCAGATCGAGGTCACCTTGAACCCCTTGACGGAGTCGAAGGCCATCAGCGCGCCCTCCTCGAACTCCGAGACCCTGATGCGGGTGTGGATCGGCAGCCCGAGGTGCAGGGAGGCGTCGAAGATCGCCCCGAGACCGTACGTCTGCTCCCCGACCGGCTCGAACTTGCTGACCCCGAAGAGCCACTGGCCGACGTTGCGGTAGTCCGAGACGTAGGCGAAGGCCACGTCCACTGGGGCCTGACACGAAGCGGCGTGCGAGATCTGCAACGGCATGACGCCGGACCCTACGGGGGTGGGCGCCGCACTGACGGCGACGCCCACCCCCTGGACGGATCAGGCTGAACGGGGCGAGAGCCTCAGTTCACCCGGACCCGGAAGTACCGGTTGCCTCTGACCACGTCGCCGACAAGGCGGCGGACGGGCGCAGGCTGCGCGTCCGAGCCGTTCTCCAGGAAGAGCTCACCGACGAGCTGGTCGTTGCGCGGTGCCCGCGCGATCCAGTCGACCAGTGCCTGGACGTTGTCCACCCCCGAGGCCTCCGGGTCGATGTCGGGCTCGCTCCAGCCGCCACCACCGGACACGACGAGCTCGCCGCCGGAGCCGGGGAAGGCCTCGGCCGGCATCGGGATGCGGACCTCGATCAGCTTGCGAGGAAGCTCGTCGCGGAACGAGCGCAGGGTGACCCGCAGCCGGATCGCCTGGCGGTAGTTGGTGCGCAGCACCGATCCCTGCTTCACGCCGCGCCACACACCGTCGGCACCCAGCCGCTCGATGCGGCCCATGCGGTAGGCGCGCCACTCGTCGTCCAGCGTCGTGGTCGAGGAGACGGAATCGATGTCGACCGCGGCGAACTCGTTCTGCTGCAGGGTGTAGACCGCGTCGGCCAGTTCGAAGATCGACCCGAAGGAGATGTCGTAGCGCGAGGCGTAGCGGTTGGTCCGCGCCAGGGTGAACGGCTCACCGAGGACGGTGCCCTCGATCGTGAAGCGGGTCAGGGCCGAGCCCTTGCCGTAGCGGTCGAGCACCCGGTCCTGGTTGACCAGGTTCGCCAGGGCGGTGGCGTCGGGGAGGAAGTCCGGCACGCTGACGAAGGTCTCGCCGGTGCGCGAGCTCCCACCGACGAGGCTGACCAGCGACGTGATCGAGGTGGTCTCGGGAGCATCGCCCACGGTGCCCTTGATCCCCGCCAGCCGGTCCTGGTCGATGATGCCGACCGGGCCGGTCGGGTTGGCGACCTTGAAGGGGGCCACCGTCGGGTCCTCCTGCACATAGAGGGCGTTCGCCCCGTGCAGGGTCATCGTGGTCGCACCGCTGAACTGCATCGGGTGGCCGAAGCCGACCAGGTCCTGGTCGCAGACGGTGGTGACCGTGCCCACGCCGACAGCCGAGAAGTCGCCGTAGGCCAGGGAGGCGGCGAGGTTGCCGCCGGGGACGATGTCGACGTCCACCGGCAGGGCGGCGGCGACGGGCGTCACCGGGGCCTTGCCGGCGCGGTAGAGCCGCACCCCGGCGGGCAGGTCGAGACGCTTCGCCGCCTTGTTCAGCCGGGCGTTGGAGGCGAACCCGGAGACCGCGAACGGCACCGGCAGCGGTGACAGCCCGCCCTCGGCCTCGACGCGCGACAGGGCGCCGTCGGCGACGAGCTCGCGTCGTACGTCGGTCGGCAAGGTCACCTTCTTCGCCGCCGAGCGCGTCGCCGGGGTGCGGTTCAGGCCGGTGCCGAGGTCCAGCAGCGCCTGCATGTCGGCCGCGGGGGTGACCCCCGCAACGGTGGAGGGACCGACGGCCAACCCGTAGGAGACGGCGCCGATCAGGCGACCGTCGAGGGCGAAGACCGGAGAGCCGGACATGCCCTGCCAGATGCCGCCGACCCGGTCGATCTCGGTGTTGCTCAGGCGGACCAGGATCATGTCGAGGCCGGGGGCGATGCCGTCGTCGAGTACGCCGAGCACCTCGCCGGTGAACTCGTCAGGGGCGGTGCCCTGGGAGGTGGTGAGCCCGTCGACGAGCTGGCCGGGCACCAGGTCCGCGGTCGGAAACGCTTCGGGGCAGGAGTCGACCGGCACGGAGTTGGCCGGGGCGGCAGCGGTGACGGTCAGCGCCGCCGAGCCGGCGGCGAGGCCGGCCAGTGCGAGCGCCGCCGCAGGGCGGCGCCGAAGAAGACGGGTCATGGCGTTCCTTCAGAAGGGCTCCGCGGAGCCGGAGATGGGGTCGCCGACTGACGGCCCCCGTGACTCCTCCTGACGCAAGAAGCGGCGGCGAGGTTCCCTCGAACTTTTACCTTTCTCACCCGGACCGAACAAGCACCGACGGGCTCTTGACGTGTCGCCTCAGCGGTGCAGTCGGCGGTGCGGTCACCGGTGCGATCAGCGCTCTCGGGCCCAGGCCAGCAGGGCGGTGCGCGCCTCGTCGTACGTCATCGGTCCGTGATCCATCCGCAGCTCGAGCAGGTGGTGGTACGCCGCGCCCACCTCCCGGCCGGGACCGATGCCGAGGATCTCCATGATCTGGTTGCCGTCCAGGTCGGGCCGGATCGCGTCCAGCTCCTCCTGCTCCGCGAGGACGGCGATGCGCGCCTCGAGGTCGTCGTAGGTACGCGCCAACCGCTCGGCCTTGCGGCGGTTGCGGGTGGTGCAGTCGGCCCGGGTGAGCACGTGCAGGCGCGGCAACTGCTCACCGGCGTCGCGCACGTAGCGCCGGACCGCGGAGTCGGTCCACTCCCCCGACCCGTAGCCGTGGAAGCGCAGATGCAGCTCGACCAGCCGGCTCACCGCGTCGATCTGGTCGCCGGAGAAGCGCAGCGCCTGCATCCGCTTGCGGGTCAGCTTCGCGCCGACGACGTCGTGGTGGTGGAAGGTGACCGTGCCGTCGGACTGGAAGCGGCGGGTGCGCGGCTTGCCGACGTCGTGCATCAACGCCGCGAAGCGCGTCACGAAGTCGGGGCCGCCCCCGGCCAGCTCGCCGGGCAGGCGGTCCTCCATCGCGATCGCCTGCTCGAGCACCGTCAGCGTGTGCTCGTAGACGTCCTTGTGGCGGTGGTGCTCGTCGCGCTCCAGGGCCAGCGCGGGGAGCTCGGGAAGCACCCGAGCGGCCAGCCCGGTCTCCACCAGGAGCGTCAGCCCCCGACGGGGGTCGGGGGCGCAGATCAGCTTGACCAGCTCGTCGCGCACGCGCTCGGCGGAGATGATGTCGATCCGCTCGGCCATCGCGGTCATCGCCGCGACCACCTCCGGCGCGACGTCGAAGCCGAGCTGGGCGGCGAACCGGGCCGCCCGCATCATCCTCAACGGGTCGTCGGAGAAGGAGTCCTCGGGACGCCCGGGTGTGCGCAGCACCCGGTGGGCCAGGTCCACGATGCCGCCGTGGGGGTCCTCGAACCGCTGGTCGGGAAGCGTGATCGCCATCGCGTTGACGGTGAAGTCCCGGCGCCCGAGGTCGCCGGCCAACGAGTCGCCGTACTCCACGTCGGGCTTGCGCGAGTCCGGGTCGTAGGACTCCGAGCGGTAGGTCGTGATCTCGATCGTCCAGCTGCCCTTGCGGCATCCGATGGTCCCGAACGCACGCCCCACGTCCCACAGGGCGTCGGCCCACCCCGTGAGCAGTCGCTCGGTCACCTCCGGGCGCGCGGAGGTGGTGAGGTCGAGGTCGTTCTGCATCCGGCCGAGCATCGCGTCGCGGACCGGGCCCCCGACCAACGCCAGTTCCTCCCCTGCCGCGGCGAAGCGGCGGCCGAGCTCGTCGGTCACCTCCGCGATGCGCGCGAGTTCGCGGGACACGCGGGCCTGCACCTCGACGATCGACAGCGCTCCGGTCGGGGCAGGCGGGGCGGGGCGGTTCGCCTCGGGCGAGGCCGGGCCGCCCTGACCGAGCGGGGATGAGGTGCGGGACACGACCGACCACTCTAGTCGCGCTCATCACGTCACCCGCTCGCCGCCCGGGCGGGCAGCCGGGTCGACGCGTCTCCCGGCGATACCCTGAGCCGGTGACCCACCCAGCGAGCCGTCGCGGCCGCGCGGCCCTCGCTCGGGGCCGCGCGGCTGTGTTCCTGGCCGCCGCGGGAGCGGGTCTGCTCGCGGTCCCGCTGGTGCCCGCGGACGCGGTCGCCGGCCCCGGGCAGGCCCCCTCGCAAGCCCAGTCACAGGCCCAGTCACAAGCCCGGTCACCGGGGCTCTCGACCACGCCCGAACCGACCGACGACCCGACGCCGATCCAGCCGGCCGAGGAGCCCGTGGCGCGCGACCCGCTCAAGGTCACCCTGGATCGCCTCACCCCGAGTGCGCTGACCGCCGCCGGTTTCGCCGTCGACCTGACCGACGTACCCCGGCGCCAGCGCACCATCGTGGCCACCGGCGAGATCCGGAACCGCACCGACGAGGAGTGGCGCGACCTCAGCGTCTATCCGCTGGTCTCGACCGACCCGTTCAGCACCGCCGAGGAGCTCGAGGCGGCCCTGGCCACCGACCCCCGGGCCGAGGTGGGCGGGCGCCTGCTGACCCCAGGGCTGTACCGGGACCTCGGCGACCTCGCCCCGGGTGAGTCCACGCCCTACCGTCTGCGGATCCCGGTGGACCAGCTCCCGGTCACCGGCGCACCGGGCGTCTACTGGTTCGGCGTGCACGTCCTGGCCACCGAGGCCGACGGGGACCGCATTGAGGGCGCCGACGGACGGGTCCGGACCTTCCTGCCGCTGGTGCCCCGGAACACCGCCCCGGTGCCGGTGTCGCTGGGACTGCAGTTCCGTCAGCCGACCCAGCGCACCGCGACCGGCGAACTCGCCTCGGCCCGCCGGTGGGCACGCGAGCTCGGTCCCGAGGGGCGCCTGAACCGGCTCGTCGGGCTCGGCGGCTCGGGCAGCGCGTGGCCGCTGTCCTGGATCGTGGATCCCGCGGTGCTGGAGGCGGCCCGGAGCGTGGAGGCCGGCAACCCGGGGCTCACCCCCGACCCGGAGGATCCGCTCGCCGGCACGCCGGATCAGGGCGACTCCGGGTCGGCCGACCCCGCCGATGAGCCCGATCCCGACCAGACGGGCGGTGAGAACGCCGACGACGACGGTGCCGATCAGACCGAGGACGCCGCCGAGCTCACCGAGCAGCAGAGCGCCGCCGCGGACTGGCTCGAGGCGTTCGTCGCCGAGGCGACGCGTCACCCGCTCTTCACCATCCCCTACGGTGACCTCGACGTCGCGGCCGTGGTCCGGGCCGGCTCTCCCGCGCTGGTGGGCCAGGCCTACGACGTCGCCGAGGACGAACTCGACCGTCACGGCCTCCAGGGCTCCCGCGTGCTCGCGCCGCTACGGGGCACCGTCTCCCCGGAGTCGTTCGAGGCACTGGGGCCCGAGGTGCCGGTGATCCTGGACCGGGAGGCGCAGGCGGAGAACGACCCCGTGACGGACCCTGCGACCGGGCAGTCCGGGGACCTGGACTCCGAGCCGGTGCGCGAGCGGACCGACGGAGGGGTCGTCGTCCTCACCGATCCGACGCTGGTCCAGGGCGGGCCACTGCCCGGGCCCCGACTGCGCGCGCTGCCGCTGCGCCAGCGGCTGCTCGCGCAGGTCGCCGTGGAGGCACTCTCCGCCGAGGCGAGCGACACCGCGCCGGCCCCGCAGGTGGCCCTCCTGCCGCGGCGCTGGGACCCGGGGCCGACCTGGGAAGAGTCCCGCTTCTTCGCCGGACTCGACCAACCGTGGGTCACCCCGGTGCCCTTGAGCCAGGCACTGGCGGGGACGGCCCTGGCCGTGGACCCCGACGCGGGGAGCTCCCTGGGCGAGACCTCGCTCGGCGCGCCCATCCCGACCGGCACCACCAGCGAGGCCTGGGACCCCGCTACCGCGCTGACGTACGGCGAGGACGAGATCGCCGCCGAGGCCCCGGCCACGACGGTTGCCGCCTCCATGGACCTCGAGGCTGACGGGGTGACCCTGGGCGAGGTGCTGGTCGCGAACCAGGCGTTGCCCGCGCGGCTCGCCCGCCAGGCCCTGCTCACCAGTTCCGCGACCGCCGCGTCCCGGCCGCGCCGCGCCGTACGCCGGGCCGACGGTGCCGGTGAACTCGCGTTGGCCTTCCTCGACCGGATCACCGTGCGCGGGCCGGCCCTGGTCACCTTGTCCAGTGGCACCGGCACCTTCCAGGTCACCCTGGTCAACGGCCTGGACCAGCCGGTGCAGGTCGCGGTGGACACGTTCGTCGCCGGTGGCGGGCTGGACGTCGTCGTCCCGACCGTGCGCGAACTGCCCGGACGCCAGCGGACCTCGCTCCTGCTCGAGGCCGACGCCTCCACCTTCGGCCTGCATCAGGTGCTGGTCCGTCCGGTGGCTCCCTCGGGCGAGCCCGTCGGCACACCCCTCTCGCTCACCGTCCGCTCGAGCACCGTGGGGCGAGTGTTGTGGATCGTCATGGGCGTGACCGGGGCCCTGCTCTTCGGCGTCATCGCCGTCCGGATCACCCGCCGGATCACCAGCCGCACCCGCACCCGGCGGGCCGAGCGTGCGCTCGCCTCCGCATCGGTGGCCGCACCGGACCCCGACCCCGTGACCCCCCAGGACGCCCCGTGACCGACGCCTCCTCAGGCGACTCCAGCGCCGACGACGCGCAGCGCTCGCTGCTCGGATCCAGCGCGGTGATGGCCGCCGGCACGCTCTTCTCCCGGCTCAGCGGCTTCCTGCGCGCCGCCCTGCTCGCCGCAGCCCTGGGCACCCAGCTGCACGCGGACGTGTTCGCGATCGCCAACACGATCCCCAACATGCTCTACATCCTGCTCGCGGGCGGCATGTTCAACGCGGTGCTGGTGCCCCAGCTGGTGCGTGCGATGCGGGACGACCCGGACGGCGGGGACGCCTACACCAACCGTGTGATCACCGTCGCGGCGCTCTTCCTCGCCGGGGTCACCGCACTGTTGGTGGTGCTGGCCCCGTGGCTGATGCGGCTCTTCCTCGACCCCGCCTACTTCACCGAGGCGCTCGCCACCCAACGCGACTCGGTGATCGACTTCGCCCGCCTCACCCTGCCGCAGGTCTTCTTCTACGGCATGTTCGTGCTCGTCGGGCAGGTGCTCAACGCCCGCGAACGGTTCGGTCCGATGATGTGGGCCCCGATCGCCAACAACGTGGTCTCCATCGCGGTCCTGGTGCTCTACCTCGGCGTGTTCGGGGCCGCGCAGGGCGACGAGCTGTGCGGCGGCTACACCACCGGGCAGGAGTGGCTGCTCGGGATGGGGTCCACCCTCGGTATCGCGGTGCAGTTCCTCATCCTGGTGCCCTACCTGCGCGCGGCCGGTTTCCGCTTCCGCCCCCGGCTGGACCTGCGCGGCAGCGGACTGGGGCACACCCTGCGCCTGGGCGCGTGGACGGTCGCGTTCGTCGCGGTCAACCAGGTGGCCTACACCGTCGTCGTACGGCTGGCCTCGGGCGGTACCGCGCAGGCGGCGGTCACCGCCTGCGGCAGCGGGGAGAGCGCCGCGGGCACCGGCTACACCGTCTACTCCGGCGCGTTCCTGCTGGTGATGGTGCCGCACGCGATCATCACGGTCTCGTTGGCCACCGCCGTGCTGACCCGGCTCTCCGCGCTCGGCGCCGAGGGCGACCTGGCCGCGGTCGGCCACCAGGTGGCGCGTACGTTGCGGACGGCGCTGGCCTTCATCCTCCCCTTCGCCACCGTGCTGCCGGTGATCGCGCTGCCGTTGGCCGACCTGGTCTACGGCTACGGCGCGGCCTCGGAGACCTACACCGACTTCGCGGTCTCCCTCGCGTTGTTCGCGCCCGGGCTGGTGTTCTTCACCGTCCACTACCTGATGCTGCGCGGGTTCTACGCCCTCGAACTCACCCGCACCGTCTTCTGGGTCCAGTGCGTCATCGCGGCCACCAACATCGCGGTCGCGGTCGCGGTCACCCGGGCGGTGGAGCCGGCCGACACCGCGCCCGGACTGGTGGTCGCGTACGTCGTCTCGTACGCCGTCGGCGCCGCCCTGTCGTACCGCCTCCTGCGTCGCCTCCTCGGCGGCCTGGACACCCCGGTGTTCGTCCGCTTCCTGGTGCGCCTGGGGCTGGCCTGCCTGCTCGCGGTCGCGGTCGCGCTGGTGTGGCGCGCCGGACTCGAGGCGCTCTTCGGTGAGGCCGACGACAAGCTGCACTCCCTGGTGGCCCTGGCCAGCATCGGCCTGATCGACCTCACCGTGGTGCTGGTGGCCGCTCGGGCGATGCGGATCACCGAGGTCACCGAGGTCGTGAACCTCGTCACGGCCCGGCTACGTCGCTGACCCGCGTCACGGCCGCGGTCCTACGATGGAGGGGGTCCCGGCGACGGGACGACCAGGAGCAGCATCAGCGAGGGCGGGAGTGGGGAGTGGGACCGGACCGCGTGAGGCCGGGGACCGTGGTCGCCGCTCGCTTCCGGCTCGACGAGCTTCTCGAGGAGCACGCGGGGGCCGCGGCGTGGCGCGCGGTCGACCTCGCGCTGGCTCGCGGCGTGGCGGTGCACAGCGTCCCGGCCGAGGGCAGCAACGCGGCGCTGGCCCTGACCGCCGCCCGTCGCGCGGCCACCGTCACCGAGCCGCGCCTGGCGCGCGTGCTCGACGCGGTCGAGGAGGACGGGTTCGTCCACGTCGTCCACGAGTGGTGTCACGGCGCCTCGCTGGACCTGTTGCTCGCCCACGACGTGCTGGAGCCGCGGCGAGCGGCCTGGCTCGTCCGCGAGGTCGCCGAGGCCCTCGCCGTCGCCCACCGCCGGGGGGTCCCGCACGGCCGGCTGCTGCCGGAGAACGTCATGGTCACCGACAACGGGACGGTCAAGGTGATCGGCTTCGTGGTCGCCGGGGCGCTGTACGGCGACGCGACCGACAGCGCCGGCGACCTCACGAACCTCGGCGCGCTGCTCTTCGCCGCCCTGACCGGCCGGTGGCCCGGCGACCCGGAGTCGGTGGTGCCCAGCGCGCCGCGCGAGCACGGCCGGGTGCTGCGGGCGCGGCAGGTGCGGGCGGGGGTCCCGCGAGCCCTGGACCAGCTCTGCGACGAGCTCCTGGCGCCTGACCAGCACCGCACCCGCCCCGAGACGCCCGCCGCGGTGGCTGCGGCGTTGAGTCGCTACCTCGGTGACACGGTCGGTGAGGTGATCGGCGGGGTCGCTCGCCCGGGCGGCGACGCGGAGGCCACCACCGTGCTGCCCGCGCTGCCCCGGCCCGCCGACGACGCCGAGGCGACGCAGGCGGCCGGGTTCGCAGCGCTCTTCGACGACACCGGGGTCACCCCCCGGCCTCAGGCTGATCGTCCGGCGACCCCCGGTTCGAACCGTGCCCCGGCGTACGGTTCGCCTGCTGGTTCGGCCCCCGACTCCGCCACCGCGGCCGTGCCCGCCACGGCCGGGGCCGCCCGCGAGTTCCACGCCCCGCAGCGCTCGGCCACCCAGGTGCCGGTCGGCTGGGGTCCGGATCGCGACGCGCTCGCCCCCGAACCAGCCCCCCCTCCCCGTCCTCCGGTCTCCCCGTGGATCCGGACGGCCGGTCTCATCGGTGCGCTGGCCCTGGTCGTGCTCGCGGCGGTCATCGCGGTGAACCTGATCGCCGGCGGCGGTGACGACGCGGAGCCGCCCCGGGGTGCGGACCCCTCGACGAGCCGCGACCTGCGCGCGCTGGACCTGGCCGCCGTCACCGACTTCGACCCCGAGCAGGACGGAGGTGCTCCCGAGGAGAACCCCGACCTGGTCCCACTCGCCACGGACGGAGACCCCTCCACCGCTTGGACCACGGTCCGGTACAACGACGGGCCGGTGCTCGCCCCCTACAAGAACGGCGTGGGCCTGCTGGTCGACCTCGGCGAGGAGGTCGAGGTCGGCGAGGTCCGGGTGAGCCTACTGGGCGGCGCCCACGACCTGGAGGTGCTGGCCGCGCCCGAAGGTTCGTCCGCGCCGACCACGACCGACGGTCTGACCCAGGTCGCCCAGGCCCGCGGGGCTACGGGCACGGTGACGCTGGCCGCTGAGGACGCCGTGACCGCGCGCTACCTGGTGATCTGGCTGACGGCACTGCCCGCGGTGTCGGGAGGTTTCCAGGGGCAGATCGCCGAGGTCGTCGTCCGCGGATGAGGCACGGCGATGGCGACGCGTGAGACCGACTCCCCCGACGGGGAGTCACGCAGCGACGCCGACCTCCTCGCCGCCCACGTGGCGGGGGACGACGAGGCGTTCGGCGTGCTGTTCCGGCGCCACCGGGACCGCCTCTGGGCCGTGGCTCTGCGGACCTGCGGTGATCGGGAGGAGGCCGCCGATGCCCTCCAGGACGCGATGGTGGCCGCGTTCCGCCGCGCCGAGAGCTACCGCGGTGACGCCGCGGTGACCACCTGGCTGCACCGCATCGTGGTCAACGCCTGCCTCGACCGGCTCCGCCGGCGCAAGGTCCGCCTGGCCGACCCGTTGCCGGACGACCCCGAGCGGCTGGCTGCGGCGACGCGCCGTACGCCGGGGACGCCCGACCCCGCCGACGTCGTGGCAGGCGAGGACCGGCGGGCCCAGGTGCACGCCGCCCTGGAGCGCCTGCCCGCCGACCAGCGGGCCGCCCTGGTGCTGGTCGACCTCCAGGGCTACTCGGTCGACGAGGCAGCCGCGGTGCTCGAGGTCGCCCCCGGGACCGTCAAGAGCCGGTGCTCGCGAGGACGGGCCCGGCTTGCTCCGCTGCTGGCGCACCTGCGCTCCGACGACGGCCGTGACCTGGACCACGGGAACGCACACGGCCCGCCGTGCGTCCCACCCGAGAAGCCCGCTGCCCGAACTTCGCCCGGACAGCCCGACCCGACCAGTCCCCCGAGGGGAGGTGACCGACGATGACCGACCCTGACGAGCTCTCACCCGAGGAGCGGTCCGTCGCGGACCTCCTCGCCGAGGCCGGCGGCCCCGCACCGCTGCCCGCGGACGTCGCCGACCGTCTCGACACGGTCCTGGCCGGGCTGATCGCCGAGCGCGCGACCGCGGGCGCGGACACCGCCCCGGTCACACCGCCCGACTCCACCGAGGCCGCCGCCATCCCGGCAACCCGGGTGGTCGAACTCGGCGCCCGGCGCCACCGGCGGCGCATGCGGCTGCTGGCGGCGGCCGCCGCGGTCATCGTGGCCGGCAGCGCGGGCACGGGTTGGCTGGCGGTGCGCAGCGGCGGCGATGACGCCCTGTCCGCCGGGGGAAGCGCGATCTCCGGGGCCGAGGGCAGTCTCGACCGGGGCGACGCCGACCAGGGGGCTCCCGAGGAGCTCAGCGGCGGTGCCTCGTCCGGCAGAAAGCCGCCGCCCGGATCGATCGCCGACCTCGGCGACGCCGTGGACCCCACGGGGCTGCGGATCACCAGCGAGGGCTACTCGGCCCAGGTGCAGGACCTGAGTCGCAGCGGTCTGTTGGACGCGCCCCGCGAGGCTCCGGCGCGAACCGAGCGGGACGTGACCGGCTGCCGGCTGCCCGAGCAGGCCCGCTCCGCGACCCGCATCCTCGGGGTGCGGGTGGACGGCGCCCGGGCGGTGCTCCTGGTCACCCCCGCCGAGGGCGGCGGGCGCGAGGTGACGGCGTACCGGTGCGTCGACGCCGTCGAACTGGCCACCACCCGGCTGCGCGACTGATCACCCGGCCCGGCGTGGGCCGCCTCACCGGTCTCCGGGGAACAGCACGCACCTAGGATCGGTTGAGATCGGTGACGGCCCTGCTTCGACGCGGGGCGTCACCGCACCCGCCCCAAGCTTTTCGGCCACCAGAGAAGGACCCCATGTCAGACGAGATCCGCGACGTCATCATCATCGGCTCCGGCCCGTCCGGCTACACCGCCGCGGTGTACGCCGCGCGCGCCAGCCTGAAGCCCCTGGTGTTCGAGGGATCGGTCACGGCCGGCGGGGCCCTAATGAACACCACCGAGGTGGAGAACTTCCCCGGCTTCCGCGACGGCATCATGGGCCCAGCCCTGATGGACGAGATGCGCGCCCAGGCCGAGCGCTTCGGCGCCGAGCTGGTCGCCGACGACATCACCTCGGTCGACCTGACCAGGGCGATCAAGACCGTCGTCGACGGCGAGGGCACCACCCACCGGGCGCGCTCGGTGATCCTGGCGACCGGGTCGGCCTACAAGAAGCTCGGCCTGCCCGACGAGGACCGGCTCTCGGGCCACGGCGTCTCGTGGTGCGCGACCTGCGACGGCTTCTTCTTCCGCGACCAGGAGATCGCCGTCGTCGGCGGCGGTGACTCCGCGGTCGAGGAGGCCACCTTCCTCACCAAGTTCGCCTCGAAGGTCTACCTGATCCACCGTCGCGACCAGCTCCGCGCGTCGAAGATCATGGCCGACCGCGCGGCAGCGGACCCCAAGTTGGAGTTCGTCTGGAACAGCACCGTCAGCGAGATCCACGGCGAGGAGAAGCTCACCGGGGTGACCCTGACCGACACCGTCACCGGCGAGACCCGTGAGCTCGGAGTCACCGGCCTGTTCATCGCGATCGGCCACGACCCGCGCTCCGAGCTGGTCACCGGCCAGATCGAGACCGACCCCGAGGGCTACGTGATCGTCGACCACCCGAGCACCCGGACCAACGTGCCCGGTGTGTTCGCCTGCGGCGACCTCGTCGACCACCACTACCGCCAGGCGATCACCGCGGCCGGCACCGGCTGCGCCGCCGCCCTGGACGCCGAGCGCTACCTCGCGGCGCTGGACCAGGCCGCCGCCGAGCAGCCGACCGACTCGGGGACCCTGGCCTCGGTCTGAGCACGATCCGGGCCCGCCGGGAACACACCGACGGGGCCGGCTGTTGACCCAGGTGGTGTTGACTGTGTCCCCACACCCGGGGGCCCGCCCGGCAGCACCGCCACCACCGATCGACGCGCCCACCGGCGCGAGGGGAGTAACGACATGAAGGCAGTCACCGACGCCGACTTCGACACCGCGGTGTTGAAGGCCGACAAGCCGGTCCTCGTGGACTTCTGGGCCGAGTGGTGCGGCCCCTGCCGCCAGGTGGCCCCGATCCTCGCGGAGATCAGCGAGGCCCACGGGGACAAGATCGAGATCGTCAAGATGAACGTCGACGAGAACCCGGTCGTGCCCTCGCAGTACCGGGTCACCGGCATCCCGACGATGAACCTCTACCACAACGGCGAGGTCGTGAAGCAGATCGTCGGCGCCCGGCCGAAGTCCTTCATCCTCAAGGAGCTCGCCGACTACCTGTGAGTCCACGTCGCTGCTGAGCCGACGCTGCGCCCCCGTCCGTCAGGCCGGGGGCGCTGTCATGTCCGCAGCCCGAGCTTCCGCCGACGCCCTGGCGCCCGCTCCTCCCCTGTCCACGCGCCCCAGCCGCCCGCGCGCAAGGGCCCTCGGTCGTTGAGTCCGCAGGGATGACACGAGACGATGACGGGCACCGACCTGACGGGGCCACCCGTGGGCCAGGACCGCACCGTCGGCGAGGGGAGCACAGAGGAGTGACGATGGCAGAGGTGGGCACCCCCCAGACCGTCTTCCGGCTCGGCGACCGGGGAGACGGGGTGCACGACATCGTCGAGCGACTGGTCGCCCTCGATCTCCTCGACCCCGCGTCGCCTGCTGAGGAGTCGACGGTTCCTCCGGCCCAGCGAGGCGCCGCCCCGGTCTTCGACGAGGCGGTGGAACGCGCCGTCCGGGCCTTCCAGCAGGACCGCGGACTGACCGCCGACGGGATCGTCGGCCCGGCGACGTACCGCGCCCTGGAGGAGGCCCGCTGGGAGCTCGGCGATCGGGTGCTCGTCCACCTGCCCGGCAGCCTGCAGACCGGCGACGACGTGCTCACCCTCCAGCAGCGGCTGCTCGACCTGGGATTCCAGGTCGGCCGCGTCGACGGCACGTTCGGTCCGGCCACGGAGCGCGCGGTGCGCGAGTTCCAGCGCAACGTCGGCGTGCCACCCGACGGCACCTGCGGCCCGGCGACCCTCAAGGCACTCTCCCGGCTCACGCCTCGCGTGCATGGGGGGAGCCCCAACGCGATGCGCGCCGAGGAGCGGCTGCGGCGTGAGGGCCCCCGCCTGACCGGCAAGGTCGTGGTGATCGACGCCGCTCCCGGCTCCGCCGCCCTCCACCCCGACCCGGCCGTGCGCGACCTGGCGGGGCTGGTGACCGGCGACCTCGCCCGCCGCGTCGAGGGACGGCTGGTCGCCACCGGCGTCCAGGCCTACCTGAGCGCGGGGTCACCGACCGGCGACGAGGTGACCCGGGCGGACTTCGCGAACCGCGCCCGGGCCCACCTGTGCATCTCGCTGCGCGTGGAGACCTCGGACAACCCGGAGACCGGCGGCGTGGCCACCTACTTCTACGGCATCGACGCGCGGGGCATCCGCAGCTCGGTGGGCGAACGGTTCGCGGGTCTGGTGCGGCGCGAGATCGTCGCGCGGACCGACCTGGCCGACCTGCGCAGCCACGCACGGTCCTGGGACCTGCTGCGCCGGACGACCATGCCCACCGTCGTGGTGGACGTCGGCTATCTGACCAACCCCGGGGACGCGGCCCGACTGCGCGACCCGGCCTTCCGCGACGCCGTGGCGGAATCGGTCGTGGTCGCCGTCCAGCGGCTCTACCTGGACTCCGAGAATGACGCCGCGACCGGGGTCCTGCGGCTCGACGACCTGCGCCGCGTGCTCGACAGCTGACCGCTCACGCCTCGGCGAGCACGGCGTCGCCGAGGTAGCGGCACACCACCAGCGCGAGCTCCACCGCGAGCCGGTCGTCCTCCAGCGGTCGACCGCGCAGCTCGATCGCCTTGCGTACCCGGTACTTCACGGTGTTGCCGTGGAGGGTGAGGGCGGTGGCGCTGTGCGCGTAGGACCCGCCCGAGCGGAGGAAGGTCAACAGCGTCTCCCGCAGGCGCGCGGCCCCCTCGTCGCGGCCGGCGAGCCCGCCGAGGGTCTCCTGCACCCAGAGCCTGGTGCCCGGCAGGTCGCCCGCCAGGCGGGCGACCACCGCCACCGCGTCGTCGGCGACGGAGATGACGTGCTGGGGCGAGGTCCCCCGGGTGAGCAGCTGGTGGACCGCGAGCGCCTGGCGATGGGTCCGCCGGAACCCGTCGACCCCCGCCAGGCCGACGCCGAGGGCCACGCGACAGTCCTGGTCGTGGGCGAGCGCCTCCAGGTCCAGCTCCCCGGTGCCCCGCCCCGAGGAGCCGGGCTCGACGGGGAACCAGATCCAGGCGGTGGTCCCGTCCACCGTCACCACCAGGGGAGCACCGGTCGCCCCCACCCACGCACCGATCTCGCGGACCAGCGGTGTCCCCGACTCACCGCGCGACCAGCTCAGCACGCAGCCCAGGTGCGTCTGGTCGAGCCGGTAGCCGGTGCTGCGCCGGAAGGCCTTCTCGTCGGTGCTCCCCCCCTGAAGCACCCCGTGGATCAACAGCGCGTTGCGCGTGCCGGGCGAGTCCAGCCAGAGCGACCGCTCCCGCTCGTAGGTCTCCACCAGCGTCAGCACGACCCAGTCGACATAGCGCAGGAGGACGTCGGAGATGTGCGCGATCACCGGGTAGCGCAGGTGCTCGGCGATCGAGGCCTCGGCGACCACGCGGAAGCAGACGCCGAGCAGGTCGGTCTGGCCGAGCTGGTAGGCCCGGGTCAGGGAGCTCAGCGGGATGCCCCGCTGGGCCAGCCGCACCGCGTACTCCACGGCGGCATTGGGCGCGACCAGCTTCTCCACCGCGATGTCGTGCTCCCACACATCCATCAGCGTGGAGATGTTGCTGTCGATGCTCGCGGCCATGAGCTCGAGCAGGTCCGGGTCCCCCAGGTGCTCGATCGTCCCCGAGAGGAGCCGGGTCATGCCCTGGGTGATCGTGGGGCGCAGCTCGCGGAGCGCGACCGCGCACACCGCGATCGCTCGGCGGAGCTCGGGCAGCTCCGACGAGTCGGGCAGCACTGGCTCCGGCCGGTCCGGAGAAGGAGCGGGGGGCGCGCTCATGAGCGCACTGTAGCGCTGCACGCCGACGTGGACTGCCCGAAAAGACACGATGCGCGGCCGCCACGAAGGTGGGGCCGCGCATCGTCACAGGGCGGGTACGGGGGAATCCGCCCAGTCTTTGCCCGGCGTCTCGTACCTCCCAGCACGGTGACGCCTAGCGCACTCACGTAGGACCAGAATGACAGATGTCACCGGTGATCTGTAATGGTCGTTCCAGACGAAGTTGGCGTGTCGTTCTGTCGGGCGCCGACAAGACTGACAGGGGTCCACAATCAGATTACCGTACTGAAACTCGCAAAAGGTATTTTTCAGGCAGGTGGCGTCGTGCGGCGGCTCACGCGCGGTGCCGACGGAGCCGCCGGGGCCGTGCGTCCGGGACGCACCGCCCCGAGGAGCCGCTCCACGGCCACCTCCAGCTCGGAACGCCACGACAGGATGCTGCGCAGCTCCAACCGCATCCGGGGGGTGCGCGGGTGCGGGCGGTGGGTCCGGAACCCGACCCGCGCCAGGAACTCCTCGGGGAGGCAGTCGGGATCCTCGGCGATCCCGCTGCTGCCGAAGCACTCCACGGCCCGGATCCCGTCGCGCTTGAGCAGGTCCTTGACCATCGCCTGCATGAGCAGGCGTCCCAGCCCCTGCCCCCGCAGCGGCTCCACGACGTACGCCGTGGCGAGCTGGACGGCGTCCTCACTGACCGGCGCCGTGGGATAGCTGTCGGATCCGGCGAAGAACGCCGGCGGCGCGTAGAGGACCATCCCGGCGACGGCGTCGTCGACGTACAGGACGCGCCCGCACGAGCCCCACTCCAGCAGGACCGCGGAGAGCCACGCCTCCTTCTCCGCCACCGCCGCCTCGTCCCCGTCGAGGCGCGAACGCGAGACCGGATCGAGCTCCCAGGTCAGCGAGGTCCGCACCGACAGGGGCAGCTCGCGCAGGGTGTCCACCGTCAGTCGGGTCATCCGCCGTGCCATCCCTCGATCCTGCCCCACCCCCGCCGGTGTCGTCGCCCGTATCCTTGACCGGTCACCCCGAGGAGCCCCGATGTCTCAGATCCGTCCCCGCACCAGCAGCACCCGGCTCGACAGCTACGTCGACCGGTATGCAGCACGCACGCGCGGGATGACGGCCTCGGAGATCCGCGCCCTCTTCGCCGTCGCCAGCCGCCCCGAGGTGGTCAGCCTCGCCGGCGGGATGCCGAACATCTCCGGCCTGCCGCTCGACGTGGTCAGCAGCGCGATCTCGGACCTGATCCGCACCAACGGCCCGGTGGCGATGCAGTACGGCTCAGGTCAGGGCGACCCCGTGCTGCGCGAGCAGATCTGCGAGGTCATGCGCCTGGAGGGCATCGAGGCGCACCCCGACGACGTCGTGGTCACCGTCGGCTCCCAGCAGGCCGTCGACCTGGTCACCCGGATCTTCTGCGACCCCGGCGACGTGGTGATCTGCGAGGCTCCGTCGTACGTCGGCGCGCTCGGCGTCTTCCGCGCCTACGAGTGCGACGTCGTGCACGTCGAGATGGACGCCGACGGGCTGGTGCCCTCGGCACTGCGTGAGGCGATCGCGACCGTCCAGGCGCAGGGCCGGCGGATCAAGTTCGTCTACACGATCCCGAACTACCACAACCCCGCCGGCGTGACGCTCAGCGCGGAGCGGCGGACCGAGATCCTCCAGATCTGCCGCGAGGCCGACGTGCTGGTCCTCGAGGACAACCCCTACGGTCTGCTCGGCTTCGAGGGCGAGCCGAACCGGGCGATGCGCGCCGACGAGGCCGACGGCGTGATCTACCTGGGCTCGTTCTCCAAGACCTTCGCCCCCGGCTTCCGGGTGGGCTGGGTGCTCGCCCCGCACGCGGTGCGCGAGAAGCTCGTCCTCGCCCAGGAGTCGGCCACGCTGTGCCCGCCGTCCTTCAGCCAGATGGCGATCTCGGCCTACCTCTCCAACCACGACTGGCAGGGGCAGGTGAAGCAGTTCCGCGAGATGTACCGCGAGCGTCGCGACGCCATGGTCGACGCCCTCTCCGACCTGATGCCGGCCGCGGCCCGGTGGAACGTCCCCGACGGCGGCTTCTACGTCTGGCTGACCCTGCCGCCGGGCCTGGACGCCAAGGTGATGCTGCCGCGGGCCGTGACCGCCCGGGTGGCCTACGTGCCGGGCACGGCGTTCTTCGCCGACGGGTTCGGGTCGCAGGCGATCCGGCTCTCCTACTGCTACCCCACCCCGGAGCGGATCCGGGAGGGCGTACGGCGCCTGGTCGGGGTCATCGAGGAGGAGCTCGAGCTGCGGGCGACCTTCGGCACCGCCGGCCACGCGTTCGGCCGTGGCTACGAGGGCCCCCACACCGATCTCACCTGACCTGAGCATCACCGACTCTTCACCCCACCCACTCCCTGGAGGACCGCGCATGACTGACCGGGTGCTCGTGCTGGCCGGCGGACTGTCCCACGAGCGCGACGTGTCGCTGCGTTCCGGGCGACGGGTGGCCGAAGCGCTGCGCGACACCGGCCTGGAGGTCGAGGTCCGCGACGTCGACGCCGGCCTGCTCCCGCGCCTGCGGGCCGACTCCCCCGCGTGCGTCGTCCCGCTCCTCCACGGCGAGTCCGGGGAGGACGGCGCCCTGCGCGAGGTCCTGGAGCTGGAAGGGATGCCGTACGTCGGCTCGCGCCCCGCCGCCAGCCGGATCGCCTTCGACAAGCCCGTCGCGAAGACCCTGGTCACCCGCGCCGGACTGCTCACCCCCGCCTCGGTCACCCTCCCCGCGGAGACCTTCCGCGAACTGGGGGCCGGAGCGGTCATGGAGGGCCTGCTGGACACGATCGGGCTGCCGCTGATCGTCAAGCCCGCCCAGGGCGGCTCGGCGCTGGGCTGCACCGTGGTCACCGAGGCCGCCGCCCTGCCCTCGGCCATGGTCAACGCGTACGCCTACGGCCAGGTCGCCCTCGTCGAGCAGTTCATCGACGGCGACGAGGTCGCGGTCCCGGTCATGGACACCGGGGAGGGACCGTTCGCCCTCCCGATCGTCGCGATCCGGCCCGACGGCGGGGTCTACGACTACACCGCGCGCTACACCGCCGGTGCCACCGAGTTCATCGTGCCGGCCAAGCTGAACGACGACCTGGCCGCCGAGTGCGCCCGGGTCGCCGTCGCCGCGCACGAAGCCCTCGGGCTGCGCGACCTGTCGCGGTCCGACCTGATCATCGACCGCGAGGGACGGGTGTGGTTCCTGGAGGTCAACGTGGCGCCCGGTCTGACCGAGACCTCCACGGTGCCACTGTCCGTGCAGGCCGCCGACCTCGACCTGGGTGAGTTGATGGCCACGCTGGTGCGCCAGGCCGTGGCCCGGATGGCCTGAGCCCCTCGTCACAGTTCCACCGGCGGCGGGCTCGCACTAGGGTCGGAGATCACGCCCGTCGGCGCGCGCCGTCCGACCGGGCCGGATCCACCGCAGAGAAGGGCACCCGCGACATGCGCGACTTCACCTACCCGATCATCATCCCCACGGCGAAGGTGTGGTTCCGGCTGATGGACTTCCGGTTCCAGATGCAGGGACACGAGGTCATCCCCAAGAAGGGTGGCGCCCTGCTGGCGGTCAACCACATCAGCTACGTCGACTTCGTCCTCTCCGGCTTCGCCGCCGAGCGGCAGGGCCGCTACACCCGCTACATGGCCAAGCGCGAGACCTTCGACCACCCGATCGCAGGGCCGCTGATGCGTTCCTTCAACCACATCAAGGTCGACCGCGCCGACGGACTGGCTTCGGCCGAGGAGGCCGTGCGCTACCTGAAGGCCGGCGAGATCGTCGGCATCTTCCCCGAGGCCACGATCAGCCGCAGCCTGGAGATCAAGGAGCTCAAGACCGGGGCGGTCCGGATCGCCGCCGAGGCGGGCGTGCCGCTGATCCCGGTGATCCTCTGGGGCACCCAGCGGATCATGACCAAGGACCACCCCAAGGACTTCTCCCGGCACAAGACGATCGCCATCAACACCGGCGAGCCGATGTACCCGACCGCCGAGGACGCGGTCGCCGAGACCGAGGAACTGCGAACGCGGATGCGCGACCTGCTCGACTTCACCATCAAGAACTACCCCGCCGAGGAGCAGCCGCCCGGGTCCTGGTGGCTGCCTGCGTCGTACGGCGGCAGCGCGCCCACCCCTGAGGAGGCCAAGGAGCTCGACCGCGAGGAACTGCGCCTGCGGGCCGAGAAGCGGCGCCAGAAGGCAGCCGCCAAGGGCGGGAAGGGCTGAGCCCTCCCCGGTCACCCCCGGGGCATCTCTGTTGGCGGTTCACTCTTCGCCGGGACGGTCGTGCTTCGGCACCTCGGCGAGCTCGTCGAGTGCGAGGTGCAGGCCCAGGCCGTCGCGGCAGAAGTCCTCACCGAAGGGAGTGAGGTGGATGCTGCGACGGATCACCTTGTGGCGCCGCACCGTGTGCATCGCGGCGAGGACGTCGGGCTGCGCCTCGAGCACCTGGTATTCCATCGGGTCGCGCACCGACTCCCGGCTGAACCAGATCAGGCCGAGTCGCTCCAGGTTGTGCAGGTAGGACGGCACCCGCTCCACGTAGCGACAGCCCGCCCGCGCGCCGATCATGTTCAGGCCCGGGGCCACCAGCGTCGAGGAGACCGTGCCGACCAGCCCGCCGGTGCGGACGTCGACGGTCGCCTGAGGGCCGTGCTTGAGCAGGAGCAGGAGGATGCGGCCCTCGTCGGGAGCGAGCTCCTCGATGATCCGGGCGTACGCCGGGTGGCCGGAGTCCTCGGCCCACACGTCGCGTGAGCGGCGCAGGAGGTCCTGTCCGGCCGCGTGCAGCGGGTTGAGGGGCTCCTCGATCTCCACGACGTGCCCGTTGCGCGCCGGCGCCACGGACTCGACGGTGTCGCTCACGACGCGGACGACGGGGTTGGCCGCCGCGACCGCGCGGACCTTGCCCTCCATCTCGTCACCGACGAGCGCTCGGGTGACGGCGGCCGCCGCGACCCGCAGGTCCTCGGCGAACTCGACCGCGTGATCGGGGTGGATCGCGACGTCGATCGCGCGTCGGCCGGCGTTGATCCCGGTCTGCGCCGCCCAGGCACCGATCCGGAAGGACGACACGGCGACGACGCGGGCCAGGCCGGGGATGTCCCCCGCGGTGATCCGCTCCGGGACCTGGTTCCTGAAGGTCTCGAGCTCGCTCAATGCGCTCCTCCGCTACCGAAGATGAGCAGGTGGAGCACTCCACCCGCAAAGCCCATGATGGCCCCGTGGGCGTAGAGCATCCACTCGTCCTCCTTGATGGCCGAGCGCAGCATCTCCACGAAGTCGCGCGGCGGGAGCTCGCGGGTGCGGTGGGCGAAGAGGACCCGGATCTTCTCGCTCTGGCGGGCGGAGAAACCGGGGTCGCGGAACGGCGCGATGGTGTGGGCGGCGGAGTCGTGGGCGACCTGGTCGCGGATCGCGTCGAACTCGCGGGTGCCCACCGCCACACGCAGCGCGGCACGGGCCGGGCCGGCAGCGCGGTCGATGGCCGGCCCCATGGCCGACTCCAGCATCTGCTGGGTGCGGTCGCCCCGCGGTCCGTAGAGCAGGAAGTCGCCGATGTTCTCGAGGGTGATGACGTCGTCGGCGATGATCCGGGCGTAGACGTCGGCGACCTCGTTCTGCCGGCGCAGGAAGAGCCCGTGCAGCTTGATGCCGAACACCCGCTTCTCCTCGACCGGGTCGAAGATCAGCGCCATGCCGAGCAGGTTGGTGATCCAGCCGACCACCACGCCCATGAGCGGGAGCAGCCACCAGATCCCGAACGTGGTGTCGATGATCGCCACCGGGATGCCGAGCAGGAAGCCGAAGACGAAGCCGAAGTTCACCATCAGCTTGAGCTCGCGGCTGCCCACGTCGTAGAAGATCTTGTTGACCAGGGCCGGGTTGGCGCGGAAGTGCTCGATCACCATGATCTTGGGGTCGAGCAACTGGTCGATGTGCTCGCCGATCTCACGGGTGATGTCGTTGACGATGTCGGGGAGCTGGAGCGTCACCCGGGCGATGACCGCCTCACGGATGCGCGGGGGAAGGTTGTTCCACAACTGCGGGTGCTGGCGTTCCATGACGCCCTCGACGATCTCGGGCACCTTCGGGCCCATGATCGTGACGATGTGCTCGGCGATCGCCGGCGGGTCGAGCTGCTGGTAGAACTCCTTGGGCGTGCCGATCTTGGCGATCGCCTTGTCCACCGCGATGCTGCCCATCTTGGCCGCCCGCGCGGGCACGATGCCCTGCCAGCCGATCTTGCCGTAGAGCAGGCCGGGGATCTCCTGGATCTTGTGCGGCAACAGGCGGGCCAGCTCGGCCAGCCCCGGCACCGTGATGCCGTAGAGGCGGACCGGGTTGAAGAGCATGATCACGCCGGTCCAGTTGATCAGCCAACCGACCACCCCGGTGAACACGGGGATCGACCAGAAGAAGACCCACTCGTTCTCCAGCAGTTCAGACACGTCGGTCGTCCCCTGTCATTGCACGGCCCCCGCATTGGCCCGATCTCGTCGTCGCCCGGACATCTCACACCCCGGCGAGTCGGCGACAGCGCGCTCGGGGAGGACGCCCGACCGGTGGTGCTGATGGCCGGGGTGCGCCGAGAGTAGCCGAATCCACGAGGCGCAAGAATGGCCCTGTGCTGTGATGCTCGGCTCGTCGGAGACACCGTCGACGTCCTGCCGAGAACAACGTGGATCTGTCGACAAAGTTACTTGTCTGTGAAGCTACTCATTGATCTGTCGAGATCCGTACGTCGGGTCGATCGTCCCGACGATGCGCTCCAGGTCCTCCACCGACGCGAACTCGATCGTGACCTTGCCCTTGTTCCGACCCATGTCCACTTTGACCCGAGTGTCCAGTACGTCGGACAGCCGGTCCGCGAAGTGGACGGCAGCCGGCGCCGGGGTGCGGACCCGCCGTTGACGCGCGGGGGCATCCTCACCGGTCTCCCCCAGGGCGACCAGCTCCTCCAGGCCCCGCACCGAGATCCCCTCGGCCACCACGCGTGCCGCGAGTCGATCCTGGGCCGTGGCCTCGGGCACCGCGAGCAACGCCCGGGCGTGACCGGCGGAGAGCACCCCGGCCGCCACCCGGCGCTGCACCGGCGGGGACAGCTTGAGCAGCCGGATGGTGTTGCTGATCTGGGGTCGGCTGCGCCCGATCCGGGTGGCCAGTTCGTCGTGCGTGCAGCCGAAGTCCTCCAGCAACTGCTGGTAGGCCGCCGCCTCCTCGAGGGGGTTGAGCTGCGAGCGGTGCAGGTTCTCCAGCAGGGCGTCGCGGAGCAGGTCGTCGTCGCTGGTGTCCCGCACGATCGCCGGGATCACCTCGAGACCGGCCACCTGGTGGGCGCGCCAGCGGCGCTCGCCCATGATCAGCTCGTAGCGGTCGTCGCCGAGCGATCGGACCACCACCGGCTGGAGGAGGCCGACCTCCCGGATCGACTGGACCAGCTCCTCCATCGCCTCCTCGTCGAAGACGACGCGGGGCTGACGCGGGTTCGGGCTGATCCGATCGACGCGGAGCTCCGCGAAGTGGGCCCCGGCAACCGGCGCCAGACCGGTGGGCTGGCCGGCGTGCCGGTGGGCGCCCCCGTCAGGCGCGGTGCCCTGGGCCGGCGGCTGGGGCGGGGCCGTCTCGTCGATGCGCCCGATCCAGTCCGGTCCGGCCGTCGAGACCCCCGCGTCCTGGTCCCCCTCGGCCGGTCCGGAAGGAATCAGCGACCCGAGGCCCCGGCCGAGTCCGCGCCGCGGCGCCATGCCGCTGTTGTTCATACCGTGACTCCCTTGGCGGTCAGCTCCCGGGCAGCCTCGAGGTAGCTGAGCGCTCCCGGGGAGGTCGGGTCGTAGGTGATGACGGTCTGGCTGTAGCTCGGCGCCTCCGAGACCCGGACGGACCGGGGGATCGCGGTCTTGAGCACCCGATCTCCGAAGAACGACCGCACCTCGTCCGCGACAGCCGCGGACAGGCGCGTGCGCGCGTCGTACATGGTGAGCAGCACGGTGCTGATCGAGAGCGACGGGTTGAGGTTCGCTCGGACGAGCTCGACGGTCTCGACGAGCTGCCCGACGCCCTCGAGGGCGTAGTACTCCGACTGGATCGGGACCAGCACCTCCTCCGCGGCGACCAGGGCATTGAGGGTGAGGAGACCGAGGGAGGGCGGGCAGTCGATGAGGACGTAGTCGTAGCGGTCCTCGCCGTCTCCACCGATGAGGTCGTAGCCGAGCAGCGCGCGACGGAGGCGGTTCTCCCGGGCCACGACACTGACGAGCTCGATCTCCGCGCCGGCCAGATCGATCGTCGCCGGCACCACCCAGAGCCCGGGAAGGTCCGGACTCGGCTGGGCGATCTCGGACAGCGGCTGGGCGTCGACGAGGGCCTCGTACGTCGACGGCACCCCGCGGCGGTGTTCGATGTCCAGGGCGGTGGAGGCATTGCCCTGGGGGTCGAGGTCGATCACCAGCACCTTCAGCCCGTGCTGGACCAGGGCGGCCGCCAGGTTCACCGACGTCGTGGTCTTCCCCACGCCGCCCTTCTGGTTCGCCACCACCAGCACGCGCGTGCGATCCGGCCGCGGGAGAGGATCGCGCTGATCGGCAGGACGGGCGGCCTGGAAGGACCGCTCCACCGCTTCGATCAGGGCTGACGAAGGAGCCTCGGGCGATGACTCGGACCGCGGTGCGGGAATCTCCGCGGCAGGCTCAACCCCGGACTCGGCGACGGATCCGGCGTCGGATTCACCGGCCGTTTCACGTGAAACAGCCTCCTCGGAGACCTCGCCGGCGGACTCCCCAGGCAAAGAATCAACGGGTTGGGGATAACTCTGTGGATTCTGCGTTGCGGGCCAGCCCAGGGCGGCGCTCGACGTAGGCGCACCTCCGGCGGCCCAACTCAACGGCCACCCCAGTCCCCGGGCCGCACCGGCCGCTCTCACGCCTTCAGCCTCGCGTGCTCGGGAGTCGGACGGGGACTGCTGAGCCGGCACGCGGTTCTCCTCAGGACGAGCGGTGAGAGCGGGGTCGTCCCTTGCGCCGGGGCGCTCGGGCACGGGACAAACCTAACTGCCGAACCCCTCCAGGAACGACACGGACCGCCGTGGTGGGGACAACTCCGTACTCGGCTCCACAGGTGAGCACCTGGGGTCGGGGGATGCCGGACTGCTCCAGCACCCCGGCCACCTCGTCCACCTCCACGGACGCGGAGGAGCCCTTCATCGCGAGCACCTCCCCCTCCGCCTCGACGAGCGGCAACGACCACTCCAGCAGAGTCGGGAGTGCGGACACGGCGCGACTGGTGACCACGCGGAACTGCCGTGTGCCGGCCAACTCCTCGGCTCGGGCGCGGACCACCTCGACGTGATCGAGCCCGAGGTCGGCCACCGCCTCCTCCAGGAACGTGGTGCGCCTGAGCAAGGGCTCGATGAGGGTGACCCGCAGGTCGGGGCGGCGGATCGCCAGGACGATCCCAGGCAGCCCGGCGCCGCTACCGATGTCCGCCACCGTGGCCCCGTCCGGGATCAGGTCGGCCAGGACGGCGCAGTTGAGGACGTGACGGTCCCACAGACGCGGGACCTCCCGCGGCCCCATCAGCCCCCGGACCCGGCCCGGGCCGGCCAGCAGGTCGACGTACGCGATCGCGAGATCGAGGCGCTCATGAAACACCCCCGCGGCCTCGGGAGGCGGCGGGGGTGTTTCACGTGAAACGTGGTCCGACACGGTCAGGCCGGCTTCACCACGACGTAGCGGCGCGGCTCGACGCCCTCCGAGTCCGACGTGCACCCGGCCTCGGCGACGGCGTCGTGGACGACCTTGCGCTCGAACGGGCTCATCGGCTGTAGGGAGACCGGCTCTCCGCTCTCGCGCACCTTCTCCACGGCGTCGCGCGCCAGGCCCTCGAGCACGGTACGCCGCTGCGCACGATGTCCGCCCACGTCGAGCATGAGCCGCGAGCGCTCACCGGTCTCGCGCAGCACAGCAAGCCGGGTCAGCTCCTGGAGCGCCTCCAGCACCTCGCCGTTGCGGCCCACGAGCCGGTTGAGGTCACCACCGACGATGGAGACCGACGCACGGTCACCCTCGACGTCCATGTCCAGGTCGCCGTCCAGGTCGGCGATGTCGAGGAGTTCCTCGAGGTAGTCGGCCGCGATGTCGCCCTCGCGCTCCAGCTGTTTGATCCGGTCGTCGGACTCCGGCGCCGAGTCCTCGGCCACCTCGGTGGCCTCCTCCACGATGTCGTTGCTCATCGCATTCCTCTCCTGTGTGGCACGGCCGCACTCGAGGAGCGGCGGCCGACGTCGTGATGGACGGGTGTCAGGAGCCCGAAGGCCCCGGCCCTTGCTTCTTGCGCTGCTCGCGCGTCTGCTTCTTCGGCTGCTGACGCTTGGCGGCAGGCGGGGGCGTAGGCGCCTCGGGCTCGACCGGCTCCGCCGCGACGATCCCCTTCTTGGCCTGCTTCGCCTTCTTCCGCTCCTCGTACGCCGCGGCCGCCGGTGTGCCCGGGGCAGGGTTGTTGCGGATGACGTAGAACTGCTGACCCATCGTCCACAGGTTCGAGGTGGTCCAGTAGATGAGGACACCGATCGGGAAGGCGATGCCGCCGACGGCGAAGACGACCGGAAGGACATAGAGCAGGAGCTTCTGCTGCTGGGCGTAGGGGCCGGTCAACGCGTCGGCCGGCATGTTCTTGCTCATCAGCTGGCGCTGGGTGAGGAAGGTCGTCGCCGTCATCGCGATCACCAGCAGGGCCGCCAGGATCCGCGCGTTCAGCGCGCCGTCGCCGCTGGCGTTGAGGAAGGTGTCGGAGATCTTGGCGCCGAAGAGGGTGGCCGACGAGAGGGAGTCCACCTGCTCCTGGGTCAGCACGCCCCGGGTCTCGCCCTTGGCGGCCAGATCAATGAGGCGGAAGAGCGCGAGGAAGATCGGCATCTGCAGCAGCAGCGGCAGACAGGAGGCGAACGGGTTGGTGCCCGTCTCCTTGTAGAGCGCCATCGTCTCCTGGGCGAGCTTCTCCCGGTCGTGGCCGTACTTCTTCTGCAGCTCACGCACCTTGGGCTGCAGCAACTGCATGTTGCGGCTGGACTTGATCTGCTTGACGAACAGCGGGATCAGGGCGGCACGGATGACCACGGTGAGGCCCATGATGGCCAGCGCCCACGAGGCACCGGAGTCGTCCCCGAAGATCTCGCCGAAGACGTTGTGGAACCCGGACAGGATCAGCGACGTGATGAAGTACAGCGGCTTCATGATCAAGCTGCCGATGTCACCGAAGAAATCGAACACTCAGGCTCCTCGAGTCCGGGTGGGGGAGGGATCGCCGCCCCGGGCGACCCGGGGCGGTGGAACGGGGTCGACTCCGCCGGCGGCCCACGGGTGGCACCGGCCGACTCGACGGGCGGCGAGCCAGGAGCCGCGCACGCTGCCGTGGACGGTCACCGCCTCCAGCGCGTACGCCGAGCAGGAGGGGTAGTAGCGGCAGACCTGGCCGTAGAGCGGGCTGATCGCGAAGCGGTAGGCCTTGAGCAAGGCGATGAGGACATGCTTCACGAGCGTGACCCCGCCTGCTGGGCCAGGACCCGGCCCAGCGCACGGTCGAGGTCGGCGCCCAAGGCGCCGCTGTCACTGCCCGCCGCGGCGGGAAGCGCGCGCACGACGAGCGTGGCAGAACCCGGGAGCTGCTCGAGGCGCTCCCGGACGAGTGGGCGGAGACGACGCTTCACCTTGTTGCGGACCACGGCGTTGCCGACGGCCTTGCCGACCACGAACCCGGCCTGCGGGGGAAGGCCCGGCTCCTCGCACACCGCGAGGTGAACGACGAGTCGGGTCGAGCCGGCCCGGACACCACGGCGCGTGGCGCGTGCGAACTCCGCACTGCTCGTGAGACGGTTCTCCCGGTCGAGCACGAGCCCGGATCAGCCGCGGCCGGCCATGAGCGGCACGACGTCAGACGGCGAGGCGCTTGCGGCCCTTGGTCCGACGAGCGGAGAGGATCGAGCGACCGGCGCGCGTACGCATCCGCAGGCGGAAGCCGTGCGTCTTGGCGCGGCGACGGTTGTTGGGCTGGTACGTGCGCTTGCTCACGAGGGTCTCCGTGGGTCGGTGGTGATCACGTTCAGGGGTGGCCGGGGTGCTCTGCAGGGGCATGCGGCACTCGTCGATCCGGCCGACCAAGCAACGTTACGCCGCTGGCGCATCCAGGGTCAAACCGGCCGCCTGGGAGCGCCGGAAAGGCCCGTTTCGGTTCCGCCTCCGGTGGTCCGCACAGCCTGTGGACAACTTCTTGATCCGTCGCCGTCAGGCTTGTTAGCGTCAGCCTTCCCGAGGTTTCCCCCCTCCGGATCATCGCGCCACTCTTCCCCCGAACAGCCCACGTGTTGGGCTCTTTGGCGTGCCCTCGACGAGGGCTCACAGTGGCGTTGTGACCGGATTGCTCGGGTGAGTCCGTTATCAGGCCCAACGCTCTGTGCACAACCTGTGGAAAAGGGTGTGGACGGACCCCATCGCACCGTGAACGGCAGCCCTGGCTGCCCGGGCGGTCCCCTGTCGGGACCGCCCCTGGGAGAGGAGCAGAACACACCCTATGGACGCCGTCGACGAGCCGACCGCCCCGAACCCCGAGGCCCGGCCCCCCTTCCTGGAGGTGTGGAACCGCATCGTCGTGGAGGACGTCTCCCCGGCCCAGCGAGCCTGGCTGCGCGCCTGCAAGCCGCTGGCCATCCACGAGAACACCGCGATCGTGGCTGTCGGCGACGACTTCACGCGCACGCAGATCGAGGGACGCCTCCGGACCCGGATCGAGGACGGCCTGGGCCGCGCCTTCAACCAGTCGATCCGGCTGGTGCTGACCGTCGACCCCGAGCTCGCCGCCGCACCTCCTGCCCCGGCCGCCGGTCAGGCCCCCACGTCGGCGGAGATCCCGCAGCAGCCGATGTCGACTTCTGGATATGTCGATAAATCGCTAGATCACTTCAGCGACATAGCGATGAGTCGAGATGTCGATGTCTTCGGCTCGGCGGCCTCCGGGACCCAGGGGTTCCCGCTCCACGGGGCCCCGCTCAACGCAGCGCCCTCCGCGCCGGTGCGGTCGAGCTCCGGCGTCCTGGAGACGCGGCTGAACCCGAAATACGTCTTCGAGTCCTTCGTCATCGGCTCCTCCAACCGCTTCGCCCACGCGGCGGCGGTCGCCGCCGCCGAGTCACCCGGCAAGGCGTACAACCCGCTGGTCATCTACGGAGACTCGGGACTGGGCAAGACCCACCTCCTGCACGCCATCGGGCACTACGTCCGCAGCCTCTTCAGCGGCGCCCGCGTGCGGTATGTGTCCTCGGAGGAGTTCACCAACGAGTTCATCAACGCCATCCGCGACGACAAGACCTCGACCTTCCAGCGTCGCTACCGCGAGGTGGACGTCCTGCTCATCGACGACATCCAGTTCCTCGAGGGCAAGATCCAGACGCAGGAGGAGTTCTTCCACACCTTCAACACGCTGCACAACGCCAACAAGCAGATCGTGATCACCTCCGACCGGCCTCCCAAGCGCCTCGAGGCGCTCGAGGACCGGCTGCGGAGCCGGTTCGAGTGGGGCCTGATCACCGACGTGCAGCCGCCCGACCTCGAGACCCGGATCGCGATCCTGCGCAAGAAGGCCGCCATCGAGCGCATGACCGCGCCGCCGGAGGTGCTGGAGTTCATCGCCTCGAAGATCCAGACCAACATCCGCGAGCTCGAGGGCGCGCTGATCCGGGTGACCGCGTTCGCCAGCCTCAACGCACAGCCGGTGGACCTCACGCTCACCGAGATCGTGCTCAAGGACCTCATCCCCGAGGGCGCCGAGCCGGAGATCACCGCGAGCCTGATCATCGCGCAGACGGCGTCGTACTTCGGTCTCTCGATCGACGACCTCTGCGGTCCGAGCCGCAACCGCAACCTGGTCAACGGCCGGCAGATCGCCATGTACCTGTGCCGTGAGCTCACCGACCTCTCGCTGCCCAAGATCGGCCAGCAGTTCGGCGGCCGCGACCACACGACGGTCATCTACGCCAACAACCGGATCCGCGCCGAGCTCGCCGAGCGACGCAGCACCTACAACACCGTCACCGAGTTGACGAACCGCATCAAGCAGCAGGCACGCCAGGGATGAGCGGCCTCGCAGGGCCGGCGAACGACACGTCTCGGCGACGTACGGCCTGGGGAACAACCTGTGGACGCGACACGATCGCCGGTGGACGGGGTGTGGAGGACTCACGGGCCCGACGTGGAACATGTCATTCGCTCCACACCGGTCGGCTGCGAGCCACAGATTCGTCCACAGGCCCCGTGGACGGAGATTTCCGGGCTGACCTCGGCGAATGCGAGTTCTCCACAGTTTCCACGGTGCCTACTACGAAGACTGATCTATCCATGTCCGAATCCCCCGTGAACTTCTCCACGCGGCCGACCTGGGGAGAACTCACTCACGACCTCCCCTCGCTGCCGGTCTCGACGCGTGACAGGATGCTCACCCCGAACCTCACTCCACCGATTCCCACTCCCCACCGTGGGGGCTCCGCAGGAGGCCTGACCCCGTGAAGTTCCGCGTTGAGCGTGACGTCCTCACCGACGCAGTGGCGTGGGCTGCCCGCAGCCTGCCGGTGCGCCCGAGCATCCCCGTCCTGGCCGGGTTGCTGATCCAGACCAACGACTCCGGCGACGGCCTGGTGCTGTCGACCTTCGACTACGAGACCAGCGCCCGCGCGTCGATCCCCGCCTCGGTGCAGGACGAGGGCCAGGCCCTCGTCAGCGGTCGACTCCTCGCCGACATCTGTCGGAGCCTGCCGCACAAGCCCGTCGACGTGTCGCTCGACGGCGCCAAGGTGACGCTGCGGTGCGGCTCGGCCACGTTCACCCTGCAGACCATGCCGGTCGAGGAGTACCCGTCGCTGCCGGACATGCCGGCCGCGACCGGTCAGGTGAGCAGCGAGGTCTTCGCCCAGGCCGTGCAGCAGGCGGTCACCGCGGCCGGTCGCGACGACATGCTCCCGGTGCTGACCGGCGTGCGGATCGAGATCGCCGGCGACCAGATCTCCCTGCTCGCCACCGACCGCTTCCGGCTCTCGCTGCGCGAGCTCTCCTGGGACCCCGGTGCCACCGACGCCGAGGCGAACGCCCTCGTGCCGGCACGGGTGCTCGCCGACACCGCGAAGTCGCTGACCGCCGGATCGACGGTGACCATCGCGCTGTCCGGCCAGGCCGGCGGCGAGGGCATCATCGGCTTCGAGGGCGAGGTCAACGGCGGCTACCGCCGCACCACCACCCGCCTGCTCGACGGCGAGTTCCCCCGGGTCCGCACGCTGTTCCCGACCGAGCACGCGACGATCGCCCGCCTGGACCGCGCCGCGTTGGTCGACGCGGTCAAGCGCGTCTCGCTGGTGGCCGAGCGCAACACCGCGGTCTCACTGCGCTTCGACGACAACGGCCTGACCCTCGACGCCGGCCACGGTGACGAGGCGCTGGCCACCGAGCTCATCGAGGCCCAGGTCAAGGGCGAGGGGATCACCACGGGCTTCAACCCGCAGTTCCTCCTCGACGGGCTGACCGCGCTGGAGGCCCCCGTGGTGGAGCTGGCGTTCACCCAGCCCTCCAAGCCCGCGGTGATCACCGGGGTCGACAGCATGGACGGCGAGAAGCACACCGAGTTCCAGTACCTGCTGATGCCGCGGCGCCTCCTCGGCTGAGTCGGCACGGGGCCATGGCTCCGGACCGGCCGGCAGGAGGGCAGCGAAGGGAGAATCGCGTGGAGATCGGACTCGTCGGGCTCGGCCGGATGGGCGGCAACATGCGTGAGCGCCTGCGCCGCGCGGGGCACACGGTCATCGGCTACGACCGCAACCCCGACGTCAGCGACGCGTCCTCGCTGGAGGACCTCGTCGGACGGTTGGCCACCCCGCGCGTGGTCTGGGTGATGGTGCCGGCCGGTGAGGCCACCCGGGCCACGGTGACGGCGCTCGCCGACCTGCTCGACGAGGGCGACCTGGTCATCGACGGCGGCAACTCCCGCTGGACCGACGACCAGCAGCACGCAGCCCTGCTCGACGAGCGGGGCGCCCGGTTCGTCGACTGCGGCGTCTCCGGTGGCGTCTGGGGCCTGGAGAACGGCTACGCCCTGATGGTCGGCGGGGCGGCCGAGGACGTGGCGCGCGCCCAGCCGATCTTCGACGCACTCAAGCCCGAGGGCGACTCCGGCTTCGTGCACGCGGGCGCGGTCGGGGCCGGACACTTCTCGAAGATGGTCCACAACGGCATCGAGTACGCCCTGATGCAGGCGTACGCCGAGGGCTGGGAACTCCTCCAGACCGTCGACCTGGTCGACAACGTCGCCGACGTCTTCGCCTCGTGGCGCGAAGGCACGGTGATCCGTTCCTGGCTGCTCGACCTGCTCGTGGACGCGCTGGGCCAGGACCCGGGGCTGGAGAGCATCCGCGGCTACGCCGAGGACAGCGGCGAGGGTCGCTGGACCCTCGAGGCGGCGATCGACAACGCCGTGCCGATGCCCGCGCTGGCGACCTCGCTGTTCGCGCGCTTCGCCTCCCGCCAGGACGACAGCCCGGCGATGAAGGCGGTGGCCGCGATGCGCCAGCAGTTCGGCGGCCACGCGGTCAAGCCGGAGAGCCCCGCCGGCTGAGCCGTGTACGTCGAGCATCTGACCCTGCACGCGTTCCGGTCCTGGGCCGATCTCGAGGTCCCACTCCCGGCCGGGGTCACCTCGTTCGTCGGGGCGAACGGACAGGGCAAGACCAACATCGTCGAGGCGGTCGACTACCTCTCCCGGCTCAGCTCGCACCGCGTCGCCAGCGACGCACCCTTGGTCAAGCAGGGTTTCGAGCAGTCGGTGGTGCGCGCGTCGGTCGTCAAGGACGGCCGGTCGGCGCTGCTGGAGGTCGAGATCAACCCGGGGCGGTCCAACCGGGCGCGGGTGAACAAGTCCCCGTTGCCGCGGGCGCGCGACCTGGTCGGGCTGGTGCGCACGGTGCTCTTCTCGCCCGAGGACCTGGCGCTGGTCAAGGGAGACCCGTCCGAGCGCCGTCGCTTCCTCGACGACCTGATGGTGCTGCGTGCACCGCGGCTGGCCGGCGTCAAGGCCGACTACGACCGGGTGCTCAAGCAGCGCAACGCCCTGCTGAAGAACGCCGCCCAGGACCGCCGCCGCGGCGGTGAGTACTTCGCCAGCACGCTGTCGGTGTGGGACGAGCAACTGGTGCGCTTCGGTGCCGAGCTCGTCCGCGTGCGCGCCGACCTGGTCGACGAGCTCGGACCGCGGTTGGCCGACGCCTACGCCGAGGTGGCCAAGGACGCCTCCCGCTCCGAGGCACGGGTGCGCTACCAGCCCTCGGTGCCGGTTTCACGGGAAACCGAGGCGCCGGCCGCGGATCGCGCGGAGGTGGAAGCCGCCTTCCACGAGGCCCTGGCCACGCGCCGGAGCGAGGAGATCCAACGCGGGCTGACGCTGGTCGGCCCGCATCGCGACGAACTCACCCTCGCGGTGGGCACCTTGCCGGTGAAGGGGTATGCCTCGCACGGCGAGTCCTGGTCCTATGCGCTGGCGATGCGGCTGGCGGCGTACGACCTCCTGCGCAGCGACGGCGACGACCCGATCCTGATCCTCGACGACGTCTTCGCCGAGCTCGACTCCCACCGCCGGGAGCGGTTGGCCGAGCGGGTCTCGGGCGCCGAGCAGGTGCTGGTCACCGCGGCGGTCGGGGCCGACATCCCCGCGGTGCTGAGCGGGCACCGCGTCGACGTACGGCGGCAGGAATGAGCGCGGAGGAGCCTCGCCCGGGCGGCGACCCCCCGTCGAGGACACCGGATGGCGAGGACCACGAGGCCACCGGGCTCGACCTGGCGCGGAGCATCGCGCGGTCGCTGGCCAAGGCGCCGCTGCGTTCGAAGTCTCCGCGGCGGACGCGGCCGCGCGTGGACCCGCGCGTGTCCGGCACCCACCCCGACGAGCGCGACCCGCAGACCCTGGACTCCACGGTGTCGCGGCTCATCCGCGAGCAGGGCTGGGGCGAGGACGTCCGGGTGCACGGCGTCTTCTCCCGGTGGGACGCGATCGTGGGGCCGCAGGTCGCCCAGCACGTGCGCCCGGTCTCCTTCGAGCGCGGCGACGACGAGGCCGGCGGCCGCCTGGAGGTGCAGACCGACTCCACGGCCTGGGCCACCCAGATGCGCCTGCTGGCGGCCACGATCCTGCAGCGGCTCAACGCCGAGCTGGGGGAGGGCACGGTGCGGATCATCGACGTGAAGGGCCCGAACGTGCCGTCGTGGACCAAGGGACGCCGGTCCGTGCGCGGGGGTCGGGGACCCCGCGACACCTACGGCTGAGCAACGGGCCGCGCCTCACAGGGCCCCTGAGGCCCCGTCCCTGCGTATGGGGACCCACAGGATCCCCCCTCAGGGGCCAGAAACGGTCCTGGAAGGCCCAGAAACGGCCTTCCTGATGCGGCTCGGCCCCAAAAACCCGACCCGCGGCGCCCGATTTCGAGCTCTGAGGGGCTAGAATCGCGGGAGAGGTCGTCCCGGGCCACAGACCGAGCCGTGACGACCTTCGTCGTGTCCCGACAGGGCCGCGGCGGACGCAGGTCGAGAAGTAAGGATGGTCCGTGTCGGACACCACCACCCCCTCGTCGTACGACGCCTCCGCGATCCAGGTCCTCGAGGGCCTCGAGGCGGTCCGCAAGCGCCCGGGTATGTACATCGGCTCCACCGGTGAGCGCGGCCTGCACCACCTGGTGTGGGAGGTCGTGGACAACTCGGTCGACGAGGCCCTGGCCGGCTACTGCGATCGCATCGTGGTGACGATCCTGGAGGACGGCGGCATCGAGGTCGTCGACAACGGGCGCGGCATCCCGGTCGACATCCACCCGGTGGAGGGGATCCCCGCGGTCACCGTGGTCCTGACCGTGCTGCACGCCGGCGGCAAGTTCGGTGGCGGCGGCTACAAGGTCTCCGGCGGTCTGCACGGCGTCGGCGTCTCGGTGGTCAACGCGCTCTCGCGCCGGGTCGAGGTCGAGATCAAGCGCGACGGGTTCCGCTGGACCCAGGCCTTCGAGTACGGCGTGCCCACCGGTGAGCTGGTCAAGCACGAGGCCACGACCGAGACCGGCACCACCACGCGGTTCTGGGCCAGCGAGGAGATCTTCGAGACCACGGTCTACAACTTCGAGACGATCGCGAACCGCTTCCGCGAGATGGCCTTCCTCAACAAGGGACTCGAGATCGTGGTGCGCGACCGGCGCCCGGTGGCCGACCAGATCGCCGAGGCGGTCGCGGACGGCACCGTCGAGAACGAGTTCGACACCGAGGAGGCCTCCGACCCGCACGCCGGAGACGGCGGCGGGCTGGAGCGGGTGTTCCGCTTCGACCGCGGCCTGGTCGACTACGTCGAGCACCTCAACCGTCGTCGTGAGCCGGCCCACCCGAGCATCATCAGCTTCGAGGCCGACGCGCCTGCCGACTCCGGCTCCGGGCTCAGCGTCGAGATCGCGATGCAGTGGAACACCTCCTACACCGAGTCGGTGCACACGTTCGCGAACACGATCAACACCCACGAGGGCGGCACCCACGAGGAGGGCTTCCGCTCCGCGCTGACCACGCTGGTCAACACCTGGGGCGAGACCTGGAACCTGATCAAGAAGAAGGAGGACCGGGTCTCGGGCGACGACATCCGCGAGGGCCTCACCGCGATCATCTCGGTGAAGCTCTCCGAGCCGCAGTTCGAGGGTCAGACCAAGACCAAGCTCGGCAACACCGAGGCCAAGGGCTTCGTCCAGCGGTGCGTCAACGACCAGCTCGGTGAGTGGTTCGAGAAGAACCCGAGCGAGGGCAAGGACATCGTGCGCAAGTCGATGTCGGCCGCGCAGGCGCGGATCGCCGCGCGCAAGGCCCGCGAGCTGGCCCGCAACCGCAAGGGCCTGCTCGGCGGCGGCGGGCTCCCCGGCAAGCTCGCCGACTGCCAGTCCACCAACCCCGAAGAGTGCGAGATCTTCATCGTGGAGGGTGACTCCGCGGGTGGCTCGGCCAAGGGTGGTCGTGACCCGCGCATCCAGGCGATCCTCCCGATCCGCGGCAAGATCCTCAACGTGGAGAAGGCCCGCATCGACAAGGTGCTGGCCAACAACGAGGTCCAGGCGATCATCTCCGCCCTCGGCACCGGCATCCACGACGAGTTCGACCTGGCTAAATGTCGTTATCACAAGATTGTGATGATGGCTGACGCCGACGTCGACGGTCACCACATTCGCACGCTGCTGCTGACGCTGCTGTTCCGCTTCATGCGCCCGCTGATCGAGGCGGGGTACGTCTACCTCGCCCAGCCGCCGCTCTACCGGCTGCGCTGGAACAAGCCGCACGAGCACGAGTTCGTGTACTCCGACGCCGAGCGCGACGCCGTCATGGCGGCCGGTCTCGAGGCAGGCAAGAAACTGCCCAAGGAGAACCCGATCCAGCGCTACAAGGGTCTGGGCGAGATGAACCCCGACGAACTGTGGGACACCACCCTCGACCCCGACCACCGGCTGCTCCTGCAGGTCACCCTCGAGGACGCGGCCCAGGCGGACGAGATGTTCTCCATCCTCATGGGGGAGGACGTCGAGCAGCGGCGCTCGTTCATCCAGCGCAATGCCAAGGACGTGCGGTTCCTTGACATCTGAGCGCTTCGTTCATCGGGGATCGTCCCCGTGCACTCGGGGTGGTGGTGGCAGACGCACCGACCCGCGGCCGCGCGTCAGGGAGGCGTGGCGCCTCGTCGCGAGACTCAACCACAGCGGGTGTCCCGGGCGACACGGCGACAGCGCGGCTGGGGGTCGGGGAGGGCGCCACCACCACAGCGACAGACACACAGACGCACACACGACGAAGCGAGATGACCGATGACTGAGACACCGACGGGGAACCCGGGTTCGCGCGGCGGCCGGATCGAGCCGGTCGAGCTGCAGGTCGAGATGCAGCGCTCCTACATCGACTACTCGATGGCGGTCATCGTCGGACGTGCGCTGCCCGACGTACGGGACGGCTTGAAGCCGGTGCACCGGCGGGTGCTCTACGCGATGTACGACGGGGGCTACCGTCCCGACCGCGGGTTCTCCAAGTGTGCGCGCGTGGTCGGCGAGGTCATGGGTCAGTACCACCCGCACGGCGACTCCGCGATCTACGACACCTTGGTGCGTCTGGCGCAGCCGTGGGTGATGCGTGCGCCGCTGGTCGACAGCCAGGGCAACTTCGGGTCGCCGGGCAACGACCCGGCCGCGGCGATGCGGTACACCGAGTGCAAGATGGCGCCGCTGGCCATGGAAATGGTGCGCGACATCGACGAGGACACCGTCGACTTCGTGCCCAACTACGACGGCCGTTCGCAGGAGCCGTCGATTCTCCCCAGCCGTTTCCCCAACCTGTTGGTGAACGGCAGCGCGGGCATCGCGGTCGGCATGGCGACCAACATCCCGCCGCACAACCTGCGTGAGGTCGCGGACGGTGTGCAGTGGGCGCTGTCCCACCCGGAGGCGTCGCGCGAGGAACTGCTCGACGCGCTGCTCGAGCGGATCAAGGCACCCGATTTCCCGACCAAGGCTCTTATTGTCGGTCGTACTGGAATCGAGCAGGCGTACCGCACGGGGCGTGGCTCGGTGACGATGCGCGCGGTGGTCGACGTCGACGAGGACGCGCGCGGTCGCACCCGCCTGGTGATCACCGAACTGCCCTACCAGGTGAACCCGGACAACCTCGCGCTGAAGATCGCCGAGCTCGCCGACTCCGGCAAGATCCAGGGGATCGCCGACGTCCAGGACAACTCCTCGGCGCGCACCGGCCAGCAGCTGATCGTGGTCCTCAAGCGGGACGCCGTCGCGCGCGTGGTGCTGAACAACCTCTTCAAGCACACCGAGCTGCAGACCAACTTCGCCTGCAACATGCTCGCCCTGGTCGACGGGGTGCCGCGCACGCTGACGCTGGACCAGTTCGTCAGCCACTGGGTGACGCACCAGATCGAGGTCATCCAGCGGCGGACCCGTTTCCGGCTGCGCAAGGCCGAGGAGCGCGCCCACATCCTGCGCGGACTCGTCAAGGCACTCGATGCCCTCGACGAGGTCATCGCGCTGATCCGGCGCAGCCCCGACGTCAACGAGGCCCGCGAAGGCCTGATGGCGCTGCTCGACATCGACGAGATCCAGGCCACCGCGATCCTCGACATGCAACTGCGCCGCCTGGCGGCTCTGGAGCGGCAGCGGATCATCGACGACCTCGCCGAGATCGAGCTGGTCATCGCCGACCTCGAGGCCATCCTGGCCAGCGACGAGCGTCAGCGGCAGATCATCTCCGAGGAGCTGACAGCGATCGTCGAGAAGTACGGCGACGAGCGCCGCTCGCAGCTCATCGCCGCCGACGGCGACCTCTCGATGGAGGACCTAATCCCCGACGAGGAACTCGTCGTGACGATCACCCGCGGCGGCTACGCCAAGCGCACCCGGGCCGACCTCTACCGGACCCAGAAGCGCGGCGGCAAGGGCGTGCGGGGGGCCGCGCTGAAGGGCGACGACGTCGTCGAGCACTTCATGGCCACCAGCAACCATCACTGGCTGCTGTTCTTCACCACCGCCGGCCGGGTCTACCGGACGAAGGCGTACAACCTCCCCGAGGCCAACCGGGACGCGAAGGGCGGCCACGTCGCCGGCCTGCTCAGCTTCCTGCCGGACGAGAAGATCGCCCAGGTGCTCGCCATCCGCGACTACGAGCAGGCGCCGTACCTGGTGCTCGCCACCCGGACCGGCCTGGTCAAGAAGACCCGGCTCGGTGACTACAACTCGCCGCGGCAGGCCGGTGTCATCGCGATCAACTTCCGCGAGGAGGACGACGAGCTGATCGGGGCCGAGCTGGTCGGCCCCGAGGACGACATCCTGCTGATCTCCCGCAAGGGTCAGGCGATCCGGTTCCGCGCCGACGACTCCCAGTTGCGGCCGATGGGGCGTGCGACCTCCGGTGTGAAGGGGATGGAGTTCCGTGCCGGCGACAGCATGCTGTCGATGTCGGTGATCCGCCCGCACAGCGAGGAGGAGCCGCCGCAGTACGTCTTCACGATCACCGACGGCGGCTTCGCCAAGCGCTCGCCGATCGAGGAGTACCGCCTGCAGTCCCGCGGCGGCCTGGGCATCAAGACCATGAAGCAGGACGACGACCGCGGCTCGCTGGTGGGCGGCTTCATCGTCGTCGACGGCGACGAGGTCCTGGCGATCAAGCAGTCCGGCCAGGTGACCCGCAGCGCCATCGACGACAGTCTTCGGCCGACCAGCCGGGACACCAAGGGCGTGAAGTTCGTCGGGGTCAGCGCGGGCGACGCGGTGGCGCAGGTCGCGCGCAGCGTGGAGACCGTCCTCGACGTCGAGGAAACGGGTGATTCCGGGACAGACGAGGTCACACCGGACGGACGCGAATCGGCATCGGTTGGCGAGAGTGCGACAATCGGGGGCGATGTCGACACCCCGGTCACCGAGGCGGGCGGGGAGACAGGGGAAGACTGATGAGTGACCGGGGGACCGACGACCCTCGACTGGCGCAGCAGCGTCCGTCCGATGTGGGGACCCAGAACCCCGAGGAGATCAGCGCACGGGTCAACGCGGCGTACGCCTCGTCCGCCCCGATCGTCCCCGACGAACCGGAGGAGAAGAAGCCGTCCGGCGCCGAGCGGATGGCCGCGGCCCTGGCCGCCGCTCGTGGGGAGGGCGACCGCGCGTCGCGGCCCGCTCCCGCTCAGCCCTCTCCGGCGCCGGCCCCCGTGGCCGCGCGCAAGGTGCGGAAGGCGCATCTGCGGATCTCGCACGTGGATCCGTGGTCGGTGATGAAGACCTCGTTCCTCCTGTCGGTCGCGATCGGCATCGTCATGGTCGTCGCTGTGGGGGTGATCTGGTCGGTGCTCGGAGCCTCGGGGATCTGGGACTCGATCGACTCCACCGTCGGCGACGTGCTGGGGAATGAGAGCTCCGCCCCGTTCCGGGTCGAGGACTACCTCGGCATGAGCCGGGTGATGGGCTTCACGATGATCGTCGCGGTCGTCGACGTCGTCCTGATCACCGTGATCGCCACCCTGGGGGCCTTCCTCTACAACCTGGCGGCCGTGCTGCTGGGCGGTATCGAGGTCACCCTCGCCGAGGACGAGCGGGTCCGCGGCTGAGCCGGACCCCGCCGGCGGTGCCCCGGTTTGGGCGGCGCGCGGGGTCTGCGGTAACCTTCCTCGTCGGTCAGGCTCCGCAGCCTGGCCATCGTTTGCGGGCCTATAGCTCAGACGGTTAGAGCGCTTCCCTGATAAGGAAGAGGTCACAGGTTCAAGTCCTGTTAGGCCCACCCTCTCCTCCCGCGTTCTCGACGGATGTCCGATTCGGCCCGTCCACAGGCGTTGTCGTCGCGAACATGAGTCATGGACACCGTGCATGACACCCCCCCGACCGCGCCGCGCACCGGGCTTCGCAGCCTGGCGCTGGGAGGAGTCGCCGGCCTGCTCTCCGGAGCCGCCGCGGTGGCAGCCAGCGAGGCCGTCACCGCACTGATGAGCGGGGTGACCTCGCCGATCCTGTCCGTGGGCAACCGGGCCGTGGACTGGGCGCCGCGGCCGCTCAAGGAGTTCGCCATCGAGACCTTCGGCACGGCGGACAAGCCGGTGCTGATCGGCAGCGTCGTGGCCACGGTCGCGCTGCTGGCGATCGTCGCGGGCGCCCTCGGCGTGCGCCGGCCCAGGGTCGCCTACGGGATGTTCCTCGCGCTGAGCGCGGTCGCAGCGCTGGCTGCCCTGACCGACCGGGCCGCCACCGCGGGCCCGCTCGCGCGTCTGGTGCCCGTGGCCGCGCTCGTCGTGGTCGGTCTGGTGTCGCTGCGGATCCTGCTCGGGGCGATCCGGGCCTCCGAGGCCTCCGGGCTCAAGTCGGCCGCCGATCATCCGATGGCGGCTCCTGAGGGCCAGGCAGCCCCGTCGCGTCGCGGGTTCCTGGTCGGCGCGGCGTCGGTCGCCGCCTTCGCCGCGGTCAGCGGTGTCATCGCCCGGGCGTACGGCGGACTGGCCGCCACCGCGTCCCGTGCCGGCATCACCCTGCCCGGCGCGGCCACCCCGGCCCCGACGTTGGCCGACGGGGTCGTGCTCGACGTGGACGGCATGACGCCGTACATCACCCCCAACCGCGACTTCTACCGCGTCGACACCGCCCTGCAGATCCCGGACGTGCCGATCGACACCTGGCGCCTGCGGATCCACGGCATGGTCGACCGCGAGCTCGAATTCACCTTCGCCGACCTCGTCGAGCGTGACCTGGTCGAGTCCCGGGTGACGCTGACCTGCGTCTCCAACCCGGTCGGCGGAGACCTGATGGGCAACGCGACGTGGTTGGGCGTGCCGCTGCACGAGCTGCTCGCCGAGGCCGGCGTCCAGGACGGGGCCGACGCGATCAAGTCGACCAGCGCGGACGACTGGACCTGCGGTACGCCGCTGTCGGCCCTGACCGACCCCGAGCGCGGCGCGCTGTTGGCCGTCGGGATGAACGGTGAGCCGCTGCCGCTGGAGCACGGCTTCCCGGCGCGGTTGATCGTGCCCGGCCTGTACGGCTACGTGTCGGCCACGAAGTGGGTCGTCGACCTCGAGGTCACCCGCTTCGCCGACTTCGAGGCCTACTGGACCTCGCGCGGCTACTCCGCCGAGGCGCCGATCAAGACCGCCAGCCGCATCGACGTGCCCGGCTCGTTCGCCCGGGTCAAGCGCGGCCGCGTGCCGATCGCCGGCGTCGCCTGGTCGCAGGCCCGCGGGATCGACAAGGTCGAGGTCCGCATCGACGGCGGTGCGTGGCAGCAGGCCACCCTGGCCGGCGAGGACAACATCAACACCTGGCGGCAGTGGCTCTACCAGTGGGACGCCCAGGAGACCGGCAACCACTTCATCGAGGTGCGCGCCACCGACCGGACCGGCTACACCCAGACCTCCAAGCGGGCGCCGATCGCGCCGGACGGGGCGACGGGGTGGAACAACGTGCAGGTGACGGTCGTCTGAGTCAGTTGATCTTCATCTCTTCGGACTGCGCACTGGCTGCCCGAAGACCCGGGGCCGTCGCCATCACCCACACACTCAGATCGTGGCCGACGTCGCGGGCCGTGACCCGGTAGGTCGCACTGGTCGCCCCGGTGATGACACCCCCGTCGCGTCGCCAGGAGAACTGGTACTGGCTCGGCGAGGGCCACCAGTCACCGGGTTCCGCGGTCAGGGTCTGACCAGCTCGTGGCGTGCCGGTGAAGGTGGGACGGGCGACATTGCTCAGACCCCAGTGGAGGGGGAGGACGGGATCGGCCAGGGTGCCGTTGTCCGTGAGGACGAGCACCCGATAGATGGAGCCTGATACTGCGATCGGACGCCCCCCGTAGGGCTGGGTCACCGGAGTGAGCCTGTCTGTACAGAGTGGGGTGACGCTTGGATCCCAGTAGGGCCTCCATCCCGCTGAGTACAGGACACCGTCGTCGCCGACGACGTGGGTGCTGCCCGCTTCTGCGGCGACCGAGACAGCGCTGACGCCGGGGGGCAGACCTGGAACAGCCGTCAGAGTGCGAATCCGGTCCTGGGATCCGCCGAGTTCGCCGACGTCGTTGCCGCCAGCTGCAAAGACGTCCCCGGACGTGGTGGTGACGTACGAGGCGTCCACCTCGGCCGCGATCGCGGTCACCGACGTTCCCTCCGGGAGGCCTTCAAGGGCCGTCAGAGTACGACGGACCGGAGCGTCGCCGGTGAGTTGCCCGTCGATGTTGGCGCCGACACCGTAGGCGATGCCGTCGTCGCCCAGGACGAGGGTGAAGTTCCGGCCGGAGGCGATATCGGCAGCGCGGACATCGACGGGTAGCCCGGCGATGGGGGTGAGGCTCCGCAGATTGGAAGTGGAACCGCCGAGTTGCCCACGCGTGTTCCTTCCGGCGCCGTACACCACGCCGTCGTCGGCCAGGACCACGGTGAACGACTCGCCCGCACTGACGGACTCTGCCCGAACTCCCTCGGGAAGTCCGGTGAGACGGTGGACCGATGCGTACGAGTCCTTGTCTCCGGTCAGCTGCCCCTCGGCGTTCGTGCCCCTGCCGTAGACCTGGCCGTCGTCCCCGACCATGAGGGTGAACCCGTACCCCTGGGCGCTCGACATCGCGGCCCCGGTCGGAGGCTTCATGAAGGGCCGCAGGGTCGAGCGCTCCGACATCTGCCTGCGATAGATCCAGCCGTCGCTCGCGATCACCGTTGCGCCATCTCGACCCACACCAGTGATCTGCGGGCCGGTGAACGGCGCGATCACGCGCATCGGAGCGGAACGTTGCGACCGGATCCGATAACCGGGCTTCGAAGCGGTCACCTGCACGGTGAGGTCGTCGAACCGATTCCACGGCTGGATCCGGTAACGCGACCCGGTCGCCCCAGCAATCGGGTTGTTGCGCTCGAACCATTGGTAAGTCACGGAGCCCGGTGACGGCGACCAGATCCCCGGAGTGGCCTGAAGGACCGAGCCGACCTGCGCCACGGCAGGCGTGATCGTCGGTGCGCGCTGGACCCCGAGACCCCAGGCATTCAGGGGGCGGAGCGTTCGCTGTCCGAGGCGCTCCCCGGCCAACTGCCCGATCTGGTTGTCGCCGACCCCGTAGACGATGCCGTCGTTGCCGAGCACCAGCGTGTGCTGCTTGCCGGCGGAGATCGCTCGAGCGGCGACGCCTGAGGGGAGGGCCAGGGGCTTCAGGGTGCGTTGGACCTCCGCAGGACCGGTCAACTCGCCGTGCGCGTTCTGACCGGTGCCGTAGACCCGTCGGTCGGACCCCAGGACGAGAGAGAAGCGTCCTCCGGCGGCCAGCGCGACGCCTTGCACTCCACGGGGGAGCCCCGTCAGCGGCCGCAGTTGGCGTACGGGTCCGGGTTTGCCGGTCAGCTGGCCCTGACCGTTCGCCCCGGCGCCGTAGACCCGCCCGTCCGAACCGAGGACGAGGCTGTGCTGGCCGCCGGCAGCCGTGCGGACGGCGCGGACCCCAGCGGGCAGCCCGAGCAGACCTGTCAGGAGTGCCCGCGGACTGCCGGTTCCTGTGAGTTGGCCCGATGAGTTCTCTCCGGTCCCGTAGGCCCGGCCGTCCGACCCGACCACGAGGGTGTGGGTCTGGCCGGTATCGAAGGTTCGGACGCGAACGCCCGTCGGCAGACCGCCCAGCGGCGTCAGGGACGGGACCTGCTGATCCACTCCCGTGAGCTGCCCGTACGCGTTGGGCCCGACGCCGTACAGGACTCGGTCAGTGCCCAGCACCAAGGTGGCACTACCGGCCGCGACTCGGACGGGACGGACACCGTCGGGAAGACCTCCCAACCGAACCAGACGGTCGCGCTCGCCGATCAATCCCGCCAGTTGATGCGCCCAACTGCTTCCGGCGCCGTACAGGGCACCGTCGTCTGCCATGACCAGCGTGTGGTCGGTCCCGGCCGCCACGCCCGTGGCCTTGACACCGGTGGGGAGACCCCGCAGCGGGAGGAGCGAGCGGGTGATCGACGGTGCGTAGGTCAGTTGGTGATCGAAGTTGCGACCGGTGCCGTACACGCGTCCATTCGCACCGACGAGCAGCGTATGCCAGTTGCCTGCGGCGATCGCTACAGCGCGGGTGGGCGGCGACGCCGGTGTGACGACCCGAGCCACTGCGGTCGGGGCGGTTGGCGCAGGATCGGCTCCGATGACCGCGGCTCCGGTCGCGGATGTGGCGAAGCCCAGGGTGAGAACGGCACCCATCACCAGGGCACCGGTTCGCTGGTGTCTCATCTCAGCCTCCTCGGCTGTCGGGTCAGGATCGACCGGCTCGCACCGCGAGGCTCGTCGAGCCCACCGGTTGGAAGCCGGGTCGGTGGCCGGTCACCGTGACGCTCAGCTCGAGCGCGCGGTCCTGGCGGCGGACGGTGTAGGTCGCTCGGGTGGCACCGGCGATGGGGATGCCGTTGTGGTTCCACTGGTAGCTGAAGCTGGTGGGCTCCGGCGCGAACTCCTGGGCCTGGGCTGTCAGCGTCCCACCGACCGTGGCGCTACCCACCACGACAGGGCGTGCCAGGGAGCGAAGGCTGAAGAAGTGCGGGACGAGGCTCAGATGCGGCAGCCGGCCGGAGCGCGAACCGAAGAAGTACGGGTCGCCCACGTGCGGGCCGGTGGTGTAGACCCGCCCGTCGTCGGCCAGGACGAACTGTGGGGTGGCATCGACGGCGCGCACCGCGCCAGGCAGACCGATCATCGGCGCCAGGCGACGACGCGGATGATCCACTCCGGTGATGTTGCCCTGTGGATTCCATCCGGTTCCGTACGCGACCCCGTCGTCGCCGACGACGATGGTCCAGTCGCGGGTGCTGGCGGTCATCGCACGGACGCCAGGAGGCAGTCCGACCAGAGGAGTCAGTGTGGTGTGGCGGGTCTTCGTCCCGGTGAGTGCCCCGTACTCGTTGCTGCCAGCCCCGTAAACCCGACCGTCGTCGGCAATGACGAGGGTCTGCGACTCGTCCGCGTCGACCGCGGTGGCCCGCACTCCAGCCGGCAGCCCAGTCAGAGGGGTGAGGGTGGATGTGAGCCCGGGCGGTCCGGTCAGGTGCCGGCCCTGGTTCTCTCCCGCTCCGTAGACGACACCGTCGTCGCCCACCACCAGCATCGACCCGTTACCTGCGGCGAGATCGACGGGGCGCACGCCGATCGGCAGCCCGGGAACAGGACTCAGAACCGGTGCGTACGAGGTCAGTTGCGTCGCGGTGGCGTAGACGGCGCCGTCGTCCCCGGCGACCACTGAGTGGCTGGGACCCGCGGCGATGAGCGTGGCGTTCACTCCGTCGGGCAGCCCTTCCAGCTCGCGAGGTTGGCTCACGACCTCGCCGGGTCCGGTCAACTGGCCGTTGTAGTTGTTGCCCAACCCCAGGACGCGACCGTCCCCGGTCAGGAAGAGCGTGAAACCGTCCCCCTCGTCGACCATGACGGCGTCTTCGGGCGCCTTGCGGAAGTCGGTGAGGCCGACCGGAGCCGGTGCGGCTCGTACTTGACCCTTGACACCGGTGGCCAGGTGGTACACGTGACCGTCTTCGGCGCGGACGACGTCCTCGGACAGCAGTGATGCCACGTTCAGGGTGGCCTCGGGGAGCGGCAGGACGAGGGACGCGAGACTCTGCGCAGACAACCACCCGCTCTTGCCGGCGCGCACTCGGACGGTCAGATGACGGAAGTGGTCAGCCGGCCGTACTCGATAGCGAGGTGAGTCCGCGCCCGCGATCGGCCGCCCGTCAAGCAGCCACTGAAACGTCACGGCCGCAGGATGAGGTTGCCAGACCCCGGGCGTCGCAGTGAGCGTCTGCCCCGCCCGTGCCAGACCGGTGATGCGGGGAAGGCCGAGGTTCGTCACCCGCCATTGACGGAAGGGGGCGAGGGTTCGCGGGGACGATGAGCGCGGCCGGTACAGGACCCCGTTGGAACCCAACACCGTGCTGCCGGACACCCGAACTGGAGCGGTAGAGGTGGGGAGCGCCCCCTTGAGTGCGGTCAAGCGGCGAGACTCCTTGCCGCCGTAGTTGTCTCCACCCCAGTAGCCGGCGCCGTAGGCGCGACCGTCGCTCCCCAGCACCAGCGTCAACTCGTAGTGGGCGCCGATCGAGCGGGCACGGACTCCGGAGGGAAGTCCCGCCAGGGGCGTCAGTCGCGTGCGCGGCTTCCACCCCGTGCCCGTCAACTGTCCCGCGCCGTTGGATCCGGCGCCGTACACGGTGCCGTTGCTGCCCAGGACCAGGGAGTGCGTCTCCTCCTCGGAGATAGCGAGCGCGGTGGCCCGGACGCCCGTGGGGAGGCCAACCAGGGGCCGGAGGGTGCGCTTCCGCTTCAGTTCACCGGTCAAGGAACCGCTCCAGTTGCCCCCGGTTCCGTAGGCGACGCCGTTGCTCCCCAGGACCAGGGTTGAATAGTTGCTGGCATCGATCGCGACGGCGCGGATGCCCTCGGGTAGTCCGGTGAAGGGGGTCCAGGACGAGCGATTATCACTCCCCGTGAGCTGGCCCTCGCTGTTGTAACCCAGACCGAAGACACGCCCGTCCCCTCCGAGGACGACGGAGAAGCCTTCGCCTGCCGTCACCCGTCGAGCTGCGACGTTGCCCGGGAGCTTCGGAAGCGGTGCCAGGAATCGCTGCGACAGTCCTCCGAGTCCAGCAGATCCTCCAACGCCATAGACCCTTCGGTCGGACCCGATCACCAGGGTATGACTCTCCCCGGACGCGATCTCTACCGCGGTGACTCCGGAGGGGAGACCCTTGATGACACCCAATGCCTTCTGGGGGCCCGGCTCGGGTGGGCGCCAGGAAAGCTGATTGGCGCCGATGCTCCCGAGTCCGTAGGGGAGCCCTGAGGCCGTGATGGCGACGGTATTGCGTACCCCCTCGTCCACGCGGACCACCCGGGGAAGTGTCGACGTCGGCGCGGAGACCGTGGCTGTCACGTCGCGAGGGGACGCGCCCACAGGGGTCACGAGTGCGACGAGGAGTAGTAGTGCTGAGCCGAGAGCGCGGAGTTTTATTGTTGGCATGATCTTTTCACCTCAGCCCGCAGGCCTGACGATGTCGTTGGTGGTGACGGTGACCGCACGTGGTCGGTGACCGGCTCGCCTCGCCGTGACCGAGACCGAGATCTCGGCGTAGCGGTCGGATCGGGTGAGCCGGTAGGTGCCCGCGACCGCACCAGGAATGGTGTTGCCGTCACGGAACCACTGGTACGCGAGACTCGTGGGCTCGGGCCACCAGGTGCCATCGGTGGCGGTCAGGAATCGCCCGACTTCGAGGGTGCCGGTGATCCTCGGTCGAGTGAAGGGCCGAAGGGTCCAGATCAGCGGCTGGAGACCCCAGCGGGCTGCCCGGTCGATGCCGGTGATGTCTCCTTCGGAGTTTGAACCGGTGCCGTAGACGACGCCGTCGTCGCCCACAACGAGAGTGTGATGGACGCCGGCGGCAACCTCGGCTGCTCGGACTCCGGAGGGCAGTCCTGAGAGAACCACAGGAGATGTGACTGCTAAGTCGGGCGCGGTGAACTCGCCATGAGCGTTGCCTCCCTGGCCACGAGGAACGCCGCGGTCATCGATGTAGACGAAGCTCCTGCCGTCGATGCTCACCTGCATCACTGATCCGGATCCGGGGAGTGCGACCCGCTTCCAGGACTCGCCGGAGTTCGTGAGGAGGTACATGTTGCCGTCACTGGCTACAACGCGTTCCTGCCCGTGTCCTGAGGGCAGGCTGGTCACCTTCACTCCCTCAGGGAGTCCGGTCGGCTGCTGCCACCCGAGAACGCCCTGCGTGTCGCGCGCCCACCTGTAGGCGATCCCGTCGGACGCCAGTGCGATCAGCCGCGCGCCCGAGCCGTGCACGGCAACAACCGATCCGCTGGGTAGGGCGGGCATGGCCGTGAGCGTGCGCGCGGTAACGAGACCTCCGTTGATGTTGGTGATCAGCCCTCTGCCCGTGCCGTAGATACGCCCGTCGTCTCCTGCCACGGCGGAGAACTCGTCGCCTACGGCGATATCCAGTGCCCTGGCTCCAGCAGGGAGTCCGGTCAGCAGCGTGGGAGTGCGGCGTTCGGAGTTGTCCCCCGTCAACTGGCCGGCGTCGCCCGATCCAAGTCCGTACACCTCTCCGTTCCCGCCGAGCAGGAGGAGGTGTGATCCGTCAGAGACGAGATGTGTGGTGATCTCTCCACCCGGGATCGCATCCAGCACGGAGAGTGCGGTCCTGCCGCCTCCTGTCGAGTAGACGCGACCATCGGTCGCCAGCACGAGTGAGCCATATCCAATGTCGGTGGCTGTGACGTGATGCGGCGCTTCATCAGGTGTCACAAGCCGTGCGTGGGATGTCTGAGACACGGCGCGATAGCCCGGACGCGCGGCGGTGACCCGCACCGCCAGCGTCGAGAACAGGTCTGCGGCAGCCACCTTGTACGAGGATCCTGTCGCGCCGGTGATCGGACGCCCGGATCGCATCCATTGGTATCGAAGGCTCACGGGCGCGGGGATCCATGCGCCGGGATCAGCCTGCAACGGGGATCCCGCGTTCGGGGAACCGACCACAGCGGGCCGCCTAATCGGCCCCATTCTCCAGATCGCCAGGGGTCGGAGCACACGCCTCGGGTCGTCATTGCCGGTGAGGGCGCCCTGTTCGTTGCTTCCGGTGCCGTACACATTTCCGCCAGCCGTCCGAACGATGGTCGTGAAAGAACCCGCCGCGACCTGGACCGGGCGTTCATCGGTTGGCAGTCCCTTGATGGGAGTCAGTACGTCCCGACGCGCAGTCCCTGACAACTGGCCGAAACGATTGAATCCGGTGCCGTAGACGACGTTGTCGTCGCCCAGGACGACCGAGTGCAAGGAGCCCGCGGCGACGCCCCTTGCGTTCACTCCGGCGGGAAGTCCCACCAATCGGGTCAATGTGGTCCGAGGCTTGTTGCTGGCCCGCGTCAGTTGGCCTTCGAAGGTCCGTCCGGCACCGTAGACCTGACCGTTGTCGCCCAGCACCAAGGAGTGCCATCGGCCTGCTGCGAGTTGACTTGCCCGCACCCCTGCCGGAAGTCCGCGAAGTCGGGTGAGTTCTCGGACGATGCGCTCATCCCCTGTCAGTTGTCGACCAGCGTTTCCGCCGGTGCCGTAGGCGTTTCCGTCGCTTCCGAGCACCAAGGAGTAGCCACCCCCTGCCACCACGTCCTTGGCCCGGACCCCGACTGGGAGACCGATGAGGGGATTCAATCCGTTCTTCGATCCCTTTCCGGTCAGCTGGCCACGATCGTTGTTGCCGATCCCGTACGCCACTCCGTCGGATCCGATCAGCAGATTGAAGTACGAACCGCCGGCCACGCGAAGAACTGAGACTCCCTCGGGTAGCCCGGTGACCGGCTGAAACCGATCGGTGTTGAGGCCGAAGAGCCCGCTTCCACCTGCGGCGTAGGCTGCGCCGTTCTCTCCGATGGCCAGAGTGGCCTGGTCTCCGGCCGAAACGCGTTCGACGGCGACGCCTCCGGGGAGGGGGGTCATCGCCGTCAGTCCGAGTCGGCGGAACTCCGTGCCGGTCTGTTGCCGCCAGTCGTTCCTCCCTGTGCCGTACAGCCGCCCGCCGCGAGTGAGTACGACGGTGTACGAGGAGTGAGCATCGACGAAGGCCGCCGCGGGCATTGTCACAGGGCGTGCGGCGGAGCCCGCCGGCACCCGGGCCACCGCCGGTGGTTCAGGGGTCCATCCCGGCGCCAGAGGAGTCACGCCGATGGTGATCAGACTGGAGACGGCCACGAGGGCCGCGGCTGTGAAGAAGGGTGTAGCCATGACGAACTCCTTGTTTTCATCAGCCCATCGCGCCTTTCGCGTCGTGGCCACGGGAGAAGGTCTGTCTCGTCGATCACATCGAGATTGGGCGAGAGGGGCGATCCCTATCCCCGGGTCCTCAGGCTGACGCTGGTCGTCCCCACGGGCTGGAACCCCGCGCGGTGACCGATCACGGTGACGGTGAGCGCGGCAGTGCGATCACGCTTCGTCACCCGGTAGGTGGCGCCTGTCGCGTTCGCGATGGGTACGCCGTTGCGGTTCCACTGGTAGGTGATCCGTGTGGTGTCGGGGAGCCATTTCTGCGCTCTGGCGGTCAGGGAACTCCCGATCGCACCAGTGCCCTCGATGACTGGTCTCCCCAGGGAGCGCAGGATGAAGAAGTACGGCTGCAGTCGCAGATGCGGCAGACGCGCAACAGCCGGCTCGACACGAGCGTCCTGGGGGTGCACCCCGGTGGTGTAGGCGACCCCGCCGTCTCCCAGGATCCAGGTGCTGTCGCTGGCAGCGGCGGCGAGCGCACGGACCCCGGAGGGCAGACCAGTGAGCGGGAGGAGTGGGCGCCGTGGCCCGACGATTCCCGTGAGTTGCCCATTGGGGTTGGACCCGGCGCCGTACGTGACGCCGTTGTCGCCGATCACGATGCTGCTGGCGCTTCCGGCGTACACCCGCGTGGGCGTAATCCCGGTCGGCAGGCCCGCGAGCGGGGTGAGGGACGTGCGTCGTCCCGTTCCGGTGAGCTGACCTGAGGAGTTGTCACCGGTTCCGTAGACCACGCCGTCATCAGCCAGGACCAGGGTGTGCCGGGATCCGGCGTCGACGGCGACGCCTCGTACGCCTGGGGGGAGCCCCAAGAGCGGCGCCAGCTCTGCAATCCCGCTGTCCGTTCCCGTCAGTTGTCCGCGCTGGTTGCTGCCCGCGCCGTAGACGACACCGTCGTCACCCAGCACCAGCACGAACCCCGAGCCCGCGGACACCGCAATCGGTGCGACGTCCTGAGGGAGCCCTGGAACCGGGGTGAGCTGGTTCGCCCACCCGTTGAGGGGCAGCGCGGTGGCGTAGACCTGGCCGTCGCTGGCGGCCACGACGGAGTGGTTCGCCCCCGCAGCGATCATTTTTGCTGTCACACCGACAGGAAGTCCATGTAGGACGCGGGGTCGGGAGACGACCTCGGCGTTTCCGGTGAGCTGGCCAGAGACGTTCGACTCCACGCCGTACACGTCGCCCTCCTCGGTGAGGAAGAGCTGATGATGCGCCCCGACATCGATGGAGGTGATGGTCTGGGTGATTCCGTGGACGCGGCTCAGCCCGGTGGGCGTCGTGCGGGCGGTCTCCTGGCCGACGAGGGGGCCTGTGCGGTAGACCCGTCCCTGCTGATCCAGCACCATGGTCCGGCCGGAGACCGCGAGCGCCGAGGCGTAGACCGGCGGTGCCGGCGTCACGAGGACCGTCGATGCCAGGCCCGTGCCGTCGGTCATCCCCGGTCTTCCGGCGGTGACCCTGACGGTCAGATGCCGGAAGAGGTCCTGAGGTCGAATCGTGTACCGCGGCGACGTCGCCCTCGGGATCGGCCGGCCGTTCGCGAGCCACTGGAATCGCACCGCCGTCGGTCGCGGCAGCCACCGACCGGACGTGGCGGTGAGGGTCGCGCCGACACGACTCGTTCCCTGGATCGTCGGCATCCCTGTCGCGGCGACTCTCCAGCCGGTGAAGGGCTGCATGGCTCCGGGTGCACTCCAGCGAGGGCGGTACACGACGCCGTTGCCGGCGAGGACGAACCATCCGGAGGCCCGAGTCACGCCTCGGGGCAGCCCCGTCAAGACGCGCAGGCGCCGGAAGCCGGGGTCGCCGTGGGCCCAGGACCCGCCCCAGTAGCCGGCGCCGTAGGCCCGGCCGTCTGAACCGATCACCAGGGAGGACACCGTGCTCGCCGCGATGCCTCGGGCACGTACTCCGTTCGGCAGCCCTCCGAGGGGGGTCAGACGCCTTCGACCATCGCGTTGCCCCGTGAGCTGGCCGTCCAGGTTGAAACCGGTCCCGTAGGCGACCCCGTCGCTCCCGAGGACGATCGAGAAGCCCTCGTGGTCGTTCGTCTGTGCCACCACATCCGTCGCTCGCACTCCCTTCGGCAGGCCGGCGAGCGGGCGTAGCTCGGAGCGGTGGGCCCCAGAGCCGGTGAGCTCTCCGACTTCGTTGTCGCCGATGCCGTAGGCCACGCCGTCGTCACCCACGACCAGGGTGTGCTCGTCGGCCGCGGAGACCCGCACCGCGCTCACACCGTCGGGGAGGCCGGGAATCACCCCCAGTTCACCAGCGACCTCGGACTCACTGGTGTAGACCCGCCCATCGGTCCCCAGCACCACGAAGGAGCGAGCGCCAGAGTCGATCCGTCTCGGAAGGACACCCTCCGGTAGCGACTCGATCCGAGTCAGGGTGCGGAACCGGAAGCCGTTGGCTCCCTCGACTAAACCCGGATCCACCGATGAGCTCGGCTGGACTGGCTGGGTGGGCGTGCCGTAAAGCGAGGATGCCCTTGCGGGCTGGGAGATTGGGGTTTGTCTAGGACTCCAGATCCACCGGCACGAAGGGCATCCGTCGAGTGCAACTCTCTCATAGCCTCCGCGCGACCTCGACGGTGTTCGACGATCCGAATCTGGTGTCGTCTGCGGGGCTGGTCCCGCTGCTCGCTCTGGCCGATCGCGCGGGGTTGCGTGAGCTCGCTGATGAGCACTTGTCGGTGCCGACCGACAAGGGCGCGAACGCCGGGTTGAAGGTGGCTTCGTTGGTCGCCGGGATGGTCGCGGGCGCGGACTCGATCGACGACATGGCGCTGCTGCGGCACGGCGCGATGAGCAGGTTGTTCGCGCACGCGTACGCGCCCTCGACGTTGGGGTCGTTCCTGCGGGCGTTCACCTTCGGCCACATCCGCCAGCTCGACGCCGTCGCCTCGAGGTTCCTGATCGCGCTGACCGGGGTGACCGGCCTGTTCGGCTCGGCCTCCTCGGACCCGCAGGGCGAGCCGGCCTCGTATGCGTTGTTGGACGTCGATGACACCGTGGTCGAGGTTCATGGGCACGCCAAGCAGGGCGCCGGGTTCGGCTACAACCGGGTCCGTGGCCTGAACGCGCTGTTGGCCACGTTGACCACGACGACGAGTGGGCCGGTGATCGTGGCGCAGCGGCTGCGCAAGGGAGCCGCCAACTCCTCCCGGGGAGCCAAGCGGCTGGTCGGCGACGCGGCCAAGACCGCCCGCCGGCTCCTCGGCCCGACCACGCCGATCCTGGTGCGGATGGACTCGGCGTTCTACGGTCGCGGCCCGGTGCACGCCGCCCGCGCTGGAGGTGCCGCGGTGTCGGTGACCGTCCGGATGAACACCCAGATCAGAGCCGCGATCGCCGCCATCGGCCAGGACGCGTGGACCACGATCGAGTACACCGACGCGGTCTACGACGAGCAGGCCGGGCGGTGGATCTCCCGCGCCGAGGTCGCCGAGGTCGACTTCACCGCCTTCGCCGCGCAGAAGAAGACCGAGCAGGTCCCGGGCCGGCTGGTGGTGCGTCGGATCCCTGACTTCAACGCCGACAAGCACAAGGCGAACGGTCAGGACAGCTTGTTCGACGTGTGGCGGTTCCACGCGTTCTTCACCACCGCCGACCCCGACCTGCTCGACACCCTCGCAGCCGACAAGGCCCATCGCGGGCACGCGATCATCGAGCAGGTCCACGCCGACCTAAAGAACTCCGCGCTCGCGCACCTGCCGTCCGGGGTCTTCACCGCCAACGCCGCCTGGCTGGTGCTCGCCGTCATCGCGTTCAACCTGACCCGCGCCGCCGGATCCCTGGCCGCCCCCGACCTCGCGCGAGCGACCACCGCGACGGTGCGCCGCAAGCTCGTTCTTCTTCCGTGCCGGGTCGCGACCTCGGCACGGCGCATCACCATGCACCTACCCCGGGACTGGCCTTGGGAGACCGCCTGGACCCAGCTGATCACCCGGATCGCCGACCCGCCCACCACGCGCGCAGCCTGACCATCCGCCGGAAACGGCAACGACCAGAGACCACCGTGGAACACCCCGGCAGCGAGGCCGGGCGATCACCCACTCCCCGACCCGCTCAACCCCGAGCGACGTCACCCGACCGAGTCATCGCCAGCCGGTCGGTGGATCCGGGCTAAACCCACGCCGTACAAGCGGCCGTCGTCGCCCAGGACAAGAGTGTGCGATGCCCCGGCAGAGGTGTGCGTCGCTGCTACTGCCGCGGGGAGTGACGCAATCGCCTGGAACTCGCGAACTCGCCCTGACTGGCCGAAGGTCCAGGAGAGCTGGTTCGCGTTGTTGTCGCCGAAACCGTAGACCTGCCCGGATCCGGTGATGACGGCCAGATGGCCGAAGCCCATCGACAGTGATGCGATGCGGGGCGGTCCTGTCGCCTCCACCCGGACCACGGACGCCGAGCGAGGAGTTGACGCCGGTGACAGCAACGGCGCCCCCAGGATCACCAGGGCGCTCCCCAGCAGCCCGGCGATGTAGGCGGTGACGACTGTCGTGCGTGACATCCGGATCACCCACCCTCACGGCGCGGGCCGTACGACGTCGTTGGTCCTCACCGTCACGGTGCGCGGGCGGTACCCGGCCTTGCGGGCTGTCACGGATACCGACATCTCGGCGTACTTGTCGATGCCGCGCAGCCGGTAGGAGGCGTCCACCGCACCGGCGACCAGCGCGCCGTCGCGGAACCACTGGTAGGTGTAGGCGCCGGGTTCCGGCCACCAGGCCCCCGGCGACGCGGTCAGGGTGCGACCGACCTGCGACACCCCGGCGATTGTCGGCCGCTGGAAGGGACGCAGCGTCCAGATCAGGGGCTGGAGGCCCCAACGGGGTTGCCCGTCCGCACCGGTGATCTGTCCGTAGAGGTTCTGCCCGGTGCCGTACACCGCACCGTCGTCACCGAGCACCAGGCTGTGGAGCGGTGCTGCCGAGACGTCGGCTGCGAGAACCCCGACAGGCAGCCCCGTGAGGACGGTGGGCGTGGTCACGACCAATTCCGGTGCCGTGAACTGTCCGAGCCTGTTGTCCCCCTTGCCCCGCGGGATGCCTGCCCCGTCGATGTACAGGAAGCGAGAGCCGCTGCTGGACATACGGCTGATCGGCAACGCACCCGGCAGATCCACGGCCACGAAGGGATCGTCGATCGCGGTGCTCACGTACATGTGGCCATCACTGGCGATCACGCGCGTCGTCCCTGGCGTCGACGCGAGAGCGATCGGTGTGACGCCTGGGGGCAAATCGGCCCGTTCGTGCCAGTCCACGCTGCGGTCGCCGCCCCACAGACTCCGCGTGTACAGCGTGCCCGCCGTCGTCAGGACGGTCAGCACGGATGCACTCGCGCTCAGGGCGGCCCCTTCGACTCCGGACGGTAGGCCGGGAACCGGCGTCAAGGTGCGGACCTCGATCTGGTAGCCCTCCGCGTCCTCGAAGATCGTGGTGCCGGTGCCGTAGACGATCCCGTCCTCACCGAGCACGGCGGAGAAGCCATCCCCAGCAGCCACGTCGATCGCCTCGATCCCCTCGGGCAGACCGGACAGCGCGGTCGGGACGGTGCGTACTTTGTTGCCTCCGGTGAGCTGCCCGGACCTCCCGGAGCCGAGCCCGTAGACCTGTCCGTCGCTGCCCAGGATCAGCGTGTGATCCCACGAGGCGGCGAGGTCGGTGGTGCTCGCTTCGCCGGGGAGTGGCGGCAGCGCGGTCAGGGCGGTGCGGCCGTCACCGGCTGCGTAGGTGCGTCCGTCCTCGGCCACCAGGAGTGACGTCTCGTCCACGGCCAGGACGCGCACTGCCTTCTGAGGGGCCACCTTCGCCGCGACGAGTCGCGGGTGTGATGTCTGCGTCGCGGTGCGATAGCCCGCGCGCATGGCCGAGACCCGGACCGACACGGTCATGAAGAGGTCGCTCGACCGCACGGCATAGCCCGCGGCGGTGGCTCCGGGAATCGGTCGGCCGTTGCGCATCCATTGATAGCTGAATCGTTCCGGTGCGGGGATCCACCGCCCTGGACCCGCGTGCATCGTCGACCCAGGGACGGCTGTGCCCAAGGGCTCGGGCACGGCGACCCCGCCCATTCGCCATATCGCCAGCGGGCGCAGACGACGCGGCTCGTCGTTGCCGGTGAGCTGGCCGTGGTCGTTGGCTCCCGTCCCGTAGACCAGGCCGTCCGACGCGCGTACGACGGTGAACCGGTCGCCGGCAGCGATCTGCATCGGGCGCACACGCTGGGGGAGCCCCTGGACCGGAGTCAGGACGTTCCGCTGTCCTGACCCGGAGAGTTGCCCATCGGCGTTCGACCCGGCGCCGTAGACCACGTTGTCCTCACCGAGGACAACGGAGTGCAGTGAGCCAGCTGCGATCGCCCGAGCACTCACACCCTTGGGGAGTCCGACAAGACGGGTGAGCGTCGCCCGAGGTCGGTCGGTCCGGTTCGTCAGCTGACCCTCGGCGTTACGTCCCGCGCCGTAGACCTGCCCGTTGTCGCCGAGCACCAGCACGTGTTGACCCCCGGCAGCCAGGGCGGTCGCTCGTACGCCGTTCGGAAGACCCGTGAGTGGCCTCAAGGCGCGGACCTCGTTCTCGGTTCCCGTGAGTTGTCGAGCCTTGTTGCGTCCGGCGCCGTAGGTCCTTCCGTCGCTCCCCAGGACGAGCGAGTAGGACGTGCCGGCCGCGACGTCGGTGGCGCGGACCCCGACCGGAAGCCCGGCGAGCGGTTGGAGTCGACGCTTTTGGTAGGCCGTTCCGGTGACTTGACCGAAATGGTTCATCCCCGTGCCGTACGCAACACCGTCGTCGCCCACGACCAGGGTGTCGTAGAAGCCCGCCGAGATCCGCACGGCAGTCACCCCGTCGGGGAGGCCCTCGATCGGAAGGAAGCTGGCGCTGACCGGGCCGGTGAGCCCGCCCTCTCCCACGCCGTACGGCACACCGTCGGCGTCGATCACCACCGTGGTGCGTTGACCGACGGCGACTCGTTCGATGGGGGCGTTGCCCGGCAGCGGGATCATCGCGGTGAGCCCCTGCCGTCGATCCTCCTCGCCGGTCTGCTGCCGCCAACGGTTGTCGCCGGTCCCGTAGAGCCGACCGTTCTGCGCCAGGACGACTGTGCTCAGCCCGTTGGCGGCCAGGAAGGTCACCTTCGGCGGGGTGGCAGGTCGCTCGGCGGTCGCGGTGCTGACCACAGAGCCTCCGGGCGGGGACGGCACCGATGCTGGGGTGATCGGAGGGCACATCCCGAGGCTGATCAACCCCGAGGCGACCAGAAGGGTCGCCGCTGTGAACGCAGTGGTAGCCATCACGAACTCCTTGTTCCTCCCAGCACACCTCCGGGCATGGACTGAGGGCCACGGGACTAGGTCTGTCTGCTGGGTCACAACCGGATCGTGGGGTGTGCAGCGTCGGCGCTAGACTTCCCCGGTCGGACCAGCCGGTCCGGCCCCCGTCCCCGGAGTCTGGAGTGGCCATGAAGAAGGTCGTCCTGCTGGTCCTCGGCATCGTCGGAGCCGCGATCGCCGCCAAGAAGGTGCAGGAGTCCCAGCACGATCAGGCGCTGTGGGCCGAGATGACGGACGCGGTCAAGAAGAACTGACCGCCCGGGGCGCGTGAGCGCCCACCCAGGGGCCATGGCGCAATTGGTAGCGCACCTGCTTTGCAAGCAGGGGGTTAGGGGTTCGAGTCCCCTTGGCTCCACCGTGTGGACGATGCCGCTGATCTAGCTTCTCCGGCGACAAGCTGCGAAGCTGCAGCTCGTGGAGGGCTACCGACGGTTTGTCAGGGCCGTCGTACCTGAGGAACACAGCGCTGAGCTGCGCACGGTGGACCACTTGGCCCTGCTACTCCACAACCACATCACCGAGACAGCTGCTGCGATCGCGGCGATTCACGTTCACGGCGCGAGGAGTCAGTCGATCCAGGACCACTTCTCGGCCCTGCTTCGCAGCGAACTCGGTTTCGCAGAGGAGGTTGTCCTGACGCCTCAGACCGGCTTCGTCACCCAGGCGCGACCGGACTTCTTCTTCCGACTCGGCGAGGGCAGAGGCATCATCGCCGAAGTGGAGCGCGGCGGCACCACGACCAACAACCACGATCTCAAGGATGTGTGGAAGGCCCACATCGCACCTGACTCCCACCACCTGTTCCTCATTGTGCCGTGGAACAACTGGAAGGCCGACGGCTCGGCGCGCGAGCGACCGTTCCACATCGTGTCCCGCCGGCTCGGTGCCTTCTTCGGGGAGCCGCGCCGGGAGATCGACCTGCTCAGCGCCCACGTGTTCGCGTACTGAGGCCCGGAACTCCTCCGGTGGCGCACGGGCCCGAGGTGCGTGACACCACGCAGGTTCTCAACGCCGAAAACCTGCGCCACGTCACACACCTCGGCCATCCGCCCAGCCCCGGTGATTGACTGGCCCCGTGCCCGACCCCACCGACGTACAACGTCTCGTACAGCAGCTCATGGCCGGAGCGAACCCCGAGGAGAGCCGCGCACTCCTCGAGGGCCTGATGAGCGGCCAGGTGAGCAGCCTGCTCGACCGGCTTCAGGAGCGGCCGGAGCCGACGCTACGTCCGATCCCGGAGGTGACGACCGGCTTCCGCGTGCGTCTCGATCTGGACGGCGCCAAGCCGCCGGTCTGGCGGCGCCTCGACGTACCGGGGGATCTGACGCTGCCTGCACTGCACGACGTCCTCCAAGCGGCCATGGGCTGGAGCCACAGCCACCTGCACCGGTTCCGAACCGCGAAGGACCACCGCGCGCCGTACTTCATCACCGAGTTCGACCAGGAGGAAGGTGAGGACGGACTGCTCGAGGACGGCATTCGCCTCGACCAAGTGCTCGGGGAGAAGGGCGACGAGCTCTGGTACGAGTACGACTTCGGTGACGGCTGGGACCATCGCGTCGTCGTCGAGGCCGTCCTCGACGAGCGGCCGGCGCGCGCGACCTGCGTGGCGGGCCGGTTGGCCTGCCCGCCTGAGGACTGCGGCGGGATGGGCGGCTACGAGGACCTCGCGGCGTGGGTGCGCAGCGGGTACGACGACGCGCTCCTGCCGACCGTGTTCGATGATGCCGCGGACGCACGGGACTGGCTTCCGCTCGACTGGCACCCCGATCACTTCGACCTCGAGGAGATCAACGCGGCTCTTGTGATGGCCGCAGCCGAGCCGGTCGCCGTCTTCGGCGAGCTCGCCCAGCTCGCCGACGATCTGGAGCGCCGTGGTTCGCGGGTCCTGCGCAGCGTTCTCGGTCGTCCGCTGTCCCACGCACCCACGGACGTCAGTGAGGCGGAGGCGGCCAGGCTCACCGCGACCTACCGGACCTTCCTGAATCTGGTGGGCGACGGCGTCGCGCTCACGGCCGCCGGCTATCTGCCGCCCGCCCTCGTCACCCAGATCGCCGACGCCACCGGCGTCTCCGCCTGGTGGATCGGCAAGGCGAACCGGGAGGACCAGACGTTCCCCGTGGCCGACGTACGCAACTCCGCCCGTGCCCTGGGTCTGGTCAGCGTGCGCAACCGGCGACTGACCCCGACGGCAGCCGCGCGTCGCTGCGACGGCGACCCGGTCGCGCTGTGGCACCACATCTTCGGCCGGCTTCCGCTGGGGACGAAGCCGTTCGAGCGCAATGCCGGGTGGATGGCGCTCGCTGTCGTCGGCAGTGGCGCTCCCGCCGAAACCTGGCGCAGCGAGATCAGCAACCTGCTCTACGCGATCGGCTGGAGCGTGGGCGGCGGCGCACCACCGTCGTCCAACAGCCCCACCCTCGACGTGCTGGAGTTGCTGGCCGGCGCGACCCGCGAACGTTGGGGTGAGCTCCGCGGTGTCGACGCCGCGGTGTCGGCCACGGCCCGTGCCGCGATCAGGCGGACCTGACACCGCTCAGCTGACCGCAGCCTCGACGTACCGCGTGGAGGAGTCCGCGACGACCTCGGCCCGGGCACAGACCCGGGTGACCAGCAGTCGACGCGTCGCTGCCGGCAGGTCGGCCCACGGACGGGCGTTCTCCTCCGCGGCGGCGGGGTAGAGCCGGCCGAGCTCGAGGGAGGGGTCCGAGACGCCGAGGATGCACAGGCCGGTGTCGAAGAGGAACAGCCCGTCGGGGTCGCTGCCCTTCATCGCCGAGTTGCCCACAACCTGGGCCAGGATCACGTCGGGCGTTTCCTGGAAGGCCTCCAACGGGAGCCGCCGTGCGCGGTTGAGCAGGGCCCGCCGGACCAGGCCGCGGGTCGCGGCCACGCCGGGGGTCAGCGCGGACGGCAGGGGACGCAGGGTCACGGTCGTCGGGGACGTCGGTTCGGCCATCAGGGTCATGCGTTTTCACCACCTTGTGATCACGTCATCGCAAGGAGTTCGCACCCCGAGGCCCCACGGTTGCCGAACGCGAACACGATCCACGTCACATTCGGCGAGGCAGGGCTCTACCGGACCGGGATCACCACGTCCATCGGGGCGTGTTCGGTGCCTCGCCGGAAGAACCCGTCCGCGCCGAGCCGGTACGACAACGCGACGTCGACCACGCGGGTGCGGCCGGGCGTGCGCGGGGTGACGGTGAGAATGACGTACTCCCCACCGTTCTCCTCGGTGTCGAAGCGCATGTGCGCCCCGTCCTCGACCGGGCGTAGCGCCGAGCAGAACTCGGCTAGGTCGCCCCTCATCGAGCCGAGGATGCCGCCATCGGCGGTGGGGGTGCAGATCTGGAGGGTGGCGGTCGCTCCGGTGCTGTTGCGCGCGAACGTGACGCGTCCCGGACCGGTGAAGGTGACGTCGTACGCGGGCTCGTCGACCGCGGGATACGTGATGCCGACGTAGGTCGGTCCCTCGGCCAGTCGCTGCGGAGTGAAGGTCATCCCGCCGACGCCCGGCTCCAGCACCTCCGCCGATGTCCACCACCGGATCCCCACCACTCCAACCACCAGACCCGCCACCGCCACTGCCACCAGCACCCGCCGCCGACGACGCCCGGGCGCGGCGATCTCGGGCGAGGTGGGCTCACACGTCGTCATGGAACCTCAACGACGCGTCCGGTTCGGGGTCACCCGAACCAGCCGGCACTGTCGGCGATCAGCAGCACGCCGAATATCGCGAAGGCGGTGGCCGCGCCGTACTTGATCGCCTTCTCAGGCAGGCGCTTGCCGAGCAGCGCGCCGACCCCGATCGCGAGCGCGTCGGCGGCGACCATGCCCAGCGTGGAGCCGATCCAGGTGCCGAACCAGTCCTCCTGGGTCGCCAGCGTGATGGTGGCCAGCATCGTCTTGTCGCCGAGTTCGGCGACGAAGATGACCGCCGTGCTCAACAGGAAGGCGTCCATGCGGTGGGTTCTCCTTCTCGGCTCAGCCGAGGGGCCGCCCTGAGGGACGCGCTTTCGGCCGAGCACGTCCAAACGGGTCGTGTCGGGCCGAAAGTCTCGTCCGCCACCTCGCGGTGGCCTGCCGCACCGGAACCCTGGGGTTCAGTGTGTCGACGCGGCTGTTGGGGACTACTCCCTTTCAGCTTCAACTGTAGCGTTCCGCAACCGTCAGGGGCCAATCGAGCCCGGGAGGCCTCGCTCACGCCCCCGCGACCGTAGGCTCAGCGTTGGTGGGAAACACCAACCATGGAGGTGGGATGGCAGCGTCGACAGAGCACCAGAAGGCCGGTGGTTTCCGGCCGATGACGATCGACCCGCGGTTCAACGCCGTGGCCGAGCGGTTCTTCACGATGTTCCCGACCCCGGCGCGCGGCGGGGGTGCGCTTGCGGTCTACTTCCACGGCGAGCTGGTGCTGGACCTCTGGGCCGGCTGGGCGGCGCCGGACCGGCGCTGGACCTCCGACACGGTTTCGCTGTGCTTCTCCACGGGCAAGGGCGTGGCCAGCACGGTGCTGCACCGGCTCGCCGACCGGGGCCTCGTCGGGTACGACGACCCGGTGGCCCAGCACTGGCCGGAGTTCGCCCAGGCAGGCAAGGAGAAGATCACGGTCCGCGAGCTGATGTCGCATCGCGCCGGGCTGCACCGGGTCCTCGGCCTCGTCCCCGGCCCCCGCGGACTGCTCGACGTCGACGCGGTCGCCCGCGCTCTGGCCGCGTCCCCGCCCGACCCCAGGCGACTCAAGGGCCCCGGCTACCACGCCGTCACGTACGGCACCCTCGTCGCCGAGCTCGCCAGCCGCATCACCGGCCGCGACTTCACCGACCTGGTTCGCACCGAGCTCGAGGAACCACTCGGCGTGGACGGCCTCTGGTTCCGGGTACCGCCCGAGGAACGGCACCGCATCGCGCGGGTCTTCCCCAAGGTCAACCCGGTGCCGCTGCCCTGGCACGCCACGGGTCGGGTCATGACGAGGGTCCCGGGCCTGCGCAACATCGCCGAGGCCGGCATGGCCGAGGGCTTCGACGTCCTCGCCCGCTCCGACGACGTCCACGACGTCGCCATGCCCGGCTGGAACGGCGTCTTCTTCGCCCCGGCGCTGGCCAAGATGTACGCCGCGCTGGCCGACGGCGGGTCCGTCGGCGACGTACGGCTGCTGTCGCCCGACACAGTCGAGCAGTTGCTCGAGGTGCAGACCCGCGAGCGCGACTACGTGCTCGGGATCCGCCCCAACTGGCGGCTGGGCTACCACCCGGGATGGGTGCGCCTGGACGAGCAGCCGCTGCGCTCGGTCGGGCACTACGGCTTCGGTGGCTCGGGCGCGTTCGCGGACCCCGAGACCGGCATCGCGATCGCCTTCGTCACCAACCGGCTCGGCAACAAGATCCAGCCGATCACCGACGGCCGGATGTCGCGGCTGGGTGCCTCTGCGGTGTACGTCGCGCGGCGCCTCTGACCACCTCCCGACGCTCCGCCGGGCGTAGCCTCGAGCGGTGCAGACACACGGAGTCGACCCCAGGGACGTGACGTGGGAGGACGACCGGCCCGTGTACCGCGTCTACTTCTGGGGTCACGGCCCAGCGACCGCGGACGTGCCCCCCGAGCAGGTCGGCTACTCCTGCCGGGAGCACCGGGTCATGGACGCCGACGACGTCCACGAGGTCCTCGCCTGGGCGGACCGGGAAGCACGCGGGCACGAGACCTTCACCCTGTACGTCGAGCGCACCGAGCGTCAGGGCACCGGCCTCATCCGCCTCGCCGGCGCCGACCCGACCGCGGGCTGACGGCCGCGCCCCTGAACAACCACGGGGCGCAACTCGCGGGACCACGGGGCGCAACTCGGGGAACCACGGGGCGCAACTCGAGGGGCGGGGTTTACTCGAAGCGGGACGGGTCCCCGGCGCCGACGCGGGTGACCTCGGGGACGCCGTCGCTGAAGTCGACGACGGTGGAGGGTTCGGTGCCGCACTCGCCGGCGTCGATGACGGCCTCGAGGAGGTGGTCGAGCTCCTCCTTGATCGTCCAGCCGTCGGTCATCGGGGCCTCCTGACCGGGCAGGCGCAGCGTGCTGGAGACCAGCGGCTCGCCGAGCTGGCGCAGCAGTTCGCGGTCGACGGCGTTGGCCGGGATGCGAATCCCGACCGTGCGCATCTTGGGGTGCGCGAGCCGGCGCGGGACCTCCTTGGTCGCCGGGAGGATGAACGTGTACGGCCCCGGGGTGACCGCCTTGATCGCCCGGAAGGCGGCGTTGTTGAGCTGGACCAACTGACCGAGTTGGGCGAACTCGGCCACCACGAGGGTGAGGTGGTGCCGGTCGTCGAGACCGCGGATCTTCCGGATGCGCTCGGCGCCCGACACGCTGCCGAGGCGGCATCCCAGGGCATAGCTGGAGTCGGTCGGATACGCGATCACGGCGTCGTTGCGCAGCATCTCGACCACCTGCCCGATGCGGTGGGGCTGGGGGTCGTCCGGGTGGACGTCGACGAAACGGGCCATGCGACCAAGCCTAGGACGCGGGCGTTCCCGGGGCGGGTCCGCGGCCGGAATCAGACCAGGTCGAGGCCGAGGCGGCGGCGTACCCGGAAGTCGGCGAGCACCGCGTTGAAGGGGAACATCGCCACCGGCCGCGGCACGCGCTGATTGCGCCGGCCGGCCGCCTCCATCCGGGCGGTGAAGCGGGCCTCGTCGCGTGCGGACCAGTCGAGGTCGAGCGCCTCGCGGAACTCCGGCGGCAGGAACCCGGTGTTGACCCAGCGGTGGAAGGACCCGAGCCGGCGACGTTGCCGCTCGGGGAGCTGTGCCAGGTCGAGCAGCCCGAGCAGGTAGTCGCGGATCTCGGGGGAGTAGTGCACCTGGTGGAGCCCGTCGGTCCAGTAGGCGTCGAAGTCCTCCAGCGTGGCCGGCCAGGACTCCGGGCGCACCTGGAGGGTCGTGGCGAACCGGCTGGTCTGCTCGTAGAACCACTGCTCGTGGGCGGGGCCCATCGGACCGTGCAGGCGTCGCCGTACGTCGCGGGCGCCGTAGGACAGGCACGCCGCGACCCAGAGTTGGAGCTCGGGGTCGAAGGCGTTGTAGCGCACCGGGCTGCCCTCCTGGGTGCGCACGTGCCGGTGCTGGCCGTTGACCGCGTCCCGGTACGCCGCCCGCTCCTCGTCGGTGCCGAGCAGGGCGACCGCGAGATAGGTGATCGTGGTCCGGGCCCGCTTGCGGGGCACCTTGAGGATGTTGCCGCTGTCCACGGTCGACTCGTAGACGCCGTACCCCACGGCGGGACGGCCGAGCTGCATGATCACGTTGGCGGTGCCGGCGTAGAACGCGGACTGGCCGTCGATGAAGTCGCGCAGGTCGAGTTCGTCGACGTGGCGACCGGAGAGGCGCTGGGGCGAGCGACGGGAAGCCCGTTCCACGGGCGGTGACGACATCGGCGGAGCTCAGACGAGGCGTCGGCCGAAGCGGCGACGCAGTTTCACGTCGAGCAGCAGCACGTTGAAGGGGAATGCCTTGATCACGTCCGGCAACGGCTTGGCGACCGTGCCGAGCACGCGGAGGCTGCGGGCGTGGGCGCGCTCCTGGCGTTCGGTCCACGGCACCTCGAGCTGCTCGCGGATCTCGGCGGGCAGGAAGCCGGTGTTGAAGAACTGCACGACCGGACGCAGCAGCGGCCCGATCGGCTTCGGCAGTACCGACACGTCGAGGAAGCCGCGCAGGTAGGCCTTCGTGGGCTCGTCCATGGTGGCGCGCGCCAGCCCCGCCTCCCAGTAGCGCTCGAAGGCGGCGACGTCGGCATGCCACAGCTCCTCGGGCACCTGGAGCGTGGTGGCGAACCGCTTCCCCGCCCGGAACCACGCCGCTTCGGTCTCCGGGTCGACCGTGCCGTGCACGCGCTGCACCGCGTCGCGGGCTCCGAAGTAGAGGCAGCTGGCCACCCAGAGCTGGAGCTCGGGGTCGAACGCGTTGTAGCGGACCGGGCTGTCCGGGCCGCTGCGCACCTGGGCGTGCTGGCGGTTCACGGCCTTGCGGAAGTCGCGTCGCAACTCCTCGTCGCCGTACATCGCCACCGCGAGATAGGTGAGCGTGGTGCGGGTCCGCTTGTAGGGGTGGCGCGCGAGGTTGCCGTCGTGGACCTTGCTCTCCATCACGCCGTACGCCACCTCGGGCCACGAGAGCTGGAGGATCACGTTCGCGCCGCCGGTGAGGACGGCGCCGAGGCCGTCGACCTTGCCGCGCAGGTCCTGCGCCCCCGGAGGATCGGTACGCCGACGGCGGGTCACGCGCGGAGCGATCGGCCGGGGTGGGACGGCGGTGGCCGAACCGGGGTCGGCCATCTCGGGGTCCGGGAGCGGTGCGATGCCCACGGCGGTACCTCCTGCTGACGGGCGCCCGCGGCCCTGCGGGTCGGCTACCGTTCTGTGAACGATAGGACTGACAACACCCGTGGTCAATCAGTTCCGGAAAGGTGGGGCGTGATGTCCGACGCATCGACCGACGAGCGGATCTGGGGCGGGACGACGCTGGCCGACCGCCGCGCCGTACGCCGGCAGAAGCTCCTCGATGCCGCCCTGGACCTGCTCGGTGGCGACGGGTCGCCGGCGGTCACCGTGCGCGCCGTCTGCCGGGCCGCGCAGCTCACCGAGCGCTACTTCTACGAGTCGTTCGCCGACCGCGACGCCCTCGTCCTCGCCGTCTACGAGCAGGTCTCCGTCGAGGCCTCCGCCGCCCTCGAGGTGGCCACCTCCGTCGGCGGCGACCCGCGAGCGGTGGCCCGCGCGTGCGTGGAGGCGATGGTCGGCCTGATGCTCGACGACCCGCGACGCGGCCGGGTGCTGCTGGTGGCCCCGCTCACCGAGCCGGTCCTGGCGACCCGGGCCCTGGAGGCCATCCCGGTCCTCACCGACATGATCCGCGACCAGCTCTCGCCCGAGGCCTCGGCGAGCGACCGCGACCTGATCGCGACCGGCCTGATCGGTGCGCTGACGAGCCTCTTCCACGCCTACCTGGAAGGGGCGCTCTCGGTCAGCCGCGAGGAGTTCGTCGCGCACACCGTCCGGCTGCTGCTCAGCGCCGGACGTCTCGAGGGCTGACTCTCAAGGCTGTGTGGGCTCGGCGCGTCAGGAGACCGAGACCCGGCCGCCGAGCTCGGCGAACTCCTTCGGGTCGTGGGAGCAGAAGACGGTCACCTCGTCGGCGTGCGCGGCGTGCAGCTCCTGCAGCCGCGCCAGGTTGGCCCGTCGCGCGGCCCCGTCCACGGCCATCGCCGCCTGGAAGGCGCGCAGCCCGGGCGGGCACTGTCGCGGGGTCTGCTTGTCGCCGGTGTTGAAGTAAGCGTCGCCGGCGTGGAGGAACCAGCCCCCGGTCGGGCGGCGTACGGCGACCGCGGTGTGCCCGCGGGTGTGTCCCGGCAGCGGCACCATCAGCACGTCGTCGTCGACCGCGGTGACGCCGGTGAAGCCGAACCACTCCTGGTCGCCGTCGGCGTGCTCCACCCAGCCCGGCCGGTGCGCCCAGTGCGCGGCGATGTAGCGCTGCCGCTCGCGCAGCGTCGGGTGGGACGCCGCCTCGAGCTCCCGAGCGTGGACGTGCACGCGGGCCTGCGGGAAGTCGGGCAGCCCGCCGGCGTGGTCGAGGTCGAGGTGCGTGACGACGATGTCGGTCACCGTGTCGGGGTCGAGGTCGAGTGCGCGCAGCCGTGCGACCGCGGTGTCGGCGGCGTCGAAGCGGGCGCCGACCAGCGCCACGAACGGGCGCCCGAGCCGCTTCCCGCGCTCGGCGACGTCGTCGGTGCCGAAGCCCGTGTCGACCAGCAGCAGGCCCGCAGGCCGCTCCACCACCAGCACGTGCGCCACCAGGCGGTCGGGCATCAGCCCCGGGACCTTGGCGATGGCAGGGCACATCGTGGCGCAACTCACGTGGTGGATGCGGTAGGTCATGCCCCGCATGGTGGCACAGCGGCCGAACGGCTGGGCGCGGCGCCGTACCCTCGAAGCGTGGCCGCGCAGCAACCTTCGGTGATCCGCGTGCTGCTGCGTCCCCGGATGCTGGCACTGCACGCACTCGGTGTCGTCGCGGTCCTCATCGCCTACGTGCTCGGCCAGTGGCAGATCGACGCCTGGCTGCAGCACCGGATCGACCGCACCGCCGAACTGGCCGACCTCCCGCCGGTCCCGATCACCGACGTCCTCGGACCCGACGACGCCTTCCCCGAGGACGGCGTCGGCCGGCCGGTGCAGGTCACGGGCGAGTGGTTGCCCGCCGACAGGATCCTGCTGCGCGACCGGTTGCACGAGGACGACCTCGGCTTCTGGCAGGTCGTCCCGGTGGCCGTGTGCGACCAGGACTGCACGGACGCCTCGGCCATCCCGGTCGTGGTCGGCTGGTCGCCCTCGGAGGACACCGTGCCGGCCGCACCGCAGGGACGCGTGGAGCTCACCGGGTGGCTGCAACCGGCCGAACCCGAGTCCGGCGTCGACGACGACCTGACCGACGACGTGCTGGCGGGCCTGCGCACCCCCGACCTGCTGGAGCGGATGGACCGCGACCTCTACACCGGCTACGTGATCCTCGACGAGCCCGCCGCGGCGCGCGGGGACTCGATCGCGGTCACGCCGGACTCCCTGCCCGAGGCACCCTTCACCACCTCGATCCGCAACCTCTTCTACGGCATCGAGTGGTGGTTCTTCGGCCTCTTCGCGGCCTACATGTGGGTGCGCTGGTCGCGCGACGAGATCGAACGCTCCCGCCGGCCGGTGGTCCGCGAGGTCCCCGCCGAGCCGGAGCCTTCCCCTGCTCCGCTACCGTCGAAGCCGTGAACGGCGCCCTCCTCCGCTACCGCATCATGGCCTCGATCGTGGGCGTGCTGCTCGTCGTCCTCTGCCTGATCGGGGTGCCGCTGCACTGGGCGCACCTGATCAACCCCGCCTGGTTCCCGGTCGGCAGCACGGGCGAGCAGATCGGCGATGCGATCTCGCAGTACCTCGGCGTCGCCCACGGCTGGCTCTACATGATCTTCCTGTTCGCGGCGTTCCACCTCTCGCGGCTGGCGCGCTGGGATCTCAAGTTCACGATCGTCACGCTCGCGCTCGGCACCGTGCCGATCGCGTCGTTCTGGGCGGAGTCGCGCGCGACCCGCAGGGTGCGCGAGGAGTACGCCGCCGAACTGGCCGCCTGAACCGGGGCTGCGTCTCTCAGCGACCCAGGCTCCACCCGAAGGCGACGACCGCCAGCACCACCGCGGCACCGCCGACCAGGGGCCACGGCCAGATCCGTCGGCCCCGCACCTGCGCGACGACCATGACGACCGCCGTCCCGAGAGCGATCACGCCCAGGGCGCCCCAGAAGGTGAACAGCGCCCCCGCGAAGTAGTCGCCGTCGCACACCCGGAGGTCCTCGGTGCCCGTGGAACCGCAACTGTCGGTGGCGAACACCGAGAAGATCGACAGCACGCCGATGCCGAAGGTGACCAGGAAGAACAGCACGTAGAGCACCCACCCCACGACGCGCTCGACGGTGCGGTCACGGGGGGCGGCCGGCACGGGCGCGGCACTCGCCTCGGGGGTGCTCGACGACATGAGCCCCAGTGAAGCAGCCCGCGGGGGTCGCGGGGGTAGTTTCAGGGAGTGAGCCCGGACCCCTCCGCCCCGCAGGGCTGCACCGCGTTCGTCCTCGGCGGAGGCGGCGTCCTCGGCGCCGTCGAGGTCGGCATGCTCCAGGCGCTCTTCGAGGCCGGCGTACGACCGGACCTGGTGCTCGGCACCTCGGTCGGCGCCGTCAACGGGGCGCTGGTCGCCCTGGACCCCACTCCCGCCGTCGTCGACCGGCTCGGGGACCTGTGGCGCAGTTCGACCGCCGAGGACCTGTACGCCGACGGGGTCGTCCGGCAGCTGCGTCGGGCCGCGCGCACCGGCACCCACCTCTACTCCAGTGCGCCCCTGCGCGAGCGCCTCGAGCAGGAGCTCGGGCACGTCCGGTTCGCCGACCTGGCGGTGCCGTTCCAGTGCGTGGCCGCCAGCATCGAGCGGGCCGCCGAGCACTGGTTCAGCGAAGGCCCGGTGCTGGACGCGATCCTGGCCTCGGCCGCCGTACCGGGGCTGTTCCCGCCCGCTCAGGTCGGCGGGGAGCACTACCTCGACGGCGGCATCGTGAACTCGATCCCCGTCGGGCGGGCGGTCGAGCTCGGGGCGACCCGGATCTTCGTGCTCCAGGTGGGTCGGGTGGACCGGCCCCTCAGCGTCCCGCGGCGGCCCTGGGACGTGGCCCGGGTGTCGTTCGAGATCGCTCGCCGGCACCGGTTCAACCGTGAGATCGCCGCGTTGCCCGACACCGTCGAGGCGCACGTGCTGCCCACCGGTGGCGGATCGGCCAAGGACGATGCCCCGATGGCGTACAAGGACCTCAGCAAGATCGAGGACCGCATCACCGCCGCACACCGCGCCACCGGCCGCTATCTGAAGGAGAACCTGTGAGCCCCTTCTGGGTCGGCGTGATCCGGCGCTTCGTCGCGGCGCCGGCGCTCATCGTCCTCACGCTGGCGCTGCTGGTCACCGCCCCGTTGTGGCTCATCGTCGTTGTGCTGCTCAGCCCCCTCTTCCCGGGGAGGCTGCGCGCGCTGCGACTGATCTCGATGGCGATGCTCCACCTGATCCTGGAGAGCGCGCTGCTGCTGGTGATGTTCGGCCTCTGGATCATCAGCGTCTTCGGCTGGAAGCTGCGTTCACCGGCCTTCGAGCGCACCCACTACCTGCTGATCAAGCTCTATCTCAAGGCGTTCTTCGCCGAGACCCGGCGCGTGCTCGGACTCGAACTCGTCGTCGACGGCGACCTGCCCGATCTGTCGCCAGGCTACCCGCTGCTGGTCTGCCCGCGGCACGCCGGACCGGGCGACTCCTTCACGATCATGTACGCCCTGATGACGTGGTTCCACCGCGAGCCGAGGATCGTGCTCAAGGACAGCCTGGCCTGGGACCCGGCGATCGGCGTGGCGCTCAACCGCCTGCCCGCCCGCTTCATCAGTTCCTCGCCGCCGCCGGGGGTCAGCGTGGAGGACGAGGTCGGAGCCCTGGCCCACGAACTGGACGACAACGATGCGTTCGTGATCTTCCCCGAGGGCGGCAACTTCACCCCGGGTCGTCGGGAGCGGGGCATCGCGCGCCTGCGGGAGCGCGGCCTGGACGACATGGCCGACCAGGCCGAGGCCCTCACGAACACGCTCGCCCCGCGCCCGGGCGGGTTGCTGGCCGCACTGGAGAACGCGCCCGAGGCCGACGTCGTGATCGTCGCCCACACCGGCCTCGACCACCTGGTCACGCTGCGCGACCTGTGGCGCGAGGTCGCCACCGACAAGCAGCTGATCATGCGCTGGTGGTGCGTGCCCCGGGCCGAGATCCCCGAGGACCGTGACGGCCGGATCGCGTGGATCTACGCCGAGTGGGCGACCCTGGACGCCTGGGTCGAGGAGAACAAGGTCGCCTGAAGACGGGGTCGCCCGAGACAGGTCGCCCGAGCGCCTACTCCTCCAGGACGACGATCTCGGCCGGGGCGTCGGGCGTGGTCGGCACGTGCGGCGCCTCCACCTGGTCGGCGGCGGCCTCGTCCGGGCTCGATCCCGCGGCGTCGTCGGCGTGCCCCGCCGACGGGGCAGGCTCGACCGACTTCGGGGCCGGCTTCTGGGCCGACTTCTGGCTGGGGGCGTCGGGCACCGCGACCGGGACGCTGTGCCACACCGGTTCGGCGCGCCGGGCCTGGAGCGCCTTAGCGACTCCGGCAACCACGGCCGCACCCACGGCCAGACGGATCAGTGTGCGGGCTCGGGACACCGGACTCTCCTTCTCTGACGACTCTCCCCCCATCCTGCCCCCTCCGGCGAAGCAGAGCCGTTGGGGGCGGCATGCGAGGATCGGGGGCGTTCCTCAGGAACGCACATGACCTCCAGGTGAAAGGCGGGCCCCCGTGGCCGACACGTACGCGACGCTCAAGACCAACCACGGTGACATCGTCATCAAGCTCTTCCCGGACCACGCGCCCAAGACCGTGCGCAACTTCGTCGAGCTGGCCGACGGCACCAAGACCGGCAAGCCGTTCTACGACGGTCTGGTCTTCCACCGGGTGATCTCGGGCTTCATGATCCAGGGCGGCTGCCCCCAGGGCACCGGCACCGGCGGCCCGGGCTACACCTTCGACGACGAGATCCACCCCGAGCTGGTCTTCGACAAGCCCTACCTGCTGGCGATGGCCAACGCGGGCACTCGCGGGGGCCAGGGCACCAACGGCTCGCAGTTCTTCATCACGGTCTCCGAGACCAGCTGGCTGAACCGCAAGCACACCATCTTCGGCGAGGTCGCCGACGACGCCTCCAAGGCCGTCGTCGACAAGATCGCCGCGACCGAGACCGGTCCCGGCGACCGTCCCCGCAACGACGTCGTCATCGAATCGGTGACGCTCGAGGAGCGCTGAGTTCGGCACATGACCGACGAGCCGACCGAGGTCCCGCCCGCGGCGGTCGCACCGACGTGCTACCGCCATGCCGGCCGCGAGACCTACATCCGCTGCCAACGGTGCGAGCGTCCGATCTGTCCGGACTGCATGAACCAGGCCTCGGTCGGCTTCCAGTGCCCTGACTGCGTCGCCGAGGGCGCGAAGTCCGTGCGGCAGGCACGCACGGCGTACGGCGGGGTCCGCGTCGCCGACGCCACCCTGACCAAGGCGTTCATCGGGCTCAACGTGCTCGTGTTCGTTCTGATCACCGCGACCGGGGGAGGCACCAGCGCGCTGCTTCCCCGGCTGGCGCTGCTGCCCGTGGGCACCTTCTGGCTCATCAACGGGCAGCCGACCTTCGTCGAGGGCGTGTACGACGGCGCCTACTACCAGCTGATCACCGCCGCCTTCACCCACGTGCAGTTGTGGCACATCGGCTTCAACATGCTCGCGCTGTGGGTGCTCGGCCCCCAGCTGGAACTGATGCTGGGTCGCTGGCGCTTCGCCGCGCTCTATCTGCTCTCCGCCCTCTCCGGCAGCGTCTTCGTCTACTGGCTGGCGGGCGTGCACTCCCTGACGGTCGGCGCCTCCGGCGCGATCTTCGGCCTGATGGCGGCGCTCGTGCTGGTGGCCTACAAGGTCCGCGGCGACGTCCGCTCCCTGATCACCCTGGTCGCGATCAACGTCGCGATCACCGTGATCGGCGCCGGCTACATCTCCTGGCAGGGCCACCTCGGCGGCTTCGTGGGCGGGCTGCTGGTCGGCGCCGTCCTGGTCTTCGCCCCCAAGCAGAACCGCACCACCTGGCAGGTCGCCGGCGTCGCCGTGATCACTGTGGGGCTGATCGTGGCGGTCGCGCTGCGCTCGATCACCCTGGTCTGAGGTCCCTCGCGGCGGAGTCCACACCTGTGGAGGGGCCTGTGGGAAATGACAGCGGTGTAGTTCTTCACACTGGGGATAACCCCTGTGGAGAACTACACCGTTGTGAGTTCGAGGCGGCTGGTCACTCCCACTTCGTCGCGAAGACGAAGCCGGTGGCCATGAACCCGACACCGACGAGCAGGTTGTAGTTGCCGAGGTCGCGGATCACCGGGACGTTCCCGTCCTGGCTGGTCACGTAGTACACGACGATCCAGATCAGGCCGATCAGGAAGCAGCCGAGCATCCCGATCACCACGCCCCGGCCGCGACCCAGCGGCGCCCGCGGGTGCGAGGACGCGATCAGGCCGAGGAAGATCAGGCCGAAACCGATCAGGAAGTTCCAGTCGCCGAGGTCGGCGGCCCAGGCAGGGGTGCCGTCGTCGATGACGAAACCGAGGTAGAAGACCAGCCAGCCGATCCCCGACAGCACCAGGTCCACCGCGATGAACGTGCGCAGCAGCGAGAGCCCGTCGGCGACGGGGGTCTCCGGGCTGTTGGTGGCGCGGGGCTTGGACACGGGACACTCCTCGTTCGGGCGGACACACGCGGACCTGGTCCGTCTGGGCGTGTCGGCTAGCGTAGTGGGCAACGCGTGCCCGCCTCCCACTATCCCCCGAGAGCACTCCGTCACCATGTCGACACCCGCCGTACCGCCTCCTCCGCGCGACACGTGGCGTCGCCGCCTCTCGCGCGCCGAGAAGCTCCGGGCCGCGCGACGGCGGCGGCTGCCGCGCTCGTGGCGGTTCGTCACCCCGCTGGCCTTCGGCGCCGCGGGCGTCCTGCTCGTCACCAGCGCCACCAACTCGGCCGGCACCGACCTGCGACCGGGACGCTACGACGACCTGGCCGACCTGGCCCGCACCGAGACCGCCCGGGTCCAGGACCTCCAGGACCAGATCGCGGCACTCAACGGCGAGATCGACACCCTGACCGCGAGCGTCGACAGCGAGGAACTCGCCAAGCTTCAGAACCGCATCGACCGGTTGGCCTCGGGGGCCCACCTCACCCCCGTCCAGGGGCCCGGGCTGAGCGTGACCCTCGACGACGCGCCGCCCGACGTGCTCAACTCCGCGGGCGACAAGGTCGCCCAGGCCGTCGTCCACCAGCAGGACCTGCAGGCCGTCGTCAACGCCCTCTGGGCGGGCGGGGCCGAGGCGATGACGCTCCAGGACCAGCGCATCATCGCCTCCACCGGCATCAAGTGCATCGGCAACACCGTGCTGCTCAACGGGCGGGCCTACTCCCCGCCGTACCGGATCGAGGCGATCGGCAACGCCGGCGACCTGCGCCGCAGCCTGGACCGAAGCGACTACATCGACGGCTACCTGCAGGCGGTCGACGAGTGGCAGCTCGGGTGGGAGGTGTCCGACGAGGAGCTCGTCGAGGCGCCGGCCTACGAGGCCCCGATCACGATGTCGTACGCGCAGGTCGCCGACCCCTCGTGACCGTCACGCGCTCGCTGCTGCTCTTCGCGCTCGCGGCCCTGGCCGAGATCGGCGGCGCCTGGCTGGTGTGGCAGGGAGTGCGTGAGCACCGGGGCTGGATCTGGATCGGCGCCGGGGTGCTCGCGCTCGGGCTCTACGGCTTCGTGGCCACCCTGCAGCCCGACGCGAACTTCGGCCGGATCCTCGCCGCGTACGGCGGGGTCTTCGTCGCCGGCTCCCTGGTCTGGGGCATGGTGGTAGACGGTTTCCGCCCCGACCGGTACGACGTCGCCGGCGCGCTGGTGTGCCTGGTCGGCGTCGCGGTGATCATGTACGCCCCGCGCGGGGCCTGAGCGGGCCCCGCGCCCCTCAGGGGGTGGGCTCGTCGGTCGGCGTCTCCGTCGGCGTCGGGGTGGGAGTCGGCGTCGGAGTCGGGCTCGGCGTCTCGAAGGCCGACACCACGATCGTGACCGTGGAGCCCGACGAGGCCTCGCTCAGCCCCGCCGGCGTCTGCCGCAGCACGGTGCCGTTCTGCGCCTGGGTCTGGGAGTCGAAGACGACGGCGACCTCGAAGCCGGCACGCTCCAGCTCCGCCACCGCCTGGTCCTGCGTCATGCCGACCACGTTGGGCACCTCCACCGGTCCGGAGGAGAGGAAGACGGTGATCTGGGACCCGGCGGGCACCACGGTGCTCGCCGTCGGGTCGGTGGCGACCACGGTGTCCTTCGGCTCGTCGGAGTCGCGGGTCTCGAAGCGCACCCGCAGACCGAGGTCCTCGAGCTGGTTCTGGGCGTCGTCCTTCGTCGCCCCGATCACGAACGGGATCGTCACCGTCGCCTCGCCGGCCGAGACCGTCAGGTCCACCGAACCGCCCGGTTCGACCAGGCTGCCCGCGCGCGGGTCCTGGCTGATCACCCGGCCGCGGGGGACGGTGTCGGAGTTGACCCGGGACACCTCGCCGACGACCAGGCCCTCGGCCTCCAGCCGGCGCTCGGCCTCGCGCAGCGTCATGTTGGTGACCTGCGGGACCGAGGACTGCTGGGGCGGGGAGTCGAAGAGCTGCATGCCCAGGGCGATCCCGCCGGCCAGCAGCGCCAGGATCAACATCCCGAGGAGGACCAGCGGCCAGCGCTTGCGCTCCGGCTCCTCCTCCTCCTGGCTGGTGCCCGGCCCGGTGAAGATCGAGGTGGGCTCCGGCGGCAGCGGCACCGCCGCGGCCACGACCGGCGTCGGTGCGGTGACCGGGTGGCCCTTGAGGTAGCGCTGGATGTCGGCCTGCATGTCCGCCGCGCTCGCGTACCGGTCCTCGACGCGCTTGGCCAGCGCCTTCATCACGATCGCGTCGACCTCGCGGGGGATCTCCGCGTTGTGCACCGACGGCGGCTCGGCCTGCTCGCGCACGTGCTGGTAGGCCACCGAGAAGGGGCTGTCGCCCACGAACGGCGGACGGCCGGTGAGCAGCTCGTAGAGCAGACAACCGGTGGAGTAGACGTCGGAGCGGTTGTCGACGACCTCGCCCCGCGCCTGCTCGGGGGAGAGGTACTGCGCGGTGCCCACCACGGCGGCGGTCTGCGTCATCGTCGAGGTGCCCTCGGAGATCGCCCGGGCGATGCCGAAGTCCATCACCTTGACCTCGCCGGTCGGGGTCAGCATCACGTTCGCGGGCTTGATGTCGCGGTGGATGATGCCGGCCCGGTGGCTGTACTCCAGGGCTTCGAGCACCTCGCCGGTGATCTCCAGCGCACGCTCGGGCAGGAGCTTGCGGCCGTCGTTGAGGATCTCGCGCAGGGTCCGCCCGTCGACGTACTCCATGACGATGTAGGGGTGGACGTGCCCGTCGGCGCCGATCTCCTCGCCGGTGTCGTAGACCGACACGATGTTGGGGTGGTTGAGCCCCGCGGCCGACTGCGCCTCGCGGCGGAAACGCGCCTGGAAGGTGGCGTCGGTGGCGAGGTCGGTGCGCAGCCGCTTGACCGCGACGACCCGGCCGAGCCGGTTGTCGTTGGCACGCCGGACCTCGGCCATCCCACCCCGGCCGATCACCTCGAGGAGCTCGTAGCGCCCGCCGAGCAGCTGACCTTCGCTCATGGGTTGATCACCGCTTCCATGACTCGTTTCGCGATCGGTGCGGCCAGGCCGCTCCCGGAGATCTGGTCCCGCTCCACCCCGGCATCCTCCACCATCACCGCGACCGCGACCTGCGGATTGTCCGCAGGGGCGAAGGAGACGAACCAGGCGTACGGCGGGCGGTCGGGCGCGCTCTGGGCCGTACCGGTCTTGCCGGCGACCTTGATGCCGGCGATCTGCGCGGTGGTACCGGTGCCGCGGTCGACGACCTCGATCATCATCTGGGTGAGCTTGGCCGCGTTGACCGAGTCCATCGCCCGCTCCGGCATCGGTTCGGGGTCGGTCTTCTCCAGCACGCTCAGGTCGGGGGCGCGGATCTCGTCGACGAGGTAGGGCCGCATGCCCTGGCCGTTGTTGGCGATCGTGGCCGTCACCAGCGCCATCTGGAGCGGCGAGGCGGCCACCTCGAACTGGCCGATCGAGGAGAACGCCAGCTGCGGCGGGTCGGGGTCACGGGGGAACACGCTGAGCGCCTGCCCGCCGATGCCGGTGAGGTAGCGCTGGCCGAAGCCGAACGCAGCCGCCTGTGCGCGCATCTCCTCGGCGCCCAGCTCGAGCCCGAGCGCACCGAAGGACACGTTGCACGACACCATCAGCGCCTGCGTCAGCGAGATCGGATCGCCGCCGCAGTCGCTGCCGTTGAGGTTCACCAGGTCGGTGCTGGTCTGCGGCAGGTCCAGACGCGCGCCGCCCTTGACCGCCGAGTCGGGCTCGAACCCGGCTTCGAGCGCCGCAGCCGCGGTCACCAGCTTGAAGGTGGAGCCGGGCGGGAACCGCTCGCCGACGGCCCGGTTGAGCATCGGCTGGTCCGGGTCGGAGGTCAGCTCGTCCCACGCCGAGGTGACCTCGTCGAGGTCGTGGCTGGCCAGCCGGTTGGGGTCGTACGTCGGGTTCGACACCATCGCCAGGATCTTGCCGGTGGCCGGCTCCAGGGCGACCACGGCCGCCTGGGCGTCCTCGCCGAGCCCCTCGCGGATCCCGTCGTAGGCCGCCTGTTGCGCCGCCTCGTCCAGGGTCAGGGCGACCGAGCCGCCCTCGGGCTGGGTGTTGGACAGCAGGTCGATCACCCTGTCCACGAAGAGCCGCGGGTCGTTGCCGGACAGGATCGGGTTCTGGCTGGCCTCGATCGCCGAGCGGCCGTAGATGTAGGAGAAGAAGCCGGTCGAGTGGGCGTACATCAACGGCTCGGGGTAGCGGCGCTGGTACTCGAAGCGGTCGTCGCTCTTGCGGCTGATCGCCACCGGGTCGCCGGCGACCAGGATCGCGCCCCGCTGCCGGGCGAACTCGGCGTCGCGCGCTCGGCGGTTGTCGTTGCGGGCGTTGAGCTCCTCGGCGCGGAAGTACTGCAGGTAGGTGACGTTGAGCAGCAGCGCCAGGAACATCGCCATCGCCGCCACGGCCATCGCCCGGATCGGCTTGTTCATCGCAGGACCACCACCTGGGTGGCGTCGTCGGCGTTCGGCGCGAGCACCTCGGGGGCCGGGCGGCGGGCCTGGTCGCTGATCCGCAGCAGCAGCGCGATCACCGCCCAGTTCGCCAGCATCGAGGAGCCGCCGTAGGACATGAACGGCGTCGTCAGACCGGTCAGCGGGATCAGCTTCGTCACCCCGCCGACCACGACGAACACCTGGAAGGCGAACACCATCCCCAGACCGGTGGCGAGCAGCTTGCCGAAGGCGTCGCGGCAGATCAGCGCGGTGCGCAGTGCCCGCTCCACGATCAGCCCGAAGAGCAGCAGCAACGCGATCATGCCGGTCAGGCCGAGCTCCTCACCGACCATCGCGGCGATGAAGTCGGAGTAGCCGAAGGGGATCCGCCACGGCTCGCCCTGGCCGAGTCCGCGACCCAACAGGCCGCCCCAGGCCAGGCCGTAGATCCCCTGCACGATCTGGCCGAAGCGGTCGATGTCGGAGAACGGGTCGATCCAGCCCAGGACGCGGGTCTGCACGTGGCTGAAGAGCGAGTACGCCAGCGCCGCGCCGGTGAGGAACATCGCGCCGCCGATGACCAGCCACCCGGGCCGCTCGGTCGCGACGTAGAGCATCACCAGGAAGACGCCGAAGAAGAGCAGGCTCGAGCCGAGGTCCTTCTGGAAGACCAGGATGCCGAGGCTGATCAGCCACATCAGCAGGATCGGGCCCAGGTCGCGCCCGCGGGGGAAGTCGATGCCGGCGACGCGGCGCCCGGCCAGGGCCAGGGCGTCGCGGTGCAGCACCAGGTAGCCGGCGAAGAAGATCACCAGCGCGACCTTCGCGATCTCGCCGGGCTGGAAGGAGAAGCCGCCGATGCCGATCCAGATGCGTGCGCCGTTGATGGTCTTGCCGATCCCGGGGATCAGCGGGAGCAGCAGCAGGACCAGTGCGGCGAGCCCGGAGGTGTAGGTGAACGCCTGCAGCCGCCGGTGGTCCTTGAGGACGACGAGCACGGCGGCGAACCCGGCCACACCGAGCGTGGTCCACATCAGCTGCTTGGCGGAGAAGTCGGTGTTCGCGGCGAGGTCCCAGCGATAGATCATCGCCAGACCGAGCCCATTGAGGGCCACCACGACGGGGAGCAGCACCGGGTCGGCGTACCGTGCGGTGAGGCGCACGACGACGTGCGCGGCGATCGCGAGCGCGGCCAGCCAGCTGCCGTAGCCGACGATGTCGGCAGGCACCTCCTCCTCGACGCCGAGGCCGACCGCGGCGTAGGCGCCGACGCCGACCACCAGGGCGAGGAACAGCAGGACCAGCTCCACCCCGCGGCGGCTGCGGTGCACGAAGCCGACCGAGGCGATCGCGCTCATGGCGTCGCTCCCGCGCCGGAGCCCCGGGCGCTGCTGGTGGGGTTCTCGCTGGGGGTCTCGCTGGGGGTCGGAGTCGGGCTGGGCGTCGGGCTGGGCGTGACCGTGTCGCACTCCTCGCCCGGGATCAGGTTGCCCTCGGTCGGGCAGTCGGCCGAGGACGGGTCCAGGTTCTCCACGATGCGGCGTGCGTCAGCGAGGCTGTCGGCCACGATGCCGTCGGAGACCTGCTCCTGGTTGAAGGTGGTCAGGTCGGCCACCAGGACCGCGGACGTCTCCTCCAACGACGAGAGGTCCAGCCCCGGCAGGTCGATCTGCACGCCCCGGAAGATCGCCACGTAAGGGCCGTCCTCGGCCACGAAGTACTGGCGCTGCGTCCAGTCGTAGCCCAGCTTGCCGATGCCGGCGAGCACCAGCAGGGGCACGAGCACGTACGCCAGCCGACGCAGGGTGCGGAACCGGCGCGGTGGGCGCGGCGCGTAGCGCAGCTCCTCCTCGTCCAGGACGGTCCCGGGGACACCGCCGTCGCCGACCGGGTCGATCTCGCCGGTGTCGTGCTGGCGGTGCCGGAAGATCGTGCGGGCCAGCATCCCGCCCCGGCGGGGCTGGTTCACCGCGGCGCCGACGAGCATCGGCCCGGTGGCCGCCATCGCCGACTCCGCGTCGTCGGCGGTCTCGGGCTGGTCGGCCGGGACGGTCTCGGCGACCACGACGGTGACGTTGTCGGTGGTGCCGCCGTCGAGCGCCGACTGCACCAGCGAGAGCGCGGCGTGGTCGACGGTGCCGTCGCCGAGCAGGAGGCCGATCTGGTCGTCGGTGAGCACCCCGGAGCAGCCGTCGGAGCAGAGCATCACCCGATCGCCGGGCTCGAGCTCGACGTAGAACAGGTCGGGCTCGGTCTCGTGCACGCCGTCCACGGCGCGCATGATGATGTTGCGGTGCGGGTGGTGCCGGGACTCCTCCTCGGTGATCTGGCCGTCGTCGACCAGCGTCTGCACGAAGGTGTGGTCCTTGGTCACCTGCTGCACCCGGCCCGCACGCAACAGGTAGGCGCGGCTGTCCCCGACGTGGGCGACCGCGAGCCGATGCCCGTCGAAGAGGGCGGCGGTCAGGGTGGTCGAGGTGCCGGCCAGCTCGTGGTCCGCCTCGACGAGCTCGCCGAGCCGGTCGTGGACGCGGTGGACCGCGCCGGCCAGCGCCCCCAACGCGTCCTCGCCCTGGGCGTCGCGCACCGCCGGGTCTTGGTCGAGCCTCCGCAGCAGGTGCACCGCGGTGGCGCTCGCCACGTCGCCGTACGCCGCGCCGCCGACGCCGTCGGCGATCACCAGCAGGTGCTCGCTGGCGTAGCCGGAGTCCTGGTTGTCCTTGCGGTGACGGCCGAGGTCCGAGACCGCGGCGTACCGCAGCCTCAGCGCAGGGCCCGTGGTCGCGGGGGGCTGGGTGCTCGCCATGGGCCTACTTCTTCAGCTCCAGCGAGGTCTTGCCGATGCGGATCCGGGTGCCCAGCGTGATCGTCGTGGGCTGGGTGAGCCGGGTGCCGCCGAGGTAGGTGCCGTTGGTCGAGCCGAGATCCTCGACGTACCAGGTGTCGCCGGAGAGCCCGATCCGGGCGTGCCGGGTGGAGACGTAGTCGTCGTCGAGACGGATCGCCGCGTCAGGCCCGCGGCCGATCAGGATCGGTGCCTGGGACAGCAGGGCGGACTGGCCCACGTTGGGGCCGTCGATGACGACCACCTGGGTGGGCGCGCCCTTCGCCGCCTTGCCGCTGCGCCGGGCCTCCTTCGAGGCGGCCTTCTGCGCCTGGCGCTGCTCGCGGCGATTCGGGCCGGCGGTCTCGACGCGAGCGCCGAACATGTCGCTGCGGATCACCGAGAGGGCGCCGAAGACGAAGATCCACAGGATCGCGAGGTACGCGAGCCTGATCAGCAGCAGGGTCAGTTCCTGCACGCGCTCACCCGTCCCCGCGGACGAACCGCACCACGAGGTCGGTCGTCCCGACCCGCACCGTGGATCCGTCGCGCAGGTCGGCGCGCTCGGTCCGCTGACCGTCGACCAGCACGCCGTTGGTGGAGCCGAGATCCACCACGCTCAGCCGCGGCTCCCCCCGACCGGACTGCAGGCGGAACTCGGCGTGCTTGCGGCTCACGCCGGGGTCGTTGATCCGCAGGTCGGCGTCCGCGCCGCGCCCGATCACCAGGCCGGCGCCGGTGACGGGGTGCGTGGTGCCGTTGACCTCGAGGACCACCCGGGCGGCGCGCGCCTGGCGCGGGCTGGGCTCGCGGGCCGACTCGATCTGCGCCGCGGCATGGCTGCGGACCCGGAAGCGGCCGGTGGTCAGGTCGTCCTCGCGGACGAAGGTGATGTCGACCGGCCCGGCGAAGACGTAGTGCTGGTCGTCGGCGTGCTCACGCAGCATCTCGACGAGCTCGGACGTCAAGGTCTGGGAGTAGGGGTCGAGCCGCTCGTGGTCCATCGGCGAGAGCTCGATGCGGAACGAGTTCGGCACCAGCCGCCGCTGCCGCGACAGGATCTGGGCGGAGTTGTCGACCTCGCGCTGGAGCGCGGCAGCCAGCTCGACCGGCTGGACGGCGCTGCGGAAGGCCTTGGCGAAGGCACCGGAGACGGCCTGCTCGAGTCGACTCTCGAATCGCTGCAGCATGCCCATGACGCCTCCTTTCCCCTCGATCGGCGTCTCGACCCCCACGAGTGGGCCGAGCGGTCACGATCGTATCCGCAGGGACCGGTTTGGGGCTGCTCGGCCACGTGGGCTACCCTGAGTCCGCTTCACGCGCGAGTGGCGGAATAGGCAGACGCGCACGGTTCAGGTCCGTGTGCCCGAAAGGGCGTGGGGGTTCAACTCCCCCCTCGCGCACGTGAGTAGCCCCGGGGATGACCTGGGGCTTTACTCATTTCCGGAGTTAGCCTGAGCCCCCAAGGGCGCACGAAGGGTGCACCAGCCTCTACTCGGAGAGGTTTGGACATGGCATACATAGAGAAGCGACGCCGCACCGACGGCGGGATCTCGGCGCGCGTGAAGTGGCGCCTGGGAGGCACGCGGGACGGCGCGGTACAGCTCGAGGTCTTCAGCGCGGGCACCGACGCGCAGAACCTCGCCCGGGCCGAGGGCTTCAAGAAGATGGTGGACGCTGCCGGCCAGCGATGGCCAGACGGCTGGGTAAAGGGCGAGGGCTTCGTCCGACCAGCCAGCGAGGCAGATCCGCTAACTGAACCGCCGCGGTTCGTTGACATCGGCGAGGAATACGTCCGCCAGATCGTCGACCTCTCGCCCGGCCAGCGCAAGCGCTATCTGGGCCACCTCCGCGTGCTTGAAGTAACCAGGATCCGAGGATCGCTGATCTTCACCAAGCCGGTCACGGCGATCAGCGAGGCAGACCTCAAGGACTGGTTGATCGACTGGGACCGGTCACTCAAGACAAAGGCGAACTATCACGGCCTGATCCACGGAGTCTTCGGATACGCAGTCAAGCGCGGCTGGATGTCTGCAAACCCTGCCGTCGGGACGGCACCACGGATGTCCAGGGTGAAGCAGTCACGACCGGAGCTGCGGTTCCTTACGGAACGAGAACTGCAGCGTGCGGTCGAGCTGGCCGGACCCTACGCCGACCTCCTGACCGTGGCCGTGGGCACCGGCATGCGGTTCGGCGAACTCGGAGCTCTCTGGGTTTCCGATGTGGACCTCGAGCGCCGCACAGTCCGAATCAACAAGGCGTGGAAGCGCAACGGAGAGGACGATGCCACTGACGTTCCAGGGTGGCTCGCCAAGCTGTTAAAGCCCAAGCACACGATGCGCGACCACCACTTGGGCGTGCCCAAGACAACCAAGTCGCGCCGGACGATCACCATCTCGCCCGCCCTGGTCACCGTCTTGCGCAAGCGCATTGAAGGCAAGGCAGCGGACGACTTCGTGTTCGTTTCAAACGCTGGATACCCGCTGCACAACGGGGACTTCAGCACGCACGTATGGCGAAAGCTGATGACGGCGCTCGAGGCCGAAGGCATTGCTCGATTCCGATTCCATGACCTGCGGCATACCCACGTCGCGTGGTTGGTGGCTGGCGGCGCGCCATTGCCCCACATCCAGGCCCGGTTAGGGCATGAGTCGATCACGACGACGATCGACACCTATGGCCACCTGCTCCCAGCTGGTGACGAACTCATCTCCGGCATCATCGACACTGCATTGACCGGAGGGACGATCCGCCCCGGCCCTGGATCGTCGATGGGAAAGAAGGGCAAGGGAAAGAAGTCCGAGAAGGGTCAAGTCCTGTGACGTGGTGTACGAGGTCTGATCCCTCGTGGTTGTTGTTCAGGCCGTGAGGGCCGCGATGGTGGTGGGTTCGGTGGTCACCTCCGTGGTGGTCTGGGACCGGGTCAGGACGTCGAGTCCGAGGTAGCGGCGGCCTTCGGCCCATTCGTCGTGTTGCTCGGCCAGGACGGCTCCGACGAGGCGGATCAGGCTGGCTCGGTCGGGGAAGATCCCGACCACGTCGGTGCGCCGGCGGATCTCGCGGTTGAGGCGTTCGTTGGGGTTGTTGGACCAGATCTGGCGCCAGATCTCCTTGGGAAAGGCGGTGAAGGCCAAGATGTCGGCGCGAGCGGTCTCAAGGTGCTCGGCGACGGCGGGGAGCTTGTCGGTGAGCGCGTCGACGACGCGGTCGAACTGGGCGTGGACCGCGTCGGTGTCGGGCTGGTCGTAGACCGAGTGCAGCAGGGCCTTGACCCATCCCCACGACGACTTGGGGGTCGCGGACATCAGGTTGGCGGCGTAATGAGTCCGGCAGCGTTGCCACGCTGCGCCGGGCAGGGTCGCGCTGATCGCGTTGACGAGCCCGCGGTGGGCATCAGAGGTGACGAGCTTGACCCCGGACAGGCCGCGCGCGGTGAGGTCGCGGAAGAACGCCAGCCAGCCGGCGCCGTCCTCGCTGGTGGTGACCTGAACGCCGAGGACTTCGCGGTGACCATCGGCGTTCACGCCAGTCGCAACCAAGGCGTGGACCGGCACCACGCGGCCGCCTTCGCGGACCTTCAGCACCAGTGCATCGGCGGCGACGAACGTGAACGGGCCCGCGTCGGCCAACGAGCGGCTGCGGAACTCTTCGACGTGCGCGTCGAGGTCCTTGGCCATCTCGGAGACCTGGGACTTCGACAGGGTGGTGATCCCCAGCGACTGCACCAGCTTGTCCATCCGCCGTGTCGAGACGCCCAGGAGGTAGCAGGTCGCGACCACTGAGGTGAGCGCCCGTTCGGCGCGCTTGCGGCGCTCGAGGAGCCACTCGGGGAAGTAGGTGCCCTCGCGGAGCTTGGGGACCGCAACGTCGATGGTGCCGGCGCGGGTGTCGAAGTCGCGGTGGCGGTAGCCGTTGCGGCGGTTGACCCGCTCCGGCGACGACGTGCCATAGGCCGCGCCACAGACCGCGTCGGCCTCAGCGCTGAGCAGGGTGTTGATGAAGCTCTGCAGCAGTTCGCGCAGCAGATCCGGAGAGGCCTGAGCGAGCTGTTCCTCGAGCAGGCGGGCAGGGTCGATACTGGAGTTGACAGTCACTGGGACGGTCCTTTCGAGAGTGCCGTGAGAAGTTCACTCGAAGGATCACCCGGTGACCGTCGCCCACTTCCGCAGCGACACGCTCGCCAGGATCCGTACACCACTCTGCCGGACGTCACTCCGAGAAGCGCACCAAGCCGGCTCGGGATCAGGGCGTGTCGCGTTCGGTGGAGAAAGAGGCCGCGACATGAGGGCGGTCGATGCCTTCACAGTCGAGGCCTTCACCGCGCCGCGGGCGTGCTGCCGTCTTTGCCGGAAGGACACTCGCGCCCTGCTCACAGCTTTGAGCGGCGACGGTTAGAGTTCGGCGGCCGGACAACGCTCAGCGTGTGAGGTGATGCGGAGACTGGCTGCTCGCCTGCGTCGATCAACTCATCGAGGTGTTCCGGACGGAATCGGATGTGCTTGCCGATCCGCGTGCAGCGCACCCTCCGCTCCCGAACAGCATCTGCCACCCACCTCGTCGGAACGTTGAGGTAGGTAGCCGCCTCCTCAACGGTGAGCAAGGGACGCCAACTCGATGCCTCGCTCACCGTCGGCCCCCTAGTTCACCGTCTCGAAGATCAATCGCGGCGGATCGTGGGGCGACCCAACGCCGCACCTCGTCGACCGTCGTATAGAGCCGGCCGGTGCCGTTGAACCTCCAGAACCGCGGGCCGATGCCTCGTGCCTGCCAGGAGCGCACCGTCCCCTGCGGCGTGCGAGCAAGAGAACAGAACTCCTCGATGGTCAGCAGCGCGCTGCCGTTCCAGTCGGCGGGAATGTCGATGGGCTGCAAGAGACTGCTCCTCTCAGTGTCCGGACGGTCTCCTAAGTCCGGGCAGCCCCCTGCGGCGATCAAGTCCGGCCAACTTGCACGAGAACAGAGCGGCGCGAGGAGGTCGGTCCCGGGTCGGTAGCCCGGAGGGCAGCAGTCCTCAGGACGCAGTCAGATCAGAAGGCGCAAGCCCACAGCAGTTGGGCGGTAGGGTTCGTCGCTGATGGTTTCCGGTCTTGACCCCTCACAACTGCGGGCTGCTCGCGAGAAGGCGGGTCTGACTCAGCATGAGTTGGCGCGTCTGGTCGGCGCGGCCGGGGGTGAACGCGTATCCCGGTGGGAGCTGGGCACGTCAGTTCCCCGCCCAGACTTCGTGGTCAAGCTCGCGCGGGCCCTCGACATCCCGACGCATCGGCTGATCCACCTCGACGGCGACGTCTCGGATCTCAGGGCGCTACGGCTGCAGGCAGGGCTCACCGTTCTCGAACTCGCCGGGTCCGTGAACGTGGCTGTCCCGACGTACTACGCGTGGGAGCAAGGACGCTGGACTCGGCTACCCGGACCACAGTCGCTCGAAGGACTCGCGTCCGCACTCGGGGAGCCAGTGGAGCTTGTTGTCGCAGCATTCCGTGAAGCGCAACGGCAACGCCGCCGGAGCGAAACAGCCTCGGTCTAACGTCTTCGTCGGGTCTGACCGATATCCACAGGGAGAAAACTCGTTCCGGGAGATCGGACGATTTTGTGGTCCCATGGACTCCGGATCGTTCGGAGGCGTTGATGCTCGGTCCCATCGGGGGGATTGAGCCGCGTAACCCTCTGGTCAGGACTGGGCGATGGCATCTCGGGATCGGTCACCTGTGGATATCGAGCGGAGCGATAGAACTGCACTAGTGTTGTTCTATCGAGTTGGGCTCGCGTTGATCGCTCCGGGCCCGTCTTGACACGTAGGTGATCGAGACACGAGAGGACTCGGGACCCATGCCGCAGAACACCGCTCAACCCCTGCCAGCCGAGACACCGCGCGCCCCGGGCGCGATGCCCGCGCTTGACGGCCGTCCGCGACCGCGACCCAGGCGGCGCCGCCGGCCATGGGTGTTCGCCCTGTGCGTCGCCTTGGTTGTCGCCGGCGCCTTGGGAACCGCGTTCGTCTTCACGTCGGTCAACGACACCCGGGAGGTCCTCGTCGTCAGCCAGGACGTCAAGCGCGGCGAGATCATCGAGGCCGGCGACCTCTCGGTGGTTCGGGTGAGCGTCGATCCCGCGCTGACGCCGCTTCCTGGCAGTCAGAAGGCTGAGCTTGAGGGCAACCGCGCTGCGGTAGACCTGTGGGCCGGCACCCTGCTCACTGAGCAGGCCGTCACCGACAGTCTGGTTCCGGGGGAAGGGGAGTCCCTCGTGGGCATCAGCCTCACTCCCGGCCAGATGCCCTCGGAGCCGCTCTATGGCGGCGACGTCGTCCGGATCGTCACCACCCCCGGTGATCAGGGCGAGGTCACCGACAAGGACCCGGTCACCGTCGAGGCAATCGTCGTTGGTGTTAGCCGGGTTGAGGAGACAGGGGAGACCGTCGTCGACGTCTCGGTGCCCGAGGGTGATGCTGCCGACCTGGCTGCCCGTGCCGCCACCGGACGGGTTGCTCTCGTTCTGGACGCCCGGGAGCGCTGAGGCATGGCGCTGATCGTCCTGGCATCCGGAAGCGGTTCGCCTGGTGTCTCGACCACGGCGCTCGGGCTCACCCTCAACTGGCATCGCCCGGCGCTCCTGGTCGACGCCGACCCGACCGGTTCCTCCTCGGTCTTCGCCGGCTTCTTCCATGGCACCCAGGAGCCGACCGGCGGGCTGATCAACCTTGCCCTCTCCCTGCGCGACGGAACGCTGGCCGACGCCCTACCGCGCGAGACGCTGCTGCTGGACCCCGAGGCACCGGCCGAGCGCTCGGCGTGGTTCCTGCCCGGCATCCGGGCCCACGACCAGGCGCCCAGCCTTCTACCGCTGTGGGACCCGCTCACCGAGCAGTTGCGCGCTCTGGAGCGCAACGGCCACGACGTCATTGTCGACGCCGGCCGGCTCGGCCTGGCCGGCTGGCCCCAGCCGCTGATCGCCGCCTCCGACCTGACCCTGCTGGTCACCCGCAGCTCGCTTCCGGCCTTGGCCGGCGCCACCAGCTGGGCCAAGACCCTGCGCGCCCAGTTCGCCGGGGTCGGTGGCCTGTCTCGGCTCGGGGTCCTCGTCGTCGACGAGGAACGACGCTGGCCCGCGATGCCCACCGGCGCTCGAGTCCGGCCCTATAGCGCCCGCCACATCGCCAAGGCCCTGCAGATCCCCGTCGTTGCGTCGGTGGAGTGGGAGCCCGAGGTGGCCGAGGTCTACTCCCACGGCGCGCGCAAGCCCCGCAAGTTCGAGTCCTCCGGGCTGCTGCGCGGCTACCGGGCCAGCGCCGCGGCCATCCAGTCCATCCTC